>CAISTY010000309.1 GCA_903888515.1 Akkermansiaceae bacterium | reverse complement strand
TTGTCTGATAAATGATCAGGATTCCACTTGCGCTTGCGTGTCTCGCGCCGGACCGCGAGTCTCCAGACTCGCCGCCAATGAGTCGCCGCCTTCAAGATCATCCATCAGCGTGCGGGCGGGAACCCGCGTGCCGACAAAGCACGGCGTGTCGCTCATGATTTCCGGGTCTATCTTGATTACGCTTCGGGTCTGCATGCCGGTAATCGAAGCCACCCGGCCCATGGATCTTACGCCAGGCTTTTACCGATGAGCAGAAGCCGCAGGCCGTTGAGGCAGACCAGCACGGTGCTGCCTTCATGGCCGACAACGCCTAACGGCAAGGCCAGCGCAAACCCGAGGGCCGCGCCGACCAGCGCCACGATCACGGCGCTGGAGAATACCAGGTTCTGCAACAGCACGCGCTTCGCCCGCCGGGTGTGGGCTAACAAAAGCGGGATGTTCTCCAGGCGGTCGCCCATCAGCACGATGTCCGCCGTCTCCATCGCGACGTCGGTGCCCGCCGCGCCCATCGCCACCCCGATATCGGACATGGCCAGGGCCGGCGCGTCGTTCACGCCGTCACCCACCATCATCACCACGCCCTCCTGCTTCAATTGGCGGATGACATGCAGCTTGTCCTCGGGCAACAACTCGGCGTGCACCTCATCGACGTGCGCCTCGCGGGCAATGGCATCCGCGACAAGGCGGTGGTCGCCGGTAAGCATCACGACTTTCCTAACTCCTAACAATTTCAGGTTCCGGGTGAGGTCGCGTGCTGCGGGGCGGATGGTGTCGGCCAATGCCAGCACCGCCAGGGCGGTGACCTCGTCGCCGACGCGCGAGCCCAGCCAGACGCAGGTTTTGCCATCGGCGTGCAGCGGTTTTGAGAGGGTCTCTAACATTGTTAGGCCGCCGGCCTCGAGTTCGCGGAACAAGCGTTCGCTGCCAGCCAGATAACGGGCGCCATCGATCGTGGCTTCCGCGCCTTTGCCGGCGGTGGATTGGAAGTCGGTGGCCGCCGGCGGGTCGATGCCCAGCGCGGCGGCACTACGCACGATGGCATGGGCCAGCGGGTGCTCGGACTTCGCTTCGAGCGCGGCAGCGACGCGCAACAGCGCGAGGAGATCGGCGGGCAACGGATTGGCAACCGGGTGGATACCGCCTGCGGTGACCACTTCTGTTAGAGATGGTTTGCCTACTGTGAGCGTGCCGGTTTTATCGATGGCGACGATATCGATTTGGGCGGCGCGTTCGAGATGGGATCCGCCCTTGATGAGGATGCCGCGCCGCGCCGCGCCGCCGATGGCCGAAAGCACGGTGGCCGGCGTGCTGATGACCAGCGCGCACGGCGAGGCCACCACCATGATCGTCATCGCCCGATAGAACGCGTGCGCGAAAGTGGCACCTTGGAAAAACGGCACCAGAAACACCCCGATGGTGAAGGCAATCACCCCCATCGCGTAGTACTGCTCGGCTTTTTCCAGGAACCGCTGGGTCTTGGATTTTTCCGCCTGCGCCTCCGCCACAAGTTTCACCATGCGTGATAGCGTGGAGTCATCAGAGCGCTTGGTCACCCGCAGCTCGATGCCGCCACTCTGGTTGAGCGTGCCGGCAAAAATCGCACTGCCGATGGCTTTGGCGACGGGCATGGATTCTCCTGTTAGGGAGGATTCATCGACATGGGTGCTGCCTTCACACAGCACGCCGTCCACCGGAATCTGTTCGCCGGGCCGCACGATGACGATCTCGCCGATTTCCAAATCCTCGACCGCGACTTTTTCGGTGCCGCCGGCGCGTTTTACCAGGGCTTCGCTGGGCCGCAGGGTGAGCAGCGATTCGATGGCCCGCTGGGTGCGCTCCATCGCGTGCCGCTGGAGCACGTTGGAAAAACTGAATAGAAAGAGCAGCAAGGCCCCTTCGAAGGGCGCTCCGATGGCAGCGGCACCGAGCGCGGCAAGCACCATCAACACATCCACATCCAGCACCCGCTCGCGCAACGACGCCAGCGCCGAACGCACGCCCTGCTGGCCGGCGAAAACATAGGCCCCGACATAAAGCAAGTGGTGTGTTAGAGGCCCGATGCCCGCCATCTTTTCCACCAGCAGGGAGACTATCAGAAACACCAGGCCGATCCCGCACGAAATTTCCTCGTTGAGATCCCCGGCGAGGATTTTTTGCGCGAGCGATCGTGTGATGGTGCCACGCGATGCCAAGGGCTTGATGGCAGCCCCGGTTTTTTGCAGGTCGCTGACAATCTGGTCTTCGGGTTCGATGTCGGAATCGAAGGTCACTGATAGAACCTTGCCGAGGTAGGTGGCGGTGGCCCGCCGCACCCCGGGAATGCGACCTACTTTTTTCTCCAGTTTCTGGGCACAGGCCTCACAGGCGTTGCCATCCAGCCGGAACGTGCATTTGCGGATCGCGGATTCAACCTGTGAGATATGTTCGTTGATAAACGAGCGCACGTCGCTTTCGCTCAGCACCGCCGGATCGAACACCACGTCAATGCTCGCATGCTCCGGATCCGCAGACACTTGGATGATCCCGCTGTGGTCGGCGAGTTCGTGATCGGGTGCATCCACACAAAGCGGTCGGGGAGTATCGGGATTCATCACAGAACGATCCTGCCATAGGCGGCGCGTATCACGCAACCAAGCAGATTTTACACAATCCGCCTGCGGCCCGCTTGCAGGGCCAGTCTCCCGCTAGAAATGAGCCCTCGGCCTCATCCTGCCTGACGCCCGTTGCAAGCCTGTTGGATCTGCGTCGCCCACTGCCTGACGATCCTCGCTGACGATCCTCGCTGACGATCCTCGCTTGCGTCACCGCCGCGTCCGTTCATAGTACGGCGCGTGAGTCCTATCACCATTGCCGCCCTCAAGGAACTCGCGGGAGAAACCCCCGTCGCCGCCGCCGTCCACGCGCAGCTCCAGTCCCGCACCACCCGCAAGACCAAAGCCGGCAAACCCTACCTCGAACTCGTGTTCGCGGATTCCACCGGAAATTTCCACCTCAAAATCTGGTCGGATTCGCCACTCTATCAGAATGCGGAAGCCCTGGCTGATGCCGCCGTCGTCCGCCTTGAAGGCAAATGGACCCAGAACTCCTATGGCATCGAGTCCCGCGACCTCGCCTTTCATCCGCCCGACGTCCAGGCGCTGGACGCCTTTTATGACGGTGATCCGGCCACCCGCGCCAAACAAGACCGCGACTTCGCGGATATCCAACAATTCTGCGACTCCATCACCGAGCCCCGCTTGCACGCGCTCTGCCAGCGGTTTTTCGCGCAGATGGGCGAGCGCTTCCGCCGCACCGCCGCCGCCAAACGCAACCACCACGCGCGCCGCGGCGGCTTGGTCGAGCACGTCGCCCAGATGATGCGTGCCGCCGATGTCCTGTGTCAGGTTTATCCGGAACTCAACCGCGATCTGTTGCTCGCCGGGGTGTTGTTGCACGACTGCGGAAAACTCTGGGAGAACGCCTACCCGGAACACGGCTTCGCCCAGATCCTGAGTATTCACGGAGAAATGTTAGGACATATCCCGCTCGGCATCGAACTGGTCAACAAACTCTGGCGCGATTTGTTAGAGTCGCCGGAGGCCGCCGCCTGGGGCGATCTCAAACCCAGCGCCGAAGAAACCCGGCTGCACCTCCTCCACCTCGTCGGCAGCCACCACGGCGAGCATCAATTCGGCTCGCCCGTGCTGCCGCGCACCCCGGAGGCCTTCGCCCTTCATTACATCGATAACCTCGACGCCAAACTCGAAATGATCCGCGACGCCTACACCCAATCCCAGGAAATCGCCCCCGGCATCTTCGAGCGCGTGTTCCCCCTGCCGACCAATCTCGTCAGACCGCTGGCAAATTTTGTTCCAGCCTCATCTCCGCCGGCAGCGAAAGCCGGGAACCCGGAATAGCGGCGATCACGTGCACCCGACTTCCACCCTCATGCACCCGTTCCTCGCGCCGGATTTCCACGTCCGCTGGTCCACTCTAACACCCGAAAACATCGAGCCGGACATCCGCCACGCGCTGGATCTATCAAAGCAGGCGATCGAAGAGATTTGCACCCAGAACCCGGCCACCGCCAGTTATGACAGCACCTTTCTCGCGCTGGAAAACGCCACCGAGGAACTCGACCGCGGATGGGAGCGCCTGAACCATCTGGACTCGGTTTGTGACACCCCGGTACAGCGCGAGGCTCTCAACAGGATGCTCCCGGAGGTCACGGATTTTTATTCTTCCATCCCTCTGAACGCTCGCCTGTGGGCCGTGCTCAAGGCGTTTGGCGAAGGACCGGGCTGTGCGCCTCTCGATTCTATCAGGAAGCGTTTCGTGATGGAAACCCTTGCCGATTTCCGCCAGGCGGGTGCCGACCTGCCACCACACTCCAAAGAACGCGTCGCCGCCATCGAGGCGCAGCTTTCCCTGCTCACCAAGCAATACTCCGAACATGTGTTGGACTCGACCAACGCGTGGGAACTGGTCCTGACCGACGCGGCGCAACTCGCCGGGCTTCCCGAATCCGCCATAGCCGGGGCTGCTGCCAGCGCCCGCGCCAAGGGCATCGCCACCGACGGGCAACCGGCATGGCGATTCACCCTCCAGTTCCCGTCGATGTTTCCGGTCATGCAGCACTTGCACGACGACGCTCTGCGCCGCCAGGTTTGGGAAGCCTCCATGCAAGTGGGCGCTTACGGCGCCTATGACAACACCCCGCTCGTCTGGCAGATTCTGCAGTTGCGTCATGAGAAATCCGTCATTCTCGGTCATCGCCATTTCGCGGATCTGACATTGTTGCGGCGCATGGCCAAAACCGGTTCCAGCGCGCTGGATTTCATTGAAAACCTGCATGCCCGCATCCGGCCCGCCTTCCATGCGGATTACCACCAGTTGGCCCAGTACAAGGCCGCAAGGACCGGCCAACCCGTAGCCGCCCTCGAACCGTGGGAGGTCGCATACTGGGCCGAATGCCAGCGCAAGGAAAACTACGATTTCGATGACGAGGTGTTGCGTCCGTATTTCCCGGTCGATGGCGTGATGTCCGGCATGTTTGAAATCGCGGCCCGCCTTTTCGGGGTCACTATCCGTCAGTTGGAAACCGGTTGTCTAACACCCGGGTGTTCTCCATCCGCACGCGAGAACCGGCCAGCCGCCGTCGAAGTCTGGCATCCCGAGGTTTCGTTTTACGAAATCCACGACTCGCATACCGCGGCCCATCTCGGATCGTTTTATGCGGATTGGCATCCGCGCGAGTCGAAACGCGGCGGGGCCTGGATGAACTCGCTCCACACCGGTGCCCTCGGCGAGCCGCACCTCGGCCTGATCATCGGCAATATGAGTCCGCCCGTCGATGACAATCCCGCCCTGCTCACCCACAGCGAGGTGAAAACCATCTTTCACGAGTTCGGCCACCTGCTCCACGGCATGCTCAGCCAGGTGCCGGTGAAATATCTATCAGGCACCCGCGTGCCATGTGATTTTGTCGAACTGCCCTCGCAGATCATGGAAAACTTCTGTTGGGACCGTCAAGCGCTCGATCTTTTCGCCCGGCATCATGAAACCGGAGCGACCATCCCGGAAGACCTCTTTGCCAAAATGCTCGCCGCAAGAAATTACCTCAGCGCCTCGGGCTTCATGCGCCAGTTGGCATTTGCCAAGCTCGATCTCGAACTGCACATCCACCTCGACGCCTGGCTCGGCAAGGATATCGACGCCGTGGAGCGCGCGGTTCTCGCCGATTACCGTCCGCCGCTGAAATCCGAATCCCCCTCGATGTTGCGCCGCTTCAACCACATTTTTGGCAGTCCCACCGGTTATGCCGCCGGCTATTATTCCTATAAGTGGTCCGAAGTGCTGGACGCCGATGCCTTCAGCCGCTTCCAGAACGAAGGGATTCTCAATCCGGAAACCGGCCGATCATTCCGCGAACACATCCTCAGCACAGGCAACTCCGCTCCCCCAGACGATCTCTACCGCCGCTTCATGGGCCGCAACCCGGAACTCGAACCTCTCCTCGTCCGCGCCGGTCTCGCCTGAGACTCGCCGGCCCTACCTACGGTATTGGTTTTGCGGCATCATGCCGAACTGTCCTTGCCCTTGTCCGGCAACCGGAGTGTTCCATGGGATTTGGCTCGTTTCGGTGACCGGTCCTACCGGTTTTTTCTCGGGTTGGTTGACACACGAGGACAATCCGAAACCCATTCCCAAAATGACAAGCAGCAGCGAAATATGACGCTTCATGGGCCGACCATAAAACAAGCTCCGCAGCATGCAAGCCCGCAGAGCTTGAAATGAAAAATTTCCTGCCGGCGCGTCAGTTCGCGTTGGGCTTCATGAGCATCACGCGGTCGCCCGGCTGAATGCGCACGCCGACGGCGAGGCTGGAAAAATCAATGTCGGCAATCGTCTGGGTGGGTTCTATTTTAGACGGACGGACGCGTCCGATCAGCCGACCGTCGCGCTTGACGATCAAGGTGGTTTGCGGCGTGAACCCGGAGTTCGAACCGGCACCGATAATCAGGTAACCCCAATCCTGATCCACCGCAGTGATTGAAGCTTCCAAGGAATTCTGCCTGATGCGCTTATTGCGTTCGTTATCCTTTTTCACCAGACGATCCACCTCCGCGCGGTTTTTCTCCAGAAGTTTTTCCGCAGCCCCCACAAGGGTGGTCAATTCCTCCAGCTTCAACATCCGGGCTTTCTTGTCGTCTTCAATTTGCTGGATCTTTTCTGGCAGGGTATCGAGGGTCACTCCCCCGCCAAGATCCTCGAGGATCTTATTCACTTCCTTGAGGGTCTTTTCCAATTCTGCAAATTCCGCATCCTGAGCTTTCAGCGTGGTGTCAAGTGCGGCAACTTCGCGTTCCATGTCAGCTCCCGCAGCCTTGAGCGAGGCGATGCTTTGGGTCACTTCCGCACGTTTCTGTTGGGATTCGGCCAGCGTCGCCTTTTCCTTCCCAAGCTTGGCTTGTTCCGCGACGGCGTTCGCGAAAACCTCGTCCTTGGTGACGATGGTCGCGAGACGATCTTTCTGCAATTCCTCAAACTTCACGGAATGCTTGTAGGTGAAGAAAGAGGCACCGCCGGCGGCGAGAATGACAACACTGTAAAGAATAACTTTTTTCATGGGAATTCCGTGCAAAGGATTTTGGAAATGAATCAATTACTTGATCTCGGCGGCGGGTGGAGTGGCGGCGGGTTCCGGCGTGGCCGCAGCATCAGGCGTGGCCGCGGGTTCCGGCGTGGCGGCGGGTTCCGGCGTGGCCGCGGGTTCCGCAGCTGGCAGATCATCTGCCGGTTTGGGTACAACGGCCGGCTTGGATGCTGCGGCGGGTTTGGGCACGATGACGGGTTTGGCTATAACCGCTGGAATGACCCGGTCGCCGACCATCAATGTAACATCTTTTGCAACGGAATCCGGAATGATGCTGGCGGAGGCTGAATTGCTTTCGACCGCAGTCACGAGCAGTTTGGCGATGGTCTCATTGTCTCGCACCACATCAAGTGTGGAATTGCTGACCACCCCACCGTGATTGCCGCATGCAAGGGTGACGAACCCCCATGTCGGATAAATCGAACGAATCCGGGTGTTGAGTGTCGGCAGCGATTGGCCGCTGCTGATGATCTCGAACTTCTTCTTCATCGCATTGGCATGCGCTTCAGTCTGGTTGTTCTGAGCGGTCAGTGTGGCGAGTTTTTCCGCAGTCGTGCTGATCGACTGGGCGAGGTCCTCGAGTTCGGCTTTGGTCGTACGCATTTTAGACGCCAACTCCTTGATGTCACCGACGCGCGCGGTCTTCTCGCGGATTTCGTCGAGCTTGCTCTTGTTAGCCGCGGTTTTCGCCGTCTTGTCGGCAACCTGCTGCTTCAAATCTTCATTGGTTTTCTTCTGGGCTCCTTCGATGGCCCAGAGTTTAACGACTTCTTCATCCACTCCGGTACGCTCTGCAAAGGTCGCGGCATAAGTGGCCTTGTCGAGCTCCAAATGGCCTTGAGTATAGCCCAACTTGGCTTTTTCGTTTCTTTCCTCCACTTTGATCGGCTTGGATGGGTCAGCCTTGCGCCCTCGTGCAAACGCAGCGGCCCTGTCGTTTTCATTTCCGGTGTTGGAGATCTCGGTTTCGTAGCGGGCTTTGTTCTGGTAAGCAACAAAACCCGCGAGAGCGAGCACAATGGCAGTAAGGATTCCGAAGACGTTGGCCATAGGGGTGATAATGTGAAACTTTGAATTCCGTGCGCGAACACTAGAAACTTCGCACTCATTGGCAATGGAAAAATTCACGGTTTTTCAAACTTCTTGGGCTTGGCTTTACAAAGCATCCACAAAAAGCCATCGCTGGTGGATCCCATGAAGTCGATTCTCCGCGTTTTTTCGTATTTGCGTCACTACCCCTGGCTGGCCGTGGCTCAGCTTTTCTGTGCCGTGGGAATGACTCTGGCGGTTTTCGTGTTCCCGAATGCAACCGGCCATGTGATTGACAAAATCATTCCCAACCCCAGACGACACGCTGAATTTATCTTTTGGATCGTGTTCGCCCTGCTCGGGTTTTTGACCAAAGACGGCCTGAATATGCTGCGGATTTTCATCAACAACACATTCGAGCAAAAGGTGATCTTTGATATCCGCTCGGATCTTTACGCGAAAATCCAACGTCTGCCGCTCCGCTGGTTCGATACCCGCCGCACCGGCGACATCATGACCCGGGTGGTCGAAGACGTGACCAACATGGAACGCGTCCTGATCGATGGCGTCGAGCAAGGTCTGGTCGCGGCGCTCCAAGTCCTCGGAATCGGGATCTATCTGTTTTTCCTGAATCCGACGGTGGCGGCTTGGGCAACTCTGCCGGTGCCGTTCCTGGCGCTGAGTGCGTGGATTTATTCGACCCGCGGGCGTGACCGCTACCGCAACCAGCGTGACGCGGCGTCCGACCTCAACGCCCTGCTGCACGACAACATTTCCGGCGTGCGCCAGATCAAGGCGTATGCCGCAGAAACGGCCGAACACGCACGCTTCAACCGTTTTTCCGACCGCTTGCGGCGGACAACCTTGCGCATGATGAAATGGTGGGCGGTGTATTCGCCCGGCATGTCGTTCCTGCGCATGACGGGTTACGTGCTGGTGCTCGCCTTCGGCGGCGCGGCGGTGATGCAGGACGCTCTGACAATCGGCGACTTCACGAAATTCCTGCTCTTTCTCTCGCTGTTTTACGAGCCTATCGACCGCTTGAACTCGCTCAACCAAATGCTTCTATCAGGCCGCGCTGCGGCAGACCGGGTGTTCGAGATCCTCGATGCCACAAACGAACCCAACGCCACCGAAGGCGCGTTGTTGCCGGATAATATCGCCGGCCATGTGCGCTTCGATCGGGTGAGCTTCGCTTATCAGGAGCAACCGACCCTGCACGAGGTCACGCTCGACGCGCCGCCCGGCCAAACCATCGCGCTGGTGGGCTCGACGGGCGCGGGCAAAACCACGGTGCTCTCGCTGTTGGCGCGGTTTTATGAAGCCACCTCCGGAACCATCACCATCGATGGCATTCCGATTCATACCCTGGCGAAATCCTCGTTGCGCGAACGCCTCGCCTACGTCACCCAGGAACCGTTCCTGTTCAATGGAACCGTTAGGGAAAACCTGCTGCTCTCCAAGCGCGACGCCACCGACACCGACCTGTGGCATGCTCTAACAACCGCCCACGCGGAGTGTTTTGTACGCGAGCTGCCCGAGCAACTCGACACCAATGTCGGCGAGCGCGGCGTCAAGCTTTCCGGTGGCGAGAAGCAACGGCTTTCGATCGCCCGGGCCTTGCTCAAGAACGCACCTTTGCTGTTGCTCGACGAGGCGACCGCCTCGGTGGACTCCGAGACTGAACGCCAGATTCAGGAAGCCTTGGACCGCCTGATGAAAAACCGCACGGCCTTTGTGATCGCCCACCGGCTTTCCACCATCCAAAACGCGGGTTGCATCTATGTTTTGGAGAAAGGTGCTGTCATCGAACAAGGCACCCACGCCACCTTGCTCGCCCAAGGCGGAAAATACGCCGAACTCTGCCGGAAATCGTTCCTCACCACCGAGCAGACACTCTGAGGGTGTGTCTACAGTTCAACTTTCCTGTCCGGACATCATAGGGCATTCTAACCGATTCCCTTCTTCAAATCCCTGACACTCCACAGCGTGCCCGCCGCTGCCGCGCCACTGCCACGCCATTTGCGCGCGCCGTCCTTGCGCTGGCCGCCAAAACGGTCCCGGCACAGTCGGAACACTTCATCCACAAACCCCCGGCTACCGAT
>CAISTY010000308.1 GCA_903888515.1 Akkermansiaceae bacterium | reverse complement strand
TTTGGTGGATACCGATCAAGGCAACCGTGTGAATGTCGTGCTAGGCGTTCTCGGCGCGAATGCATCGGGCAAAACCAACCTTCTCAAACCTCTTAGTTTTCTATCCTGGTTCGTTCTCGCGTCTGCCCAGGCCAAGCCTGGTGCCACACTTCTTTACGAATCCTTCGCCTTCAAATCGGGCCCATCTGATAGCCCCACCCGGCTCGAACTCGAGTTTGAATTCGGTGGCACCACTTACCGCTACGAGCTTGAGCTGTTAGGAGGCCTCGTCCTCAAAGAAGCCCTCTTCCGCAAGAAGACTCGCTTTTCCTTCCTCTTCGAACGCACTTTGAACACGGCTGATGGAACCTATGAATTCAAAGCCCAGGACATCGGCTCCGCCGCATCCGTGCCACTTCGCCAGAATGCCTCGTGGCTTTCGTCGGCCTTGCTTCAGGAACACGAACTCGCGCTGAAGCTACGGCCGTTTTTCGAAGCCATCGAAGGCAATCTCGGTCCCACGGGCCGACTGCCCACTCATGATGCGGAAATCGTCAATTTACTAGACGCCGCCTCTTACTATGAGAATTCTCCTGCCACCCTCGCCAAAGCTTCATCCCTGCTGGCGGCCTTCGATCTGGGACTCTCGTCAATTGAAATCAAGCGCACCAAATCCCTCAGCCCTGACGGGCAAGAACGCGAGTTCGCCTACCCGGTCGGCATTCATCAAGTGAATGGTCGCGAATACATCCGGGTCTTGATGCAGGAATCCCGTGGCACGCAGGCACTCTTTGTCCTGCTCCGGTATCTTCTCCCAGTGATGGATAGCGGTGGCATCGCCTTCATTGATGAATTCGAATCCGGCCTCCACCCCCACATGGTTAGAGCCGTCGTGGATATGTTCTTCAATCCCGCCACCAATCCGAAAAACGCCCAGCTCATCGCCACCTTCCACACGGATTTTCTGCTGCGCGACACCCTTCATAAATACCAGATCTACCTCGTCGAGAAGGACGCCGACCTTCACTCCAACGCCTACCGCCTCGACTCCATGCGCGGGGTGCGCAATGTGGATAATCTCCACGAAAAATATCACGCCGGTGCCTATGGCGGCGTGCCTTCGCTGCCGTGAATCCATTAACCGCTAGACCAATCTGGCCACCTCATGTCCCGCAGCAATCCCCGCAAACAAAAACCTCGCAGCGCCCGGGCCACCGCCCAGATCGTCGTCGAGGGCTTTACCGAGGAGGCCTTCTGCAAACATCTCAAGTCCATCTATGCCCGCGACTGCGGCGTCCGTGTCGAAGTTCATAACGCCCGCGGCGGCTCGCCGCAGGATGTGATCCAGGCAGCGCTCAACCGGCCCGGATTCGACCGCACCTTCGTCTTCTTCGACACCGATATCGCCCTGCCTCCAACATGGGCCGCCAAGTCCCGCCGGGCCGGGCACATCCTGATCACACCAAGCCCCTGCATCGAAGCCTTTCTGCTCACTCTCCTCGGCCGCCCGTGTCCTTCC
Source organism: Akkermansiaceae bacterium (assembly GCA_903888515.1). Taxonomy (GTDB): domain Bacteria; phylum Verrucomicrobiota; class Verrucomicrobiia; order Verrucomicrobiales; family Akkermansiaceae; genus Luteolibacter. The sequence goes on along the minus strand of CAISTY010000308.1, from coordinate 9,591 downwards.
GACACCGCCGCCTGCAAGCGCGCCTTCGACGCCATGCTGCCGCCTCCCGATAAATACGATTACCGTGCCTACGACCGCCACTTCCCCAAAGAATTGCTAGATGCCGCCTGCCACCCCTTGCTAGACACCCTCCGCTCGGCGTTCACACGCTCCTGTTAGCCACTGCCATGTCTGAAGAATCCCTCAACGACCTGCTTCCCACCACCCCCGACCTCCGTGCGGAACGCCTCACCGAGCTCAAGCGGCTCTTCCCCGATCTCTTCACCAACGAGGGCCGCCTCGATCCCGACGAACTGAAACGCCTCGTCGCTCCCAACGAAGTCCACGAATCCGAACGCTACGAATTCAAATGGTATGGCAAGGCCGCCTCCAAACGCGAGGCCTTCACCCCCACCACCTCCACCCTCGTCTATGACCCAGCCCGCTCCGTTAACCCCGATCAGACCAACGGCAACATGATCATCGAGGGCGAAAACCTCGAGACACTCAAATTGTTGCTCAGCGCCTATCGCGAGCAGGTGAAAGTCATCTACATCGATCCACCCTACAACACAGGCAAGGACTTCATCTATAAAGACAACTATGCCAAGGACCGCAAAAGCTATTGGGAGGAAACCGAAAGCACAAGCGATGGCATCAAACTGGATTCAAACCCGGACACGTCCGGGAGGTATCATTCGGATTGGCTTTCGATGATGCATAGCCGATTGCTTGTCGCGCGGTCTTTGCTTCGGCCTGACGGCTTCATATTTGTAAATATCGACGACTCGGAAGTCACAAATTTGCGGCGTCTATTAGATGAAGTCTTTGGTGAAGAGAATTTTGCCGCAAATGTGGTCTGGCAGAAAACCTACAGTCCAGCCAATGACAAAAAGGGGATAGATGCGATGCATGATCATATTTTGGTCTATGGTCGCGGTGAATCGGCACTCGTAAATCTACTTCCCCGCACTGCCAAACAGGACGATGCTTACGAGAACCCGGACAATGACTCAAGGGGGCCATGGAAAGCTGTTGATGCGACACGCGCAGAGCATAGAGACTATGCATTCTATCCAATTTCCACACCATCTGGCAGGGAAGTGTGGCCTGCCAAAGGGCGCAGTTGGGTTTTCAACATCGAGGAATTGCCTGCTTTGCTGGCTGATAATCGTTTGTGGTTCGGGAGTGACGGGACAAGCAAGCCTTCGAAGAAGCTCTTTCTGTCTGATGTAAAGCAAGGTGTCACTCCAACAACCTGGTGGTCTCACGAAGATGCTGGACACAATGACACGGCTAAAAAGGAACTGAAGGAATTGTTCCCGGAGTCGCTTCCATTCGAGACACCAAAACCAACAAAGTTATTAAAGCGAATTTTCCACTTGGGAACGGATCCTGCTTCCAGTGATTTGGTTTTGGATTTCTTTGGCGGTAGCGGCACGACAGCCCAGGCGGTAATCGAACTCAACAAAACTGATGGAGGAAACCGCAAATTCATCCTGGCTCAGATCCCGGAAATTACAGCGACGGCATCTTCTGCCAATCAGGCTGGTTTCAAAAAAATCAGTGACATTACTATTGAACGTGCCAGGAGAGCGATAAGTCGTATTCAAGAATCCGCAGACGATCTTTTGCCGAATGATCCTCAAAAAGAGTTTGCAAAAGGCCTCGGCTTCAAGGTTTACAAGCTCACCAAATCGAATTTCCCGCGCTGCGAGTTCGCGCCCGATCCCAAAGTGAGCGAGGCGGAGAACGTCGAGGCGCTCAAGCGCTACATTGACGAAAAGGAAACCGCATTCATCCTTCCCTTGGCGGCAGAGGCCGAGCAAGCGGTGTTCGACGAAGTCCTGCTCAAATGCGGTTTCCAACTCCACTACACGCGGACTCGCCGCGAAGATTTCTCAGAGAACACCGTGTACGAAGTCACCGATGGCAAGCGAGGGTCGCTTGTTTGCCTCGCTTGGAACGAAGCCATCAAGGACTCCACCCTCAAACAACTCCGCGCCCTCGACGAAGCGGGCGATAAGCCGTTTTTCATCTGCCTCGAGCGCTCGCTCAACACCACTGCCAAGTGGAATCTCAATCACCTGCTAGGCAAACGCCTGACGGCATTCTGATGATCTTTTGTCGTCCGAATTGAACGCACTGAAATTCCGAGCCGCGACATGCTATGAATGTGGAAAAGAACATTAATCAATTGCAGTGACAAGCCATGAAAACGACCAATTGGATTCAACAAGCCGATCAGGCACTGAAACGTGCCTCCGTCCGTGCCAGAAACGTGGCAGCCAACACCAACACGCCGCTTCACCTCATTCGGGACGGCAAAATCGTAAGGATCACGCCAGCGGGTGACCCACCCGCCACAGCCACAAAACGCCCCTGATACGTAAATAATCATCAATCTGCAATCCCACCGTCCAAAGCAGATGGATTGATGGATTGATGAACATCATGTCATTCCGCATGTTTCCCGCCCGTGCAATTGCCCGTCCATGAAATCGCCGCCGCCCTGCAAGCCGCCGTGGCTGTTAGTGCCCGCGCACGGGTCTTGCTCAAGGCCCCGACCGGCTCGGGCAAATCCACGGCGGTGCCCGCCATGTTGTTAGATGCCGGCATTTCCGGCATGATCCTGGTGATCCAACCGCGGCGCATGGCCGCCAGACTGCTCGCCGGATGGGTCGCCAAACAACGCGGCGCAACCCTCGGCCGCGAGGTCGGTTATGCGGTGCGCTTCGATGCGAAATATCGCGACGACACGCGCTTGCTATATCTAACCGACGGGGTGTTCCAACGCTGGATCCAGGATGATCCCGAACTCCACGGCGTGGGGGCCGTGATCTTCGACGAGTTCCATGAACGCCGGCTCGCAGTGGACATCGCGCTTTCGCGCTGCCTGGATCTGCAGGACGGCCCGCGCCCGGACCTGCGGGTGGTGGTGATGTCGGCCACCCTCGAAACCGCCGGCCTCACGGAGTTCCTCGCACCCGCCACCGCACTCACAGCCGGTGGCCGGATGTTTCCGGTGGAAATAATCTATCGGCCTGATAGAGCGCCGGTCAACGACCGCCGTGGCGGCCCGCCCCGTGAAATCCCGCTGTGGGAAAAAATGGTGGCCGTTTGCCGCGAGGCGATGGCGCTGCCAGATGCGGGCAATATCCTGATGTTCCTGCCCGGTACCCATGAAATCCGCAAAACCGTCGAGCTGTTGGAAGCGGGGTCTATCAGTCGCGGCTGGGACGTGTTCCCATTGTACAGTTCATTGCCGCCCGCGGCGCAGGAAGCGGCAATCACTCCCGGCCCGCGACCAAAAATCATCGTCGCAACCAACGTCGCCGAAACCTCGCTAACCATCGATGGCGTCTGCACGGTCATTGATTCCGGCCTCGCCCGCATCGCCTCCTACGAACCGCGCCGCGCCATCAACACATTGCTCATCGGGAAAATCTCCCGCGCCGCCGCCGAACAACGCGCCGGCCGCGCAGGCCGCACCGCTCCCGGACGCGCCTTCCGCCTGTGGTCCACGACCGATCACGCGCGCCGCGCGGAATTCGGGGCGCCGGAAGTCCATCGCGTGGATCTATCAGAAGCGGTGCTGTTGCTCAAAGCCGCCGGCGTTTCGGAAATCCGCTCCTTCCGCTGGTTCGACCCGCCCGTCGAGGCGGCCCTCGTCCGCGCCGAACACTTATTACACGACCTCGGCGCGCTGGATGCGTCAGGCCTCCTCACCGAGGAGGGCGCGAAGATGGCGGCACTTCCGTTAGAACCGCGGTTTTCACGGCTGATGCTCGCTGGCCACGAACACGGATGCGTGGCGGAAACCGCGTTCATCGCTGCCGCAGTCCAGGGCGAGGGCGTCTTTTCCAACAAACGCGGCGGCGTCGGCCGCAAGGATTTCCTGTTCGCCGACGACGACTCGGATTTCGCCGGCGAATGGCGGGCTTTCGAATCCGCCGCAGCCATGAACTTCGACCCGCAGCGTTGCAACCAACTCGGCATCCTCGGCCGCGGCGCTCGCGAAACCGCCCAGAGCTTCGACCGCCTCTGCTCCCTGGCCAACCGTTTCGGTTGGCTCTGGCAAACGGTGGATTTCAAGGAACGCCGCAACGCCGTCGGCCGCGCAATGCTCGCCAGCTTCAGCGACCAACTCGCCATCCGTTTCAATCAGGGATCCCTCGCGTGCCGACTGGTCGGCAACCGCCGCGGCAAACTCGACGAGGATTCGTGCGTCAAGAACGCCCCGGCCTTCGTCGCTGCCGAAATCACCGAAGTCGAGGCCCGCGATATCATCGTCCATCTCCGCCGCGCCACCGCCATCAATCCCGCCTGGCTCTCCGACCTGCTTGCCGACGACCTAACAACCACCGACGGTGCCGCATGGGATGAATCCCGCCGCCGCGTCGTCGCACGCAAGGAATCCCGCTTCCGCGACCTCGTGCTGGAAACCAAGGAAAGCGACCACGGCGTGAACCCCGACCAAGCCGCAGAGATTCTCGCCAAACACGTTCTAACAGGAGAACTGGTCCTGAAAAACTGGGACCATGCCGTGGACCAGTGGACGGCCCGGCTCGAATTGTTAGGAAAGACCATGCCCGATCTCGGCATGCCGGGTTGGTCCGACGCCGACCGCGCCGCTGCCATCGCGCAGATTTGCCATGGTGCGGTGAGTTACAAGGAGATCAAGGAGGCCAACGTCTGGCGGGTGCTCAACGATTGGCTCAGCTCCGCCCAGCGCGCGGCACTGGATGCATCCTGCCCGGAGCGCATCACCCTGTCTAACGGACAGTCCGCGAAAATCACCTACCAAGCCGGCAAAGACCCGTTCATTGCCGTGCGCGTCGCCCATCTCTTCGGCGTTTGGCAGACCCCAACCATCGTCCACGGCCGCGTGCCGCTGCTCGTCCACATCCTCACCCCAGGCCAGAAACCCTGGCAAATGACCAAAGATCTCACAGGATTCTGGGCTTCCGGCTACGCCCTCATGAAAAAAGAACTCGCCGGTCGTTACCCCAGACACCCGTGGCCGGACAACCCGAAAGAATGGCAGCCCGCTACCAAAAAAACCTAACACACACGCGGCAACGCGCCAGGATGTTCGTTGTCCATCCTTCAGACGGACTCTTCCCTCCCCCATGTAAAAGTGGCATCCAGGACATCCTGGTGTCCGATCGGACATCCGGATGTCCCGATGGTTTTTTTTCAGGACGGAGCATTGAAGTGCGGGATCATTGATCAGACAAATTATTGATCAGACAAATTATCAGGAATCCAGTTGCGCTTGCGTGTCTTGCGCCGGAGCGCGAGTCTTCATGCTATTGCCACTGCCCGGCTTTCACCCCAAAAGGAATTTCCGGCAATAATGGGCGCAGCGAAGATCCCCAAAATCTCAGACCGATCAGCCCGGAACCGTCAACGGTCGGCCGTTGTCCTTGCGTCCGAGTTGGATGAAAAATGGGACGGCGCGTCTGGCCCAGTCCACATCGAAGAAATGTGGCGGCCCGACTTGGTGCCGGAGCTTGGCAATCTGTGACTTGTCACGTCCGCAGCCGGCGACTTGCCACCCGGCATCGATGAATACGGGGATCATGGCACGGCCAAGGCCGCGGGTGCATCCGGTGATGACGACGGTTTTCGCTTTTATGGTGTGAAGATGGACGATGTTACTTGATATCGGAACGTTTACAAGCGATGCTCCGGGCATGAAGCATTTGAAAACGGCATTTGTCATATGGATCGGGGGCATCTTGACAGCCCATGCAGCGGAACCGGCCAACATGTCTCCAGCCGAGGCGGACTCGTGGTTGGCCGCCACGCCGGCCGTGCGGATTCTGGACGTGCGCACCACGGAGGAATTTGCCGACGGCCATCTGGCCAAAGCCACCTTGATCCCGTGGACCGACAAGGATTTCACCGTCCGCGCGGCGAAGGAACTCGATCCGAGCAAACCCGTACTGGTGTACTGCCGCAGCGGACGTCGCAGCGCGGCAGCCACCGCCGCCCTGGTCAAACTCGGATTCACCGAGGTTCGCAACCTGACAGGCGGCATTCTTGCATGGCAGCAAGCCGGGAAGCCGGTCCACAAACCCGCACCCACACCATAGTGATCCCAACAGGCAATTTCCTGCAGCCACATCCACGGAATCCAAGCATCAAATTTCTTGCATGTGCGTTGGTCCCGGGGAATCCTCAGCGATCATGAAGCATTTGACTAACGGCAAGACGGTGACGACAGGAAAGGCAACCCGCATCAGCCGTCGCGACTTCCTGGCAACCGCCGGAGCGGCGACCCCGTTTTTCATTCTTCCGCGCGGATCGTTTGGTGCGGAGAGGTCGAGCCCGAACGACATGCTCAACGTCGCCTTCATCGGCATGGGTGGTCAGATCCAAGGACACATGGGGAAACTCACGCAACACCATGTACTGGCAATCTGTGACGTGGATGAAGAGCAAATCACCAAGACGAAAGCGCAACATGGCGAGCGTGTGGCCAAAGCCCGCAGCTATGCGGATTACCGCAAGTTGTTCGAAAAGGAAAAATCGCTGGATGCGGTGGTCATTGCAACTCCGGATCACTGGCACGCGCCAATCTGCAAGATGGCCATGGAGTCTGGAATCCATGTGTTTTGCGAGAAACCGCTGACCCATACCGTGTCCGAGGCGCGGATGCTGCGCGAACTTGCCCGCAAATCCAAGGTGGTGACCCAACTCGGCAACCAAGGCAGCGCCTCTAACAACTTCCGGCGCAGTCTTGAACTGATAGAGGCGGGCTTGTTTGGCGAGATCACCGAAGTGCATGCTTGGTATCCTCAACACCACCGGTGGCCCTCGGGTGTGAGCCGTCCGGAAGGCGAGGACCCGATTCCCGCTTCGTTGAACTGGGACGCGTGGTGCGGCCCGGCCCCGTTGCGCCCTTTCAAAAAAGGCATCTACCACCCCTTCACATGGCGCGGATGGCACGATTTCGGAAGCGGCTCGATGGGAGATTTCAGCTGTCATGCGTTCAACCTGCCGGTACGCGCCTTGGATCTTGACTACCCGGACCGGATCGAAGTCAGCGGCACGAAGCTGGGACTGGAGAGCTATCCCCTGTCGTGCACAATCCGGCTGCATTTCCCTGCCAAAGGCAAGCGCGGTGCGGTCACCCTGGCTTACTATTCCGGCGGCGACATGCCGCCTCCGGAAGTCACCCGTGAACTCATCGGCACCTTCGGGGAAGTCCCGGCATATGGCTGCCTGCTCAAGGGTAACAAGGGCCTGCTCCAGGCCGGGCTATGGAACATGGACTGTTATGTAAAGCTGAACGACGAGAAGAAGTTCTTCGGCCACACCAATCACCCTGCAGCCAAAGAGATCCCCGTGACCATTCCCCGGTGTTCCGCAGGACACCTCGGGGAATGGGTCGAGGCGATCCGGACCGGCTCGAAGACATTCTCCGATTTCGACCGGGGCGGTCACCTGACGGAAATCGGGCTGGCGGGCATCGTGGCGCTCAGGCTGCAGAAGAATATCGCATGGGACGGACCGAACATGAAGGCTCCGGGTACTCCTGAAGCCGACGCATTCGTGCATCAGCAAGATCGAACGAAGTGGCTGTGATGCCGGACTGTCATCCGGGTATGGTGCGAGTCGAAGCATGGTGCCCATTTCTCAACAATTCGCCTGCGGGAGTAGCCATGTCCCGTACCGCCGTCTTTGCAGCCATTATTCTCACCTTTTTCCGCGGGTCGCTTCTGGCTGAACCAGGAGAACATACGATGATTCCAAAAGCTTTGGAAGAGTTGCCGGATGCGGCGGAGAATAGTAAAAACCCGTCGGTGGCGGTATCGGCGCTGGGTCTCTATCTGGAGACCGGTGGTGACATGGGCTCGGCCGTTACTGCGAAAACCATCATTGAATTTTCCAGGAAGCGCAGTATCGGACATAAGGCCATCGTCTTGCCTGCCTTTTATGACGTGGACAAATTGACGCCTAACATCCTGAAAGCAGCCGACGGTGAACTTGCCGCCCAGATCATAGCGGCGAGGGCATACTTGAATATTCTTGCCGCGCCCGACGCGCAGCCTGTCATCAGAAAGAAGGGGAATGCTAAAAAGAAAAAAGGCAGCGGAACACCTGGTGACATGCAGGCTTTCAAACCGAAGATTCCTGACGATCTATTCAGGTCGAAAAGCAGGACAAGCCAATACCTTGCCATTCTGGCCGCCGCTTATTCGCAGCAGCCGGAGTATCAGGCCCAGGTCGAGGGTGTGCAGGACAGCACGGGGGAAATCATGGCGGCAAAGATACTGTATCAGGTCATGCTGGGCAAAACTCCGGACGACAAGGCGATTGCGAATGCCTATGCAAAATGTCTGATCCAATCGGGCAGGCCTATCGAGGGTGATTCGACTCGTTTGTCGGAAGTGGACATGAACGTCCCTGGCATGGCAACGCTCATGGAAGCCGTGGGTCGCGCCGGGGATGAAAAGTATCTGGAACTTGCGGTGAAAAGCCTGACGTTCAAAGATGAGCGTGTTCGTATTGATGCCGTACGTGCTCTGCGACGCATCGGCGATCCGCGTACCGTTCCGGCTCTCGCGGGCGTTCTGGAACATGCGTCCTGGCCCCAGCTCATCGAAATCTGCCTGGCATTGGGAGAAATGCCCGCCAAGGAGTCGATCGAACCCTTGATGCGTAGATTCAAGGCTGAAACGGGCCGCTTTCGATTGGATGTGAATTATGCGCTCAGCTCCATCGCAGGCGAAAGAAAGGGAATCGTGGCAGAGGAATGGGCGAAGTGGTGGGCGGCCTCCAAAACCTCCTTTGTCGTCGATGCCGCCAAGTCAGCCGCGTTTCGGGAAAAAGTCAGATTGCAGGATGTCGGAGTCATGCAAAACGGCATTTTTTATTCAATCGGGATATATAGCGACCACTGTGCCTTCGCTGTGGATTTTTCGAACTCCATGCAGGGCGATCAGATCAAATCACTGAGGGAAAAAATGAAAGATGCTATTTCCGGACTGCGGGATTCCGTTTACTTCAATATTATTGATTTTGGCGGGGACGTCAATGTCATGTGCCCGGGAACACTGACTCGAAGCAAGAACAAAGCGGATACATACATCTACGACGCACGGCTTACCGGTGGAACCCGCTCGATGGATGCCATCGACCAGGGCATGTTTTTACCCGGCGTCGATACCCTTTATTTTCTCTCCGACGGTGCTCCGATCAGGGGGCAAATGGATAACTGGCGTGGAATTCATGTTTTGATTCGCTTTCAGAACCGTTATCGTCCAGTCGCCATTTCAACCATCTGCTTCAAAGCCGGCAAGAAAAACGCGGTTTCGATGGCGGAAATGGCACGACAAAATTATGGACACACCGAAGAAATCGAATAATTGAAACAATCACCGTTACCATGAATCAAAAAAGTACTGCAATAACGTTGATGGCCATGTTTACCGCATGCGTGATGTTCACCGTAGTCGCATATGCCAGGAAGGCCAATGAGGCGGGAGGCGCGTCTTACTTTGTCCCGTCGCTGATCGATAATGGATCGGCTCTGGCTGCCGCGTTACAGGATGCAATGCCGGTGGCCGACGTGCGGTTTGGCCCGGGAACTCCGCTTTT
>CAISTY010000307.1 GCA_903888515.1 Akkermansiaceae bacterium | reverse complement strand
CGCGGATGCTCGGTTTCAAGCTCAGATCAAAAATCCAAAATCAACAATCGACAATCATCAATCCAAGTCGGAAATGATCACGATGCCCGGGGTTTCGCTTCGTTAGGTGCTAATTGAACAGGATTGGGCGTCCCGCCTGTCATGGCCGACGGGCTTCCAGCCTGTCGGTTCACGAAAATTCAGTCTTTATCTGTGTTCTTTATCTGCGTCCATCTGCGGTTCAAAAATTCTTAAACTGACAGGATTGGGCGTTCGGACGGCAGTGCTTGGCAGGATGCCAAGCACTGCCGTCTGATGTTAGATCTTCCAGGGCTCGCGCATTTTCTTGGACAGCAGCTTGCTGGCTTCGGCGTCGCCGGTGATTTCCTGTTTGGCGGCGTCCCATTTCAATTTGCGTCCGACGACCGCGGCGATGTATCCGAGGTGGCCCGGGCTCTGCGAGCGGTGGGCGATTTCGACCGGGGTGAGCGTGCGCTTGCGCGACTTGATGGAATCCAGGAATTCCTTATGGTGGCCTGGGCTCTTGTAGAGGGTGACCTTGAGATCGCCCTTCTTCTCGCGCTCCTGGATATCGCGGATCCACTGTGGGTCGGAGGCTTCGATTTTCCCGCGGTTCACCCAGACCCAGCCATTCGGGCCGATCCATTTCGCGCCGCTGCGGATTTCGCCGTATCCGCCGGCGATGACGAGGTCGATGTTGTTAGGATATTTGCATTCGATGCGGTATTTGGTGGCGGTGTTCCAGGCATCATCCTTGGCTGGAAACTCGGCGGTGGCCGATACCTCGTTCGGGCCGAGCGCATCATCCGGGCCGCCGCCGAACTCGGGGTTGGCAAGACCCCAGTGTGCGATGTCGCAATGATGGCCAATCCAATCCATGAGTTGGCCGCCGCCGGTGTTGTAATTCCAGCGCCAGTTCTTGTGGAACCGGCAGGGGTTGAAGGGCATCATTTGCGACGGACCGATCCAAAAATCGTAGTCCACGCCATCAGGTGCCGGACCGTTCGGCTTGTCCTTGCCGGAGCGTTCAAAATCGGCATGACCCGCAGGCAGTCCGACCTCGACGCGGGTGACCTTGCCGACGTAGCCGTTTTGAACCAATTCGGCGGCCCAGCGGAACAAGCCCTGGGCGCGCTGCCACGAACCGGTCTGCCAGATACGCTTGTTTTTCTGCACGGCATCGACCATGGCGATGCCCTCGGCGAGGGTGTGGGAGAGGGGTTTCTCGCAGAAGATGTCCTTGCCCGCGTTGGCGGCGGCAATAGCCGGGATGGAGTGCCAGTGGTCAGGGGTGGAGATGCTGACGGCATCAATGTCTTTGCGAGCCAGCAACTCGCGGAAATCCTTGTAGCCCTTGCAGTCCTGGTTCTGATAACGCGCGTTGACCTTGTCAACGGCATCCTTGAGATGCTTCTCATCCACATCGCAGATGGCAACTACCCGGCAACCGTCCAGACCGAGAAAGGAGTCGAGGTTGCTGCCGCCCTGCCACCCAACGCCAATGCAGCCAAGCGTGATTTTATTGGATGGCGCATCCTGTCCAAACAGGCGGCGCGGGAGGATGAGCGGGGCGGCCGTCGATGCGGCCAGCAGTTTCAGAACATGACGGCGGTTGGTGTGGGGTACACGATGCATGGCTTTGTAGGGTTGGTTTGTTATGGCGGCGGACTTTCGGTCCTCATGATCAATGGCATCATCAGGAGTTTGGGTTTTCCATTCCCCGGATCGCCCTTGCGGGCGCCATTCATGAAAGGAAGCATGTAACCGCATCCCCGACAAATACAACCGGATTTATCAGAATCTTTTCTGGCCTGGACAATTCTCAAACCTCTCGTCTGAGCCTTCAAACCCAGCACCTCCCGATCGCTGACAGTTGGCATCAGAGTTCGCTTGCTTTTCCGCGCATTCGTGCCACCGTGCAGCACACGCGGCCATGAATGTCACTCTCAAACTCCCTGACAAGCTCTGCCGCGAGGCTAGGCATCGTGCGGAGGATGCATCGAAATCGCTCTCTCAATCCATGGGCGGCATGATAAAGGTCACAAGACGGGGCCTCAACTGTTAGGTCTCACACTTTGAACAAACCGCCGCGTTTGCCGCCGAGGATGGCCGCCCCCATGATGGCCACCGACAGGAAAACCATCGCCCACACGCCGAGCGCGGCAGCCAGTTCGGTGCCGTTGCCGAGCGTGCTGAGCAACGTGTAGATCGCCTTGGTGATCGGGAAATACTGCGCCTGCTGGGCGAGAATCAGGCTGTCGCTCACTTCCAACATTGCAAAGGCGAAGGCAAGAATGGCACCGGCGGCGAGGTTCGCGCCGATCAGCGGGATGGCCACCCGCCGCAGCGTCCGGGCCGGGCTGGCACCAAGCGATCTGGCGGCCTCTTCGAGCATCGGGTTGCTTTGTTGCAGACCGGCGACGGCTGATCTAACCACATAAGGCAGGCGGCGGATGGCATAGGCAATGACTAACAACATGAACGGACTGCCACCCGCGCCCACCAGGAAATTAAATGGTTTTCCCTCCTGCGAGAGCGCAAGATATCCGAAGGCCATCACCAGCCCCGGCACGGCTAACGGCAACATCACCACCGCATCCAGCACGCCGCGGAATTTCAAATCCGAGCGCACCACCACCCACGCCACACCAAGACCGATGACCAACGCCAGCAAAGTCGCGCAACCGGCGTAAAGCAGGCTGTTCTGGATCGAGGGCACAACCAGGCCGTTGCCGAGTGCCTCGATGTAATGACGCAGCGTGAATTGGTCCGGCACCACCGTGCCATACCAGCGCCCGGCTAACGACAGCAGCAACACCCCGAGGTGCGGAATCGTCGCGAGCATGAACACCGCCAGAAACATGCCCGCGCAGGCTGCGGATTTCCAGCCGCGCAACCGCCGTGACGACACCCGGCCATGAGACCGCGACGCGGTGCCCAGCGGCGCGCGGCCCATGACAAACTTCGATAGCGCAAACACCGCGGCCGTCACCACCAACAACACGGCTGTTAGAGCGTAGGGGATCGGGTTTCTATCGAGCCCCTTGATACCATCGAAAATCTGCACCGATGCGGTGCGCGCGTAGTCGAAGACCAGGGGCACGCCCAACTCGGTGAAGGCCCAGATGAAAACAATTGAGGATCCCGCGAATACGCCCGGCATGACGAGCGGCAGGGTGATGCGGCAAAACCTTCGCCACGGCGGGCATCCGAGGTTTTCCGCCGCTTGCTCCATTGCGGGATCGAGGTTCGCGAGTGCGGCGGCGATGTTCAGGTAAAGAATAGGATAGAGACTCAGCGCGATCATCAACACCATCCCACCAAAACGCCCGTGGGCAAGCCAGTCTAACGGCAGCGCCGCGTCCATCAACCCGGCTCGGGCCAGCAACGCGTTGAGCGCGCCATTCACCCCGAGCATCTGCTTCACCCCCACCGCGCCGACAAAGGGCGGCAGTATCATCGGCACGAGCACCAGCACGCCCAGCGCGGGCTTGCCGGAAAAATCGTAACGGTGGCCGACAAGCGCCAGCGGAAACGCGATGGCCAGAGCCGCGAGCGTGGAGGCGGCTCCAAGCGCGAACGAGTTCCACAAACATTCCCGATAAACCGGATTGCGGAATACCATGGCGAAAAACTCCAAGGTGAATCCGTGCGGTCCTTCGAACGCCTGCCGCACCACCATCCCCGCCGGATAGATGAAAAATACGGCGAAAAACATGCCAACAAACAGGCTGATGGATATGGCGGGGCCGCGTTTCATGGGGCATGTGTATATGGCATTCAAGGTTCGGGATGCGGTTGTTGCCGCGCCAAGGCCTCGGCCTTGCGGTAGTTCGCGCGGAACCACTCGCCGATGCGGGCCGCGTGGGTGGCGGTTTGCAAGGCATCGCTGCCGTCAAAACCGGGGACGCCCTTGCCATCTGCGGCGTAGGGCATGATGGAGACATCGGAAAACACCGCGAGCGCATCCGCCGGCATTCCCGCCGCGAGCATCACCTGCCATGCGGATTTCATTTCCTCGTGGGAATCAATGCACATGACTTTCACGAGTTGCCGCAAGGTGTTGAACAAGCCGCCGGTAAGCTCTCGCTGATAGGTGAAATTGCCGCGGTCTTCATACGGATGGAAACCGGGCATCGTCGAGTTCGCGAGGTTTTCCGGCGTGTACATGTCCCGCCGGATCGGCGTGCGGTGCAAGGCCCGCGCCTGCGGTCCGTGAGGCGTGCCGGGTTTGCCGAACCAAAGGAATTGCGCCTCGGGGCTGAGACAGAACCCGACAAAACATTGCGCGACTTCCGGATGCGGCGCACCTCGCAACACGCCGACCGGATCCGCACTCAAGGTGGTGCCCCCCCGAGGTGCGATCCAAACCACCCGGGGCATGCCGGACGCGCTTTTCAGGTCCTCCGCATAGGATCGCCCGTAGAAATCGATGCACATGCCGGCCGCCGCGTTGCCCTGCCCGACATCTTGCGGAATCTTCGACGCACTGTCGGTGAAATATCGCGCATTGGCGGCCATCCGTTGGATCAATTGGAGACCGGCGGCCCAGCCGTCCGCAAGCGCGGCCGGTGGGTCGTTCGGTTGTTCCGCCAGCGCCCGCAGCATCTCCCCTTGAACTAACAACTCAAAGGCGCGGGCGACCGAGCCGCTTTTCGTTGGGTCCGCCAGGGCGAGGTTGCCCGCATATCCCGGATCGCCGAGATCCCGCCAAGTGACGGGCGATGCGAGATGGAGGCGCTTGAGCACCTCCGGATTATAACAAATGCCAAACTGCGACATGCAGATGCCCACCCACACATGATCGGACGGGTAATACCGCTCGCCGGTGAAGGTTGCGGGAATCGCCCCCTCCTCGGTAAACAGTTCGGGATGGGACTCGAAAACCCGCAGTGGCAACAACCTTCCTTGTTTCGCCTGATTGGAGAAATCCGGTTCGCCGCCGCCAAACAACACATCCACGCCAATGCCCGCACGCCCGGTTTCCGCCGCCGCCTTGTAGCCGGCGTCCAATACCATGCGGATTTCCGAGGTGCCGCCCGGCGTCCGCCAATCGACATGCAGCTTGCGCCCGGTGGTGGTTTTCCAATAAGCGGCGAACGCCTCGCCGAATTCCTGGCGAATCGATTCGTGGTGGGGTGTTAGAATTACCAGCCGGTCATCGGCCCGGCTGGCCGTCGTCGTGGCGGTCTCGCGCCGCAGCGCGATCGGCAGCGCCACGATCATGGCTAACAATCCAAAAATGATACATGCGCGCTTTGTCACGATAGAAACTTCTCTTGTCTTTCGTCTTGTGTCTTCAAGTCTTGTGTCTCTGCTAGGGCCTCAGTACCACCACGTCATCGCTCCTCACATGCAACATGACGGTTTGCCCGCCCGGCTCATGGATGACGTGCGGGTTCATTTCGTCCACCTGTTGGCGGCCTGCGGCGGTTTCGATCCAGTATTGAATCCGCTGCCCGAGGTAGGCGCGATCAACGATGGTCCCGGAAAACGGATTGTCGCCCGTGTCCTTGTGCAGGCGCCACGCTTCCGGGCGGATCGACAATCTAACTGTCTCCCCCCGGGCGGGTGTCCATTCGGGGTCGGTGATGCGACCGACGATGTGACCCGCCGCAGTGCTGACCCGTGCGATACGCTCGCTAATCCCGAGCACTTCACCGGTGAGGATGTTGGTTTCTCCAATGAATTGGGCGACTTGGGCACTGCGCGGGTTGCGATATATGTCCTCCGGTGTCCCAATCTGGCCGATCCGCCCCCGAATGAGCACCGCGATGCGGTCCGCCATCGTCAGCGCCTCTTCCTGATCATGGGTGACGTAAATCCCGGTCAGCCCGTTGTCCTTCACGATACGACGAATTTCGCAGCGCATTTCCACACGCAACCGGGCGTCCAAATTCGAAAGCGGCTCATCTAACAACAAGCATTCCGGTTTCACGACGAGTGCCCGGGCGAGTGCAACGCGTTGCTGTTGGCCGCCGGACATTTGGTCGATCGACCGGTTTCCATAACCGGGAAGCCGCACCATTTCGAGCGCTTCCTGCACGCGGCGATGAATCTCGGGTTTCGGCACGCGCCGTTCTTCGAGACCGAACCCGATGTTTTGACCGACGTTGAGGTGCGGCCACAGCGCGTAGCTTTGGAAAACCATCGCCGCCTCGCGCTTGTGCGGCGGCACGTTCGTGACGTCGCGCTCACCGAAATGGATCGTCCCGCTGTCGGGTGTTTCCAATCCCGCGATGCACCTCAGCAGCGTGGTCTTGCCGCACCCCGAAGCACCTAACAGAAAAAACAGCTCGCCGGGCTCGATGTGCACACTGATCCCGTCGAGGGCGCGGATGTTTCCGAAAGTTTTGACGACCGATTCAGCGCGGATGGATTCCATGGCGGATTTGTCAGCGCCATGCTTTGCCATGCGTCTCCGGAAGCAAGCCAGAACAAGGATTTCACCACCTCATTATTTTTTTGTAAGATTCGCTTGCCAAAAGAGAAGACAGAAAGTAACAAAGCCGCTCACCCAAACGAATGCTCGGATGGCGGAATTGGTAGACGCGCTAGACTAAGGATCTAGTAGGGAAACCTGTGGAGGTTCGAGTCCTCTTTCGAGCACTTCCCCTTGGAAATCAACAACTTAGGGAGCTTAAAAAGCTCCCTTTTTTGTGCCCAAGAACCGACTTTCGGCCATTCTTCGGCCACTTTTTCAGGGTGGCCTGGTTGGGGAGCGGTGGGGATCGAAAAAAATCGGCGACTTCACCGTGAGCATCTTGCCATTCCAATTCCCGTGGTAAGGGAGCGACTCCGTCCGCGATGCTCCCCGATAACGGCGCGGTGGGTGGCGTGGCAGTTCGCAGCGTAGATTGGCGGTTGAGATCGGGATCCAAATGCGTCAGGTGGGCATCGGCACCGCTCCACCCCGACTGTTGGCCATGGCAATCACGGACTCTGGGTGATCGGTTCATCCCGCACTGCATTCATCCGATTCCGCAAAAATGCTTGACTATATTCGCTATTTGCGTAATTTAGATTCGCTTATACGCTTGGTCCCACTGCCACATGAATCCGATTTCCCCTGAAACTCTCGATGACACGTTGTCCGCCTTGGCGGCATTTCTTGAAGATGCCGAGGCGGCACCTGAGCATCTCGTGCTGATCGGCGGTGCCGCTTTGCTGGCTCTTGGGTTGGTTTCGAGAACCACTCGGGACGTGGACATCATGGCCGGGGTGGATGCCCGGGTTGGGCTTGTCGATCCCCGCCCGATGTCGGAAGCGCTGAAAACAGCCGCTGCCAAGGTAGCTCGCGAACTTGACCTCGACCCGCACTGGCTCAACACCGGCCCGGCCGACCAGGTGCAAGCCGGTCTGCCAGAGGGCTTTCTCACCCGTCTCACCCGGCGCGAATACGGCGCTCATCTCATCATTTACCTTCCTGCACGCTGCGACCTGATTCACCTGAAGCTATTCGCGGCCGTTGATCAGGGCGTCGGTCGTCACACCCGCGATCTCGCCGCCCTTCAACCCACGGAGGATGAGTTGCTCGCTGCCGCCCGGTGGGTGCTGACTCAGGATGCCGGCGAAGTCTTTCCGCAACTCGTCCGCAACACTCTGATAGAAACCGGCCATGAATCCCTTGCCGACCGAATTTAAAAAACGCTGCCTGGAGGCTGCCCTCGATCTCCTGTGGCGGCAATGGTGCAGCCTCGGGGCGGCCGGGCATGCCCAGCCAGCCGAACCCACGCGCATCATCGACCCTGAGGCACTGCTGCTGGCCACCACTCAAATCGGGCGCCATGACCCGCGCCTTTTTGATGAATCCCTCGATTGGCTGAGCAAGAACGGTTCGCTCATCCACCTTCAGCGCTTGAAGACCCTTCATGCGGACACCGGACTCGGTGATCCGATAGTTCTCGCGGCCATGGCGGAATGGCTCGTCAAGGAGGGGCGGCAGCCGAAATGGAGGGCACTTGCCAATGACAAACCCGACGTTGTGGATACTCAACCCTTGT
>CAISTY010000306.1 GCA_903888515.1 Akkermansiaceae bacterium | reverse complement strand
TACCCGTTGAAGCTCGTTAGCCTCCGAAAGCCTCAAACACAAAACGCATAAGGAGCATCAACCTCCGCGTCGGGCTTGTTCAACTATGGGCGCAGTCGAAGTCTCCGCTACGCTCCGACTTCGCAGCACCCTTTATTGTTGGATGTTTCTCTGCGTCATGATGCAGGCCGCGCGGTCGGCACCTTGTTTCCACGCACGCGCTCCGATGAAAAGCACCGGGATCGCCAGGAGGTAGGAAACCAGGCTGGCATAACCGAGAATGGTGCCTGCGATGGCGAGGCCGCGTCCTGTGAGATGACCGGCGGATGCTTTGATCTGCGATAGAGCGATGTGACCGCAGATGACGGCGGCAGGCGCGATGCAGGTTAGCCCGGTCACCAGGCTGGCGATAGCGAGACCGGATGTTCTTTGCTTTGGCAAGGGAGGCGTCTGACAGGCTTCGTAGGGGTTCATGGATGTTTCAAGGTGGTGGTGGCGTGGCTGAGGTTGATCGCCACACCGTCTCTAGCCGATATTGGGGTGTACTCCAAGGGCAATCGCCTATTGCCAGGAAATTGCTTTTGGGGTGAAGGCCGTTGGAAGAGCCGGTGGCCGGACCGGAGTGCGGGGAAATGGGGTGTTGATGCGCTGAGAGGTGAGATGACAAGCAGGGTGAAGGCGAGACTGAGGGCGAGCAGGCAACTGGATTTCATGGGATGCCGGGTGGTTTTCATACTGCTTTCGGGATAGAACCGGACGAGCGTAATGAACGCATCCGGTTTCTCAAGCTACGGTTGCGCCCCCAGGCTATCTTTCACCGTCTGTGATTACGTGCAAAATCCGGGCATGGAGCAAAGCCTCCTCAACCCCGGATTTGTTATGATACAAAAATGGTGTGAGCTCGGCCCTTGAAGCTGGAGTCAAGCTTATGGTGCGGCGGCGCTTGTGCCGGCCAGCGTGGCGATGATGGAGAGTCCGAGTTGGCCCACTTTGGCCGCATAGGGGAAGGAGACCAGCTCAATCGTGTCGTTTGCGGTATGATAATGGGCGCCGTGGCTTTCCTGATGCGTATTGATAGCCGGGAACCCGGCTTGTTGAAAGGGCGTATGGTCGCCGTTACAACCGTGAACGTTTTCCACCAGGGTGAACCCGAGATTGTAGAGCTTGTTATTACCAATCAACACCTTCTTGGCTGCGGCAGCCGGCGGATTGGCAATCACATCGAGGATAAGCCGTTCTTGCGGATCAAAGGCAATGGAGTTCGTGGCTCACGCCGATGACTGCGACGCCCTTCTTGGTCAGGGCCTCGTAGCCGTCGCGCAGCGAACAACCCTGCTTGGTGCAGCCCGGGGTGTCGGCCTTTGGATAGAAATAGACCAGCGTGTAAGGCTGCTTTTTGTAAATATCGGCGAAAGCGATTTTCTCGCCGGCATCCGTGACGGCGGAGACGGCGGGCGCGGTGTCACCGACCTTGAGCGGATCAGCGGAAGCAAAAGCGGGGAAGAGGGACATGGCGGCGAGAAGGGTAAGCAGGCGTGGAAGCTTCATGGGACGGCAATCTAACCGGGAAGAGCCATATTGCAAGGGATCCTTCATCCACGGGGACGCGCGGCGGCTTCGCGTGCGAGGAACCACGGCGTCACCGCCAGGCCGCCCCAACCGGCGGGGTCGTGGTTTCCCAGGAAAATTTTCCGTAGTGTCGGATCATGCGCAACCAAGGCGGTCCAGAGGACTCCCGGCGAGTTTTTCCAACGCGCGTCGGGCTCGCCCCCGTCAATGCGCCGGAACCTGGCACCTTTGATTTGCTGGTTCCACATGAAGTCGCGGTTGGTGGCCACGAGTTTCTGGATATTGGTCCATCAAAACACAAGCCATTTTGTTTCTTTCTCCTCAATCTGTCCCGCCGAACGTCACCCGACAATTCCTGACAACTTTCCGTCGGAAGTTCTGCTTGACGGCTCGCTGGAAAAACCCAGTCTGTGATGCACCCATACTGGCAATATGCAATTCCATACATCCGCCGGATACCGGATGGCAATTTTCACCGCCATCGTCGCTTTGCTTTCGATTGAGATGGCCCATTCGCAGGCGGCCGAAGCAATCGCGTCGAGACGGTTGAGCGTTGGCCCGGCCCACCCTTACAAGACGCCCAGCGCTGCGGCCGCCGTCGCAAAGGATGGCGATATGATCGAGATTGAGGCGGGTGAATATCCCGGTGATGTCGCAGTGTGGTCTGCCAACCGGCTCACCCTCCGTGGCGTGAACGGCCGCGCGCACCTGGCGGCCAACGGCAAGAGTGCCCAGCAGAAAGCGGTCTGGGTGATCCGCGGCAGCGACACCACGGTGGAAAACATCGAATTCTCCGGTTGCCGCGTGCCGGATCGCAACGGGGCCGGGATCCGCCAGGAAGGCAAGGGGTTGGTGGTGCGGCACTGCAGTTTCCACGACAACGAGGATGGCATCCTCACCGGTGCCAATCCCGAGAGCGACATCCTCGTGGAATCCACCGAGTTTCACCACAACGGCGCCGGTGATGGTTACTCGCACAATCTCTACATCGGTCAGGTGCGCAGCTTCACGCTCCGGTTTTGCTCGTCGCGCCAAGCGAAAACCGGTCACCTCGTGAAAAGCCGCGCCCAAACGAATTCGATTCTCTACAACCGGCTGATGGATGAGCGGGATGGAACATCGAGTTATGTCATCGACCTGCCAAATGGCGGCAGGAGTTATATCATCGGTAACATCATCCACCACGGACCGCATGCGGAGAATGGCGTTGCCGTTTCCTATGCCGCGGAGGGAGCGAAAAACACCGTGCAGGAACTCTATGTGGTGAACAACACATATATCAATGAGCGCGCGGCATCCGGGAGTTTTCTTCGCGTCGCCGGCACTCCGCCGGTGGTACGGGTCATCAACAATATTGTCATCGGCACCAAGACCGTGCTGACCGGTCCCGGGGAATCCATTAACAATCTGGTGGCCGACCCATCGGGATTCGTCAATGCCCAGCACTACGACTACCGGCTGACGCCGCGATCTCCCGCGCTTGGGGCCGGCATCGACCCGGGCAAGGCGGGCGACTTCAGCCTCGTGCCGAAGTTTTACTTCCGGCAACCCGTCGGCGCAGTGACGCGTCCTACGGGCGAAAAGCTCAATATCGGGGCGTGTCCTGTCGGTGGTGTCTAACGAACGATGAAACGTGTGTGCTATGATAAGCCCGAACACGCGCATCAAGGATGTTGGAATCGTCAACTGGAACTGCCGGTAAAGGGATGATCAGGGCAGATACTCATGCAACAACCGAAGGTAAGTGCGGTAATTCTCCAACGAAACACCGGGTGGTGTCTGGTGATCGACGCTGGGAATGAATCCGCCCGTCCCCATCAAGGGAAGGAGCCGCTCGAACTCGGCACGCATGGCGGCCTCACCGTGCGGCATGACCATCTTGTCGTAGTGCCCCACCATTCTCAGCTTGGGGAACGTTTCGCGCAGGGCCATGCCATCGACACCGGCCTGGCGCTCCAGCGGCAGCACCCCTTCGATTCCGTTTTCCAGCAGCCATGGAACAAGCATGGTCACATCGCCGTCGGTGTCCACGATGGTGAGCATGTCCATCTGCTTCGCCTTCTCTAGCAGCTTCGCGTAGTAGGGCGACATGAATTCGTCCATCAGCCCCCTGCTGATCATGGGGCCGTTGTTGTATGACATGTCCTCCGCGATCGTCATGAAGGTGGGGCGGCCGATCTTTTCGATCCGCTCGAGGATCGCCAGGTTGAAATCCAGCAGGTCCTGGTTCATGCGGTGCAGGAGTTCCGGCTGGTCGTAGAAGGCGAGCATGAGTTTGGTGAAGCCCATCAGCGTGCGTGGAAACCAGAAAAACCCCTCGAGCGTGATCCAGATCACGGCGTCGCCCTTGTCCTGCCGTTGCAGCCACGGTTCCATTCCGAGAATCGCGTTGCCGTGGTCGGGGAAAAGTTTCGGAAGATGCGCCAGGTAGCCGTCCATATCCGAGACGATTCCCTCGACATGGTGCTGCTCAGCCTCGATGGTGGCATCGGTCGTGCTGAACCAATACTGTTTGTAAGGGTCGAGTCCGAAGTATTCATGAATATCAAAGACGCCCGTCAGTTCGGCAGGCAGTTCCTCCGCATGCCAGCGATCAATGGTCCGGTCCCACCACATCGCCCACTCCCAGCGTGGAAGCCGGTCGACAGGCTGGAAATTCATGACAGCGCGGAATCGCTCAACGTGGTTCATTTTCGCATTCATGAATGCTAGGAATTCGCTTTCGGGGTGAAGGCCGTTGTAAGAGCCGGGGCCGGACCGGTGGGCGGGGAAAAGGGGATTGATAACGAATCCCCGGCGGCCAGCGCAAGGAGCAACCATGCCGAATGCGGAATCCACTGCTCTTTCCTGCGGCCAGAAGATGGAACAAACTTTTCATGCCTTATGATAGATTCCAAACTCGGTCACGGCGTCAAACATCGCCACTACGTTTTTGACAGGCGTTTCTTCCAGGATGTAATCGTGGCTGGCACCGGCGACGTAGCCGCCACCGGGGGTCATGATGGCGAGGACTTGCCGGGTGCTTTCCCGGACCGACTCGGGCGTGCCGCTGATGAGAACGTGGTGGGAATCAATGGCGCCGTTGAGGAGAATTTTCGAGCCGTAGTTGGCTTTCAGCTTCGCGAGATCCATGCCGCCGCAGCACGGTTGAAGCGCGTGCAGTCCATTCAGTCCGGCAGCGATCATGGATGGAATGAGCGGCTCGTAGCCGCCGCAACAGTGAAGTTGAACCTGCAGCCGGTATTGGTGGCCGAGGTCAATCAGCCGTTTCAGGTGCGGCATGATGAACCGGTCATAACCATACCCGGCTCGATCAATGCCGAAGACGGTGCGATAGACCACTCCCGGCGCGAGCGGAAACTCCGGCCCGACATAGCGGGTGAAAACCCGGCGGAAATCGTCGCCGATGCGGACGAAGAAACTTTCGTCGTCAGGAAGATTCAGTTGCTGCTTCGCCTTTGTTAGAAATTCCGGCGATGTTCCGCACCATCGCGGCACGCGGTCGGGTTCGGTGTGGGCAAAAGCCGCGAGGACTCTTTCACGGGAGTTCATGATGCTCATTTCACAAGGTTGGGGCTGGAGCATCAAGTTCGAGTTTAATGATTGTGTCGATGGCGTCGCGTTGGGCTGCGGGGACGGAAACTTCGATGCCGGCGTCGGTCTGTTTCACGTTCGCCTCGCCGCCGGTTAGAACACTGTGTTTGACGATCTTCGGCCCGATGACAGGCAGCGTGATCGTGTCGCCCGGCCAGCGGAGGATGTGCAGGTAGATGCTGTTGTCCTTGCGCGTGCTGCCGCCCCACCACGCGCCACCGGGGACAACAAAACCTTTATAGTAGGCGCCGTAACCTTGCGGCCGTTTGTTCCCGTCTGGAGCGACAAACGGACCGCCACGCGTGCCATAGATGGATTCGCCATACTGCTTCAACCACGCACCGAGTAGGCGGAAGTTCTCGACTTGCCGGGGCTCGATCCGGCCGTCCGGCATCGGATTGGTGTTGAGAGCGAGGTTGCCGTCGCCGACAGCACAGGCCACGAGGATACGCACCGCGTCGGTGTAGGGTTTGATTGTGTCGTTGGGTTTCCATGTCCACTGTGTGCCGAGCGTGATGCAGCTTTCCCACGGCCGGTCGAACTGACAGCGGCCAACGGTTTGCTCCGGCGTGCTAAAATCACCGGGCGCGCCGCTGCGGTCGTTCACAAGTATGTCGGGTTGGAGCGACCTAACATGCCGGATGACGCGTTCGCCGCGGGCCTTGTCAAAACATTGTGGCACATCGAACCAGATGCCGGTCAGCGGGCCGTATTTGGTAATCAACTCCTTGGTCTGCGCTTCAAGATACTCGGTGTAGCGGTCGAGATTCGATTCGGCGCGCTTGACCTTGCCGCCGGGACTCGTCACGGGGAAATCCGGGTGATGCCAGTCGCAGGTGGAGTAGTAGGGAAAGAACCCGATCCCCTGTTCCCGGCATGCCTCGGCCATTTCTTTGGCCACGTCGTGTTTGAACGGGCCGTTCATGATGTTGTAGTCGGTCTGCTTCGTGTCCCAGAGGCAGAACCCGTCGTGGTGTTTTAACAGAAACACCACGTAGCGCGCCCCGGTATCTTTCACGACCTTGGCCCATTCACGGGCGTCAAACTTGTCGGGATTCCACTTCTTGTATAGGTTGTCGTAATCCTCGACGGGCGTCGGTTCGCCGCGCGACCAGCCGATTTCCTCACCGGTCAAGGTGACCGGTCCCCAGCAGATGAACATCCCAAAGCGCATGTCCTTCCACGCCTCGACGGCTTCGGGTTTGGCTTTCAGCAAGTTCGTGACCGGCTGCGGCTGCCCTTCGGCTGCCGGTTCGGCGGCGATGGCGCATGCGGCGGCGGCGAACAGGCCAAGGGACAGGACTGTGATGTGTTTGCGGATCATACTGCTTTTTTCGTTTTGTTGCCAGGAAATTGCCTATGGGGTGAAGGCCGTTGTGTGAGCCGGTGGCCGGACCGGAGGGCGGGGAAATGGGGATTGGTGATATTGTAATGATTTATGGGTTGAACTGCTGCGTATTGTCCATGGTCTAGACTGGAGAATGCCCTGTGCCGCAGCGAACCCTCTTCGGTGCGCGGCTGATCCATCTACCGCCCTTCCTGGTCCTTCAGCTCCGGCCAAATGCTCTTCATCTGCCAGGCTGTCAGGGAAACCAGGCGAGCTTCGCTGCCGCGGGCAAAGACGGACACTCCCGTGCTGTCCGGACGGGTCGGGTAAGCCCGCAGCGTCAGGCATTGGCGGCCATTGGCGTAGACTTCGATGACGCTTCGGTCAATGAAGACACGCAAATGCAGAGGCTCGCCATCCTTGAGATACAGGGGGCCGATTTCCGGCGTTCGGGAGGCAATGGCAGGGCTGAGTGAGGCTTGGGAAACATCGATCATCAGATGACGTTTGTTGGACTTCCATGGCCAGGCGTAGCCGTGCATGGAAAGGCTGATGGTTGTTTGCTCATCGCCGTTCGGGCTGTGCAGGACGCGCAACCCGACTTCCCGGGCTGCCTTCGGATCGATCACCGCCTCCAGTTCCATGGCCCGGCCCCGCACTCCGGCCAGCGGTTGCTGGCCGTTTGCAGGAATGCCGACATTCTCGAGCTTCACCGGATTGAAGCGCAGCTTCTTCAACTCCTCGACAGGCTCGATCGTGAGCGGGTTGATGGGCCGGATGTTCCAGCCCTTGTCACCGGTAACCATTTCGTTCGCCATGAGCTGACGCGGCAGGGAGATCATCCCGCCCTTGTGTCCCAGCATGTTGTCCTCGATCGTGCATTCCATGATATTCCACAGGCCGATGCACCGGCCATCGGTATCGACGAATCCGGTGGGAGCGTGAAGGCTGCCGCGCATGACCGGCCCGTAGTTCATCCGTCCGTGGTGCTCGATCGAGAAGCGACCCTGTTCCAGATCGGATTTGCCGAGGTAGTATTCCGGGCCCCGGTTGTGGCTGAAAAACAGGATGAGGTGTTTGCCGGTGCCGAGAGACAGAACGTTGTTGCAGGAACCGTCGGTGCCAGGATCGGTGAAATAGCCGTCGCTCAGATAGTTGCCCATGGAGTCCCATTTCGAGAGGTCCTTGGAGCGCAGGATCTCCAGAGTGGTATTGGGTCCGCCCGCCGCCTTGGTGATGTAGTAATGGTCTTTCTCGCGCCAGATAAAGTTGTCCGCTTTCGGAAACTTGACGGGGTGCTCGGTCCACTTGTGCAGCAAGGGGTCGCTGGCCGTGAACAGTTTTCCCTCGCCGATGGTCAGAATCACCCGGTCGTTGTCGGACCAGGCCTGCCCGGTGCCGCCGCGGATCGACGTGGGCAACAGGGGCAGGTCGCGCCAGTGCACCAGATCGTCACTGAGGGCATGTCCCCGGCTCCACTGCAATCCGGGCGGGCTGTAGAGGTAAAAGAGGTGGTACTTGCCCTGCCATTTGCATAACCCGGCGGGATCGTGCAGGCCAAAGCCCGGCGGCGAGAAGTGATAGAGCGGTCGATAGGGATCGGCCGCGGCGGACTTTCGGTTCTGAAGAAAATACGCCACATGCGCATCGGCATCCATGCGGTCGAAATCGGGCTGCTCTCTTTTCGCTGCCGGAGTTGCTGCATGATTGGTTGTGCCAGGCTGAGGCGTGTCGGCGCCGTGGATTGTGCCTAGAGTCGCGAGAAGGAGGATGGTCAGCAGATATGGGAATGGGGACTTCATATTATTGCCAGGAATTTGCTTTTGGGGTGAAGGCCGTTGGAAGAGCCGTGGGCCGGACCGGAGGGCGGGGAAATGGGGTTTGTCTCTCCACTAACAAAAGATGTGTATCATCGGCAACAGGCACCGGGGTTGTCCACGGGGACCGTGAACCTCACAAACCACTACTGTGCAGGAACTGCAACAAAAAACACCGACTGGACCGGCCCAAGTTTCAGTC
>CAISTY010000305.1 GCA_903888515.1 Akkermansiaceae bacterium | reverse complement strand
GTATATCAAAAAATGTGGCTTCCGAGTACGTATAAATTGGCAGGAAATCGCCGAACAAACCGTGCCATCCGACGGGCATAAGCCCTCCAATTCCGCCCCATCATCTGACACAACCGCGCCCGCGGATGCACATTGAACGTTGGGCTGAAACGAAGAAACGATGAATCACCTTCCTTTAATCGCGGCTATTGTTGTCGGAATACTCACTTTCGCCATCTTGTTTCAGCCATTTTTCGCTAGACTGATGTTAAGCCTTCACCAATGAATAAGAATGGCCAACAAGATGTGGGTGAGCAACCGCTAATTAGCTTTTCAAATTCGGCACAATCGCTATTCAATAACGGCGGTGCCACCACTTTGACGTTGTCCTTTCAGGCCGCAAGGCCAGTCACGGCGCGGCGAGGCCGCCACGCCCTACCATTTCAGGGAATCCGGCTTGCTCGACACTACGGCGTTTCCGAGGTCGAACGCTGAGTTCTGAACCTCCCTCATACCCGTCCGCATCATCCGCCCACCCTCTTCAAATCAACAATCCAAAATCCACAATCCTCAATCGGAAATCCTCCTCGTTACCCCCCCTTTCCCCTCCCCCCCCTGCGGGCGGAACATCCGAGGCAACGGCCTTCACCATCACGGCGCGACCTTCCACTTCTCCCAACCCGTGATCGGGTGGTTCCGCATCAGTTCATCGACCGTCCAGAAATTGCTGCGGCCTTCGGTGGCTTGGCGCACCTTTTTCACGGCCTCGGGAGTGATGGGATCGTAGTTGTTGCCGAAGGACTGACGCACGTAGGTCAGGACTGCCGCAATTTCCTGATCGTTCAACATCGGGCCAAATCCCATCATCGGCGGCACGCCCTTGGTCGGATCGAAGCGTTTGCCGTCAACTTCGAGCGGCCCCCACAGCCCCTTGAGCACGATCTTGATCAGACGCGTGTCATCGCCGGCGATCCACTCCTTGCTGGTGAGTGGCGGGTAGATGTTAGGGGATCCGAGGCCATTGGGTTGGTGGCAGGTGATGCAGTGCGCATCGCGGCTGTAGATCGCCTTGCCCTGCTCATAAACCTTCTGCTGCGCCTCGTCGAGCTTGCGCGCAGGGCCATACTTCTTGCCCTCATCGCCGGGCGGTGCCTGGTCGAGTGTCAGGCGACCGGCGATGTATTCGATGGCCTTGGGATGATCCGCGAGCTTGCCGGCATCGTTCAAGGCCTTGATCTCGTCGGCGAGCGTGGTCTTGAGCACCTGATCGGTAGCCGGAGCCATCCACTTGTCCAGCGATTCGCGCAGCGCCTCCAGCGCGATGCGCGCGCCATCCTCGTTGTCCATCCACGAGCCCGCCACGATGGCGGCGAGGCGCACCCGCGGATGTGCATCCTTGGCCGCCGCCAACAGCAGCGCGGTAGCATCGGGGATCTTACGGAAATCGTTGCGTAGCACTTCGACCGCCGCAGCACGCACCTGATGGCTCTTAGCCGCCAAGCACTGCTTGAGCAGGTCATGATCAATGGCGTTCTGGCGCCAGGTAGCCCACAGGCCTTCCAGCACATGGCGCTCGTAGGCCGCATCGTTGCGGTCCAACGCAGCGACCCATTGCTTCACCGCCGGCAGGACGGCTACCATCGGATGACCGGCGAGTTCGCGCCGCGCCCGGTAGCGCGTGCGATATTCATGGGCTTTGAGGGTGCCGAGCAACTCGGGAATCGTCGCGCCAGCAATCCTGGCGGGTCTCACCAGTGGACGGGCCGGGTAGGTGACGCGGTAAACACGGCCATGTTCCGTGTCGCGATTCGGATCACGGATACTGTGCTGCATGTGCCCGATCAGCGGGTTGTGCCAGTCGATGAAGTACAACGATCCATCCGGCGCGAATTCCAAGTCGACCGGACGGAAATTCGGATCGGTGGACGACACCAGATCGCCGATGTTTTTGCCAGTGAATCCCGCACCGTCCTCACTGATGTCGTAGGCGGTGATGCCAAGGAAGCCGATGCAGTTGTTCTGCATGAAACGGCCCTGCCACTCGTCGGGGAAATGACGCGAGTACACCCACTCGGCACCCGAGGTAGGACGCGAGCGTTTGGGCGCAAACTCGCCAACCTTGGGCACTTCGAGGCCGTGCGGCAGCTTCGTCGACACCGCGCCGGCCCACCAGTTCTGGCCCGACGACGCGTCGCTGATGTAGCATTGGCCCCACTGGTCGAACGATATGCCCCATGGGTTGTGGTAGTCGCTCTGGCTGTAGCGATCGAGACGCCAGTTGCGGGGATTGAAACGCCAGACGCCACCATCGGTCATGCGTTCGGGGCCGTAGGGCGTTTCGACCTGGGAGTGCAGAAAGCGGCCTTCCGCGAGATAGAACGCGCCGGACGCGTCGGCCGTGTAACCATGGATGGCATGGTGCGTGTCGTGGGTGTCGAAGCCGCTCAGCAGGATTTCCATGCGGTCGGCTTTGTCGTCCTTGTCATCATCGATGAGCAGGCAGAAGTGCGGTTCCTGCGACAGGTAGACCCCCTCCGGCGCGAGCTCGAAACCGATTGGCAGGTTCAGGTGGTCTGCGAACACCGTCAGTTTGTCAGCCTTTCCGTCGCTGTTGGTGTCTTCCAGAATCAGCAGCTTGTCGTTGGGCAACGCACCACCCGGCTTGTAGTGGGGATAGGTCGGCATCACCGCAACCCACAGGCGGCCTTGGTTGTCGAAGGACATCTGCACCGGCTTCTGGAGGTCGGGGAATTCCTTCTCACTGGCGAACAATTCCACTTTGAAACCATCCATCGCTTTCATGTTTTCTATCGCCTTGGCACCATCGATGAATTCGATCGGACGATTGAAGTTGGTCGGCACCGGCGTCAGCGGACGCGTCTTGTCGTCGGCCACCGGTGGCAGCGAGACGGGTTGCTTGGGCTGGGGACCGGTCACCACCTGTTGCACCGGCATGGGTGCGGCTGGCGCGGTACCGCTGGCGATCCCCCAGATGCGCTCATCACGGATGCGCGTCATTTGCCGCATCTTCTCGATTTCTTCCGGGTAGTTGAAATTGCCGAAGGGCTTCCAGCGCTGGCCCCAGACGTGCACACCGTTGAGCATGCGGTAGTCATTGTTCCAGTAGTAGTCTTTGTCCTGCACCGCGCCGCGCAGCACCACGGCCGAAGCTTGCGACTGCACGGCACCGGTGCCGTAAAGGGCATCGATGATCAGCGGCGCGAGCTTGGCATAACCGGCATCCGACAGGTGGCAGCCGTTAATGGTGAGCTTGCTGCCCTTGGTAGCGAACCACGCCTTGGTCGGGGTGAAGAGATCGATGGCGCCAATGTTCTTGTTCCTGGCGACCTCCAACACCGCCTGTGCATAGGCAGCGAGACGTTGGTTTTCCTCGCTTCCGGTGGGCAGGTCGTAGGCGTCGGTACGGTTCTCGAAGGCAATGGGCGTGGCGAGCACCATCCGTGCCTGGCGCTTGCCGTTGTATAACAGCCCATTGCTGTGATCGACGAAAGCAGCCAGCTCAGCCTTGAAGTTGTCCAGATTGGCCATGCCACCGAACGATTCGTTGTAGCCGAAGAAGGCGATGATGGTGTCGGCCTTGAACTCGGTCAGCCACTCGTCGGGATAGGGATAGTGGCCAAGGCCGAAGTGTGTCGTCAGGCTGGGATTGAACTTTTCCGCTCCAGGAAATGCCCACTGCGACTTGCGTGCCGAGTGCGGCCGGAAGCCAGCGGTGTCCGCCGGATTGCACATGTTGCGGAACACCAGCTTCAACGCCGGAAAACGCTGATGCAGCAGAGTTTCGATGTGGCCGAAGTGGATGTCGCGCTCACCCAAGGAATTGCCGATGAGGATGATGTTTTCGCCTTCTGCGGGCTTATAGGGCAGCGTCACCGGCTCCGCCGGCGCAGTGGCTTTCTCCGGCTGACTGTACTGCGGCGCTTCGTTCAGGCCCTGCGGCTTGTCATCCTTCTTCTCGTTCTTCGTGCCCTTGCCCGGTCCGTCCTTGCCAAGGAACTCCAGGCGGTCCTGGGCCTGCAGCACCCCGCAGGCCCACATGGCGCACAGGGCGTGCGGCAAGAGATACGTGGTGAAACGCAGGAAACCGGGCATGACTACTCGTGTGGTCAGACCAGTGATACGATAAGGATCAATCGGCATTACAAAGCTTTTACTATACGCTGCCGGGCAAAACGCAAAACCTTATCGCTTCAGAAATGTCCCTCGAACGGACATACCGTGAAACGACGTTTCATCCCGAAATCCGCAACATTTGTCCTTGCCATGTTCGTCCCGGAAATGGTAGTGTCCATCCGTTGTTCTTTGCAGGATCCGCCTTGCGTAACCGGGATCCGGTCCAATCACGACATTTTACAGCGCGGTCACAGCGTACCCGAATTTTCCAACCATCCAACCCCACCCTTGTTAGGCATGAAGACATTTTTCGCGATCACTCTTGGATTTGCCTGTTTCACGACCGCCACATTGCGGGGAACCGAGAAATTGGTGCGGGCCGCAGTGGTCGCCCAGGCCATCAACGCCGAATTGCGGAACAGCACTTCCATTCGTGCGGCAGGACGCAAGAGCTTCGAGGTCGGCGAAGTCTATGAATGCACGACCACGACGGGAAGATACGGGGAGTTGAAGATCGATGCGAACCAAGTCGCCTTGGTGCCGGTAACCGCACTCCGCATCCGCGAATGCACCCCGGCGCAGTTGGCTGAGGCGCAAACGAAATTCAACGTTCTGAGTTACGACAGTCAGCGGGACGCCCGCAAGGAACTCGCGGTTGCCAAGAAACAAGCCCAGAATCAAGCCGCCAGTTGCAGCACCTGCCCGTCCGCCCGGGCGGCGGCGCTGAATGCCTCGATAGCGGCGAAAAAAGCCTGTACCGAGCAAGCCAAGGCGCAGCGGCAAAAACAGCAGGCTTTGGCCAAGGAAGCGTTGGATTGGGCCGCTGACTAAGGCGAGTCCGTCTTCCGCCGTATCGCTCGATCTACTTGCCTTGTGCGCCGTCACCGCCAGCGCCGCTCCGCCCGGCAAGCGCCTGCTCACCTTTGTCGGCTCCCACACGCTTTGGCACCCTCCGTTACCTTCTGTTAAATTCTCTTCCTCTTCCACCAAAAAACTCTTCCTTGGCGTGCTTGGCACCTTGGCGTTTCAAAATCTTCTTCTTCTCTTCAATCCACGATCCACTATCCACAGTATCAGGCAAGGGACCGGAAGGGTCTTGCGGAAGTTGTGAGGAAAGAACGGCGCGATCACAAAAACTTGCCAGGATTGAGGATTCCGTTAGGATCGAGTGCCTGTTTCAGGGCTTGGTGGATGTCGAAGGACACCTCGCCGATGGCTTGGCGGCACCAGCGTTTTTTGGCGAGGCCGACGCCGTGTTCGCCGGTGATGGTGCCGCCTTGATCGAGCACCCAGTGGAACAACAGATCGAGCGCCTGCTCGGCACGTGCGCGGACTAACGGGTCGGCGTAATCACCGACCATCAGGTTGGTGTGGATGTTACCATCCCCGGCATGGCCGAAACAGGCAATGGGAATGCCGGTCTCGTTTTCCAACTGACTGGCGAAAGTGACCAATTCGACGAGTTTCGAGCGCGGGACGACAATGTCTTCGTTGAGTTTGGTGAGACCGGTGTCGCGCAGGGCATAGGAAAACTCGCGGCGGAGTTGCCAGATGCGCTCGCACGACGCCGCATCAGGGGCGCGTTCGATGAACCCCGCACCGAGCACTTGAAGAAGCTGATAGAGTTCCTCCAGTTCGGTGGCCACGGCAGCCGGGCGACCGTCGATTTCGACGATCAGGTGGGCGTTGCCGGGAGGAAACACTGCGGCACCGAGGCGCTGGCGGGCGGCTTGCAGCGTGTAGGCGTCCGTGATTTCCAAGGCGGACGGCAGGTGGCCGGCGTTGAGGATCGTTTGCACGGCGGCGGCAGCCATGGAAAAATCCGGAAAAACCGCCGCCAACATCGCCCGGCACGCGGGTTTGGGAACAAGCCGCAGAGTCGCCTCGGTGATGACTCCCAACATGCCTTCCGAGCCGGTGAAAATCCCTATCAGATCAAAGCCGGTCTTGTGCTTGTGGAGGCGGCCGCCGGTGCGCAGCACACGGCCATCGGCGAGCACCACTTCCAGACCTAACACATAACTCCGGGTCACCCCGTATTTCAAACAGCGCGGCCCGCCGGCATTGGTGGCGATGTTCCCGCCGATCGAGCATTCCTTCAAGGACGCGGGATCCGGCGGATACTCCCAGCCGACGGCATGGGCGGCTTCCTGCAAATCACGGGTGATGACACCCGGTTGCACGATGGCGACGCCGTCTGCGGGGTGGACGCCCAGAATCCGGTTCATGCGCATCACCGAGAGCGCGATGCCGCCATGCACGGGCACGCAACCGCCGACATAGCCAACACCCGCGCCGCGCGTGGTCACCGGAATGCCACGCTCATGCGCGAATGCCAACACTGCAGCGACGTCCGCCGTGGATTCCGCAAACACCACCGCATCCGGCGCATGACTGGCAGACCACTTGTCCCCGGAGTGCGCGGCGACGATGGCCGCTTCAGCGGTGATTTTTTCCGCGCCTAACAGGGCAACCAAGGGCGCGAACCAGTCGGATGATGGTGGATTCATGGGAAATAGAGGAGCAGGATGCTCCTGGCACGGTCTGGCGCGGGACGCGCCAGCCACTTTCAAGGATCAAGAACACGCAAGGATCTAGCACACGCAAGGATCAAAGACACGCGTAAATCTTTTTGTAATACTCGTCGGCCAGGCGGTCCGCATCAAAGTAGGGTGCCACGTCGTTCATCGAGTTGAAAACAATGCGGCTCCATGCGTCGGGGTGGTCGTAGTACGTTGGTAGGATCCGTTCGTTGAGTGCCTGATAGAATCCGAGCATGTCGTGTTGGTCGCGGGCCTCGGGGCTGAGCGCGGGGTCCGCCGGCGGGATGATGAACGAGTTTTCCCTGTCCCTGGCGAACTCGCAGACCCAGCCGTCGTATGTGGAGAGATTGACCGAGGCATTCATCGCGGCGGTCATGCCGGATGTGCCGGACGCCTCGCGGGTGCGGACCGGGTTGTTCAACCAGATGTCGGAGCCATTTTTCAGGAGGCTGGAGAGTTCGAGTTCGTAGCCGACGAGCACCGTGGCATTCGGATAGTAGCGGGTCAGGCGGATGAGGTCGTTGAAAGTATCGAGGGCGCCGAAATCAAACGGATAGGGTTTTCCCGCCCAGATCATCTGCACGGGGTATGTCTGGTTGTTGAGCATGTTACGGAACAACTGGACGTCGCGGGTGATGAGGTCAGGCCGCTTGTAACCGGCAAAACGGCGCGCCCAAACGATGGTGAGCACGTCCGGTCTGAAAAGTTTGCCGGTCTGGTCGGCGACCACGCGAAACAGCCGTTCCTTCAATTCCCGCTTGCGGTGGCGGAGCATCACGGCATCCCCTTGGACACGGGCATGTTCCAATCCTTTGTCCGTCCAGTATTTCTTGTTCTGGGCGTTGGTGATGTGGGTGATTTCGCAGATGTTCGGATGGTCCCGCCACATCTTGCGTGTCACCTCGCCGTGGAGTTTTGAAACGGCGTTGGCTATGTGCGCGAGACGCAGCGCCGCCAGCGAATGGTTGAAATCAGCGCCCGTGATGCCGGTGATTTCGCGCACTTGCGGCTCCGCCACGCCGTCGAAAAACGAGAAATCGCACAACAGTTTGAAGTCGTGCAGTTCATTGCCTGCTTCTTCCGGGGTGTGGGTGGTGAAAACGAGGCGTTTCTTCACTGCCGCGAGGCTGTCGTGTTTCGCGTAAAGATGGAAAGCGGCGGTCAGGCCATGAGCTTCGTTGAGATGCCAGACCGCGGGGTCAACGCCAAGTTCGTCGAGCAGACGGGCTCCACCGATGCCGAGAATGATATATTGAGCGATGCGGCGGAGGTGGTCATGTGCGTATAACCGATGGGTGATCGCGCGGGAGAGCAGGTCATTTTCCTCCACATCGGTGCTGAGGAAGAACATCGGCACGGTGTTGAAGATCTCGCCCGGAAGGTACATCGCCTTCACCCACACCGGGTGATCATGCACCGGCACGGTGAAACGGATCCCGGTGTCCTGCAAAAACGCATACTCTTTCTTGCTGAACTGGATGGCCAGCTCGTGGTCCTCGCCACGGGCCTGATTGTAGTAACCGTAGGTCCAGAGAATGCCGATGCCGCATAGGTTCTGACGCAAATCCGCCGCCGAGCGCATGTGCGACCCCGCAAGAAACCCCAGCCCGCCGGCATAGATTTTGAAACTCTGGTCAAGGGCGAACTCGCAACAGAAATAGACGACACTTTGCGCGTATTCCGGCGCGATTTCGTAGTGATGCTGAAACGGTTTTGGAAGAAATGATGAAGCCATGATCAATGAATGGGAGTAGGCGATAAGGGGGTAGATTTGATGAGTCCGGCTTGTGCAATCAGGGATGACGGCCAACACGCCCAATCCAGCACGATGCTGAAGGATTGGGCGGGCATTTCCAGGAGCATCTTACAGCATGCTTCATGCCGGGTTCCCGGTTGACTGCGGATTCCGGAAAAATCCGGAGCCGCCATTCGGGAGCCGCCTGGGTGGTCACGTGTGCTTGCATGGAACGCGCCGCGATGATGCATGCCCCCACCGCAGCGACCAGAGAAAATTTCCGGCCGGTCGCCACAAAACGGATTTCTTTCTGCCGCACGATTGCGGCTCGTGGATCGCAGCGCGCCGGGTCAGTACCATCCTTCCCCGCTCCTCGTCCGTTGCGGCGACGTCTGTCCAAGTATGGCAAACGACGCGTTCCTGATAGTCCCTCGGATCGTCATGATCGGGATGACGGAAATCCCGAACCAAGCTCTCACCCCCGCGTTGACATCCGCCCGCTTGACATCCACCATCCACGCCATGGACACGATGAAACTACTCCTTGGCGCAACCGTCGCGCTGCTCTTGGGCGCGTTCGCGATGTCTTGGAAAGGTATGAACAGAGGCGTCAACAACGACTCGCCGGATGCTATCGACCGCCTTAAAAAACAAGTGGCGGAACTCCGCCAGGAACAGGACAATCTCGAAATCCAAAGAAAACTCCAGCAACTCAAAAACACCCCCGCTCCCACCCCCGCTCCCACCCCGGCGTCGAATGCGGCGGAACTCGAGGCACTGAAGGCCCAACTTGAAGCACTCAAGGCCGCCGATACAAAAATCGCCGCGGAAAAAGACAAAAACAAGCGCGATGCCAAGGTCGCCCAAGACGAAGAAGGACTGCTCAGCCAACGCGATCTTGATAAAGGCGACGCCGAACTCCGCCGTGCCCGCATGATCGGCGAGGCACTTCTGATAGGCCGGGTCAAGGAATACGTCGAGGACGCCCAATTCGGCGGTTTCATCACCTTCGAAATCATCATGCCGGACCAAGTCCATGAAGGCACCGTCCTGGGCATCCGCCGCAAAACCGGAATCCTCGGCCAATTCAAGGTGTCCGAAGTCACCGCCGCCGGTGGCGTCGCCAACCCGCTCCCGGGCTTCGGTCCCTTCCAACCCAAAGTCGGCGACGAACTCATCCTGCCACCGCAGTATTGAGAAATCTGAAATTTCAAATTTGAAATCTCAAATTGCAGGCATGTCCACCACGGTTGGTCTCATCTCGCTGGGCTGCGCCAAAAACCTGATCGACTCGGAAGTCATGATCGGCCACCTTGCGGCGGCGGGCATGGTCCTCACCACGGAACCGGAACTCGCTGATGTGCTCATCGTCAACACCTGCTCGTTCATCGATTTGGCCAAGCAGGAATCCATCGACACCGTCTTCGGCGCGATCCACGCCCGCAGGGACGACCCGGCCCGCGCACGCCAGAAAATCATCGTCGCCGGCTGCCTCTCGCAACGCTTCGCCACGCAACTCCCGGGCATCATGCCGGAAGTGGATGCGTTCATCGGCCTGGATCAAATCACCAAGGTCGCACCGATCATCGCGCATCTGTTAGGAAAGCGGAATGACGCCGGGGTCGCCAAAACCGAAGGCCCCGCCGCCACTAACGATCCGCGGGATTTCGTCACGCTCAAGCCGCAATACGTGCCGGACTCCATGACCCCGCGGTTCCGTCTCACGCCCGATCACTATGCCTACGTGAAAATCGCCGAAGGGTGCAACCACATGTGCAGTTTCTGCATCATCCCGCAAATCCGCGGCCACCATCGGTCGCGCACGCAGGAATCCGTGGTGTGCGAAGCCGCGGCATTGGTGAAATCCGGCGTCAAGGAAATCAACCTGATCTCTCAGGACACGACGTATTTCGGCATGGACCGCTGGCAGGGCGAGCGTCCGAAACCCGGCTCGCCGGTCGATTCCAGCAGAGGAGAATCACTGAGCACGCTGCTGCGCGCGCTCAACAACCTCGAAGGCGATTTCTGGGTGCGCCTGCTCTACACCCATCCCGCACATTGGTCGGACGAACTCATCCAAACCCTCGCCGCGTGCGACAAGGTGGTGAAATACGTGGACATCCCGCTCCAACACATATCCGATAGAATGCTCGCCGCGATGAAACGCGTCACGAGCGGCGCTGCCATCCGCGACCTGCTGCGCCGCATGCGCGCCGGTATCCCGGGCCTCGGCATTCGTACGACGTTCATCGTAGGCTTCCCCGGCGAGACCCGGGAGGATTTCGACGAGCTGCTAGAGTTCATCCGCGAGTTCCGTTTCGAGCGTGCCGGAGTGTTCCAGTATTCACGGGAAGAAGGTACCCGCGCCTATCAGATGGACGGCCACCTCCACCACATGACGCGCAAGAGCCGCTGGTCGCGCGCCATGGCGGAACTCCAACGCATCGCCTGGGAAACCAATCAGGCACAAGTCGGCAAACAAGTCCGCGTGCTTGTCGAGCAGCCGGGCGTCGCCCGCACCCCATGGGACGCCCCGGAAATCGATGGTTCGGTGATGGTGGATGAATCCCTGCCCGTCGGCCAATTCGCCACCATCACCATCGGCGGCTGGCGCGGCTATGATCTCGTCGCGGAGAAATGATGTCGTTTACTGAGTTCTGGTGGACACTCCCTACCCGATTCTTTTCTGCAAATCCCGCGCACTCCACAGTGTTCCCGCCGCCGCCGCGCCACTGCCTCGCATCTTGCGCGCGCCGTCCTTGCGCCGCGATCCAAAGCGCTCCCGTGCGCTCGCAAACGCCTCGTTCACAAAACTCCGGCTGCCAATCACCGCGCCATCCGTGAAATAACGAACCCGGCACCGCAGCATCTTCCCTAACGGAATATCGCCCTGTTTCTCCTTCTCCCCCGCCACCTCCTCGGCACTCATTCCCTGGCGTTTGCGCTTCGTTTCCGCCCTGCCATCCCTGCCCACCCGCACCTCCAGCTTTTCAGCCGCCCCCGCCATCAATATCAGCCGGTATTCACGCGCAACATCCTGCGTCCAGAGCGTGGCGTCCGCACCACAACCCGTGTGCGCCCGCAACGCCCGCACCAACCCGGCCCGCGCTTT
>CAISTY010000304.1 GCA_903888515.1 Akkermansiaceae bacterium | reverse complement strand
GCCGCGTTGGGTTGCTGCCGTTGGCAACCCAACATTCACCGCTGAAACGCCATCATCGCCGAACAAGTCGCTCAAGCCGACCCAGCACGGCCGGTGTCGTGGTGGATCTGAAGCGTGGTGGTGCGCGCTGGTCGGCTTACCGGGAAACGGGAATAAGGAACAGCTTTATTTCTTACCGATGAAGCCATGCCACAGCCCGCCGCCTTGTCCCTCTTCGCCCTTTCGCCAGTCCTCGCCGCTGACCTGAAGGGCCGCTGCATCAGCGACGGCGACACCCTGTCGCTCCTGACCGCCGACCAGCGCAAGGTCAAGGGTTGTACCCGCCAGAATGATTTCCGGCGGTTGGTGCGTGGTGCGCGGGCAAGACGCGTTGAGAATGCAGACGCGCGGTTGACGCGAGGACGCGATCAACGGTTGACGCGGTTTTTCCTTATCGTGGCGATGGCGAGCGCACGTCCGCCCGCCACGCTCAGCCGACGGGCGTATATCCCCGCTTCCCCCGCTGCTTCCCGATCGCCGCAATGCGTTCCACGCCGGCATCGTGGGAGGGCACCCAGACGATCCGTACCCGGCCCCGCTTCGATCCCACGCCGCCCCAGCTTTGGATAACGGTCCAATCGCCCAAGAGATCCCGGACCAGATCGACCTGGTAGTAGCGGGCCTTCTCGGGATTGGTCCAACGGTGCATCACGGTGGGCGGCTCCTCGCCATCGGGTCCGTTTGCGTTCGACATCGTGCGAATGTCGCGCAGACGCGCCTTCCCGTCAACGTCTCGATTAAAATTCGCGTCTTCTTGAGACAAAAAACCCCGACAGCAAGGCTGTCGGGGTTGTGGTTCTAGCGAACTTAGAACAGATTGAGTTGCTTCATTTCCGTCGCGGCGGTTTGTGAAGCGTCTTTCAGGAAGTGAACGGCTTGAACGCACACCATCGGCGTGCCGTTCACCGACACAATCAGACCGGTCGCGTCACCGCGTTGGCGACGCCCGGCCAGAATCGCCTCTTCGTCATGACAGATCGTCGTCGTTTCCCCCGCAAACATGGCTGGCGGAAACAGGCGGTACGCCCTCACGGAAGACGGAAAAGAATGTCCTTCCGGTGTATAGCGAACGCTGAACGACGTGTATAAAAACCCCTTGTGTTCAAGGCTCTTGACTCGAACAAGATCGTTTCCTTTCTGTCCTGCGGCTGCCATGCCGGAATACGTTTTGGCAAGTTCATCCCATTGCTGGGGATCAACTCTTATTTCTTTGATTTCGTTCATTGCCATCCTCCGGTTGAAACCGTCTCTTCCGGATCAATTCAGTACCCGGATTTCGGGATGCTGATGGATGATGTCGCTGCTCACGGTAACGAACTTTTGCTCGCGGGTCACCAGAAAGGCGCCCCCGGCAAATTCGTTGACGCGCGACTTGCTGCACGTCTCGGCCCAGGAAAAATACACCCCGCCGTCCATCTGGAAATGCTTCAGGTATTCCTGGATGAAATCGGCAACCGCCTCCACCGATCCGCTCTCTTCAGCGTAAATCCAGACCTCCCCGCCGCTCATGTCGGACTGGAGGTCGTATTTTTCGTCCCAATCGTCTGGGTCGCCGGATCCCTCGGCCTCGTCGCGTTGTTTCTGAAACTCGTCATAGAACGCCTTGACGGCTTCCTGTGCGCCCTCGCTCTCGGGCAAGGGAAGCATGACGGAGAATTGCAAGTAGTTGTTTGCCATGGGGATAATCTCTTATGTTTTGTGAAAATGCCGCAGCGGAATTGCCGTGGCTTTACAGAATTGCGGGGATGGAAAGACCACCGATTCCCGTGCGGGGATTGGCGGTTTGATGCGCGGTCTAGGCCGCTTGCGGTGGTGTTGATTGGAGGACATCCGCCCAATCCACCCCTTTTCGTCCCTGGGGAATGGCCCGATTGGGCAGTTGGATGCGCGCCTCGACCCCGGATCGCAGGAGGCGTTCCTGCAAGGTCGCGGCGGCTTGTTCGCCGGTTTCGCGACGATCCAAATCGGCCCAGATCGTCACCTGACGTACCCCGGCGGGCGGTTCAAACTTTGCCG
>CAISTY010000303.1 GCA_903888515.1 Akkermansiaceae bacterium | reverse complement strand
TCTGGCTAACTGTTTGCAAAATCGGACTCGAGCAATCGACCCAATTTTCCGACATCCCGCAGAATGGCATCGGTGAGCTGGCTGCCGGTGAGGTCGCGGTTTGCGGTCATGGTATGGCGGAGGCCGGATTCACGGAGGGCTGGGGCGATTTCATCGAGGAATCCGCGTTGTTGGATTGCCTGGAGATGTCCGGAAGCACCGGGTGTGTCGGCCTTGCCTAGCAACTGCAAGGTTCGAAAAGCGAAATAGAAGACAGGTGGCCAGTTGATCCAGCGGGGGAAACCGCGGGATTCCGGCCAGGTGATCAGAAAGCTCCAGTCCAGACGGTTGAGGCGGAATTTTTTCTCCCTGCCATCCCTTTCGGAACGGACATGACACGATTGTTCCATCTCGTTGAGGGTCACTTGGATGGATTTCGAAAAATAGCCGGTATCCATGGCAATCGCCGCCGGGTGTCCGGATTCGTGCGTGAGCAGCCAGGCCATGATCTCGGCCCGCGCATTCACTCCGAACAGCGCCCGCAGGGTGCAGAGCAGATTGCCGGGCCGGTCGGCACGGGGGAGTTGGCAGACGGCCCGCGGATCCCAGCGGGTCCGCAGCAGGCCGAATTTCTCAAAGCGTGGGTCGGGATCCCCGAAAACAGGCGGCGAGGTTCCTGCGTGGGAAATAAACAACGGCTCAGGCGGGTCGGGTAAACGATGGGTTTCGCGCAACGACTGCCATTTCCGCAGGACGGACTGCTCGGCGAGAATCTCGGCGATTCCGCTCAGTACCCGTTCATCGGAGGTCGGCCATTGGCCCTGGAGGCGACGCAGGCGCTGCAAATTGATTCCGCGCCCATAGGAATGGAGCCAGTCGATTGCTAGATCGAGCAGGCGGGCGTCGTGGCGCCCGATCTCGGTGGTAATCAGCACGAGGGATTCGGGATCGATGATCCAATCACCCTCGGAGGCACGGTTTCCCGGAACGCCCAGCGAGGTCCACTGACGCCAAAGAAAATCGAGCAACTGGCCGAGCAGCTTATCCCGCAAATCGTGTAATGAGGTCGTCATGGCCGAGGTAGGTGAGCAAGTTTGGAAGGCGGTCGAGGTGTGTCAGGCCCGGGAAGGAGGCGACGAGCCAACGGAGACCGTCTTCGGTCTCGCGGGCGTTGGGTGCCAGGGCCCGGAGATCTTCAAAATCCCGGGCTTCCGCCCGGTTGAGCGCGGCGTAGATCTTGAGTTGAATCTGGCCTGACCGGGTCACAAAACTGATCCTCAAATGGTGACCGTAATCGCGGGTTTCCAGCTCCTGCCAGAACGAGGCGGGCAACAGGTGCAGGTCGGGGAAATGCATCGAAGCCGCGCTATTGAGCCAGGTTCGGCCAAGGCGCAACTCGTCCGCCACTTGCAAAGCCGCCTCCTTGAGTGCTTCGGGCATCGGAAATGCCACATCCACTCCCCCATGCCAGTCCCGCCTGGCAAGAATATCGACATCGTGTGTGGATCGGGAGACGATTTGCTGGGCCAGCAAGGCGGAGCCTCCACAGACAACTAGCCAGAATCCGTCACCCTTCCGGGTGGCGAGCAGGTTTCCGAGGAGTCGCAGGGCTTCCTCCAGGTTTTGTTGGCTCAGTTCCATAAAGAAGAGTGCCAGAATATCCGCTTTGGATGTTCTGGCAAGCTTTTATCTAAATTTCTGAAACTTTTAGCACAGAGTGGACGATGATCGGAGATCCCGATGCGTGTCGAGGTACGGCGGACAAGCTCCAACGGTTCATGAATGCCGGTTAGGGGACGGTGCGAACGCAGGTCCAGAGCTGTCCGTGCATTGCCCCGGCAAGCATCTGAACCTTGATTTCATCAAGACTCTCGACCCTGCCCTGAAGCCGGTCACCGACCCATTGCAGCCAGCCACCCTGGTCGTTCATGCCGTGCGTCACGCCGATCCGTTGTTCGTTCCTCGACAAGGAGGCCTTGCTTGGGCGGATCCAGTGGAATGCCTGCTAGATCTGCACGAGGCACGCCTCGACATGCAGGCTTCGCAATTTCTCGATCATCTCCAAAGTATCCGTCATTGCCATCAGGATCGTCAGAACACCAAACCCATATGATCGCTACGGACCTTTCCCCAAGCCTCCTCAGCGGCATTCCCCCGTGGATGTGGCTGGCCTTGGGTTTAGCGATCTTTCTCCCGGTCTTCAAAGAGCTGTGGGGCGCAAAGGTCAAGGGCTGGGCCGGAGAGAAGATGGTTTCTCATCTGGGGCTTCGCAAACTGGACTCGTCGATCTATCAGGTGTTTGATGATCTCTATCTTCCCCGTCCAGACGGGCAAGGAACCACGCAGTTGGATCATGTGGTGGTCTCGCCCTTCGGTGTCTTTGTGATTGAAACCAAGAACTATCAGGGGTGGATTATTGGCTCAGAGAAGCAGAAAGATTGGACTCAGTCCATCTACAAGAAGAAGCACCGCTTCCAAAATCCGCTTCACCAGAATGATCTCCATGTTAGGGCACTGGCGGGGCTCCTCGGGCTTGATCGGAGGATTTTCCATTCGGTGGTGTTTTTCATCGGGGACTGCACCTTCAAGACCGAATTACCGGAGAATGTTCTGAATCGCGGGCTGCGGAGCTACATCGAAAGGTTTCAAAGCCCGTTGCTTGAACAGGCGGCGGTGACTCGGTGTGCGGAGATCACCTATGGGATGTATGCCGACGACAAGCAGAGGGCTGCGTCGGGAGCCTGGCGGGTGCCGGAGAGTTCCCTGCATCTGGCCGAATTGCTCGGCGGTTGGCCGGGGGCGTTTCTCGCCCAGAGGCGGCTGCGGCACAAATGCTCGAAGGTGTCCTATCAGGTTGGCTTCTGGTTGATCGTTGTGATCTTCCAGATTGTGGCGGCGGATGTGATGCTGGACCAGCGGCTGAGCCAGGCGCTGATGCGATACTTGGCCCGGTGATAGGGCTCATCCGCAAGGGCCATATTCCCCGCACCAAATATATTTTCAGATTCTTCTTGCTTAGTGTCACGGATACACTAAGAAGACGTGCATGCCGTTCACATACGAATACCCCAGGCCTGCACTGACCGTCGATTGCGTGGTCTTTGGCTTTGATGGTGGAGGACTCCAGGTGCTGCTGATTCGGCGGGCCTTGGAGCCGTTTCTGGGGTCGTGGGCGCTTCCCGGCGGGTTCGTGGACATGGAGGAGGATCTGGATCAGGCGGCCCGTCGGGAGCTTCAGGAGGAAACCCATCTGAGCCAGGTCTATCTGGAGCAACTTTTCACTTTCGGAACACCGGGGAGGGATCCGCGGGGGCGTGTGGTGAGTGTCGCCTACTACGCCCTTGTTCGTCCGGACCAGCATCCCGCCACGGGTGATTCGGACGCGAGCGAGGCGGCATGGCATCCGGTAGATCAACTGCCGCCACTGGCATTCGACCACACGCAGATCATCGCCAAGGCTCTCGAACGCCTG
Source organism: Akkermansiaceae bacterium (assembly GCA_903888515.1). Classification (GTDB taxonomy): domain Bacteria; phylum Verrucomicrobiota; class Verrucomicrobiia; order Verrucomicrobiales; family Akkermansiaceae; genus Luteolibacter. The sequence continues at coordinate 321 of CAISTY010000303.1, read as the reverse complement.
CGCGGGAAAATCCGCTATCAACCGGTTGGATTCGAGCTTCTGCCAAAGCACTTCACTCTTACCCAGCTTCAGTCGCTTTACGAAGCCATTCTCGGTCGGACCATCGACAAGCGGAACTTCCGCAAGAAGTTGTTAGCCTTTGATCTCCTCATCCCGCTCGACAAATTCACCAGCGGTGCTCACCGCCCTGCCCGGCTCTATCGATTCGATCACCGGAAATACGACACTCTCGTCCGCCACGGCTTCCACTTCGAACTTTGACTCCCATGAATTCACCCCTACAAACCGATCTCTATCAAATTACCATGGCCGCCGCCTATT
>CAISTY010000302.1 GCA_903888515.1 Akkermansiaceae bacterium | reverse complement strand
ACACTGTCCGACACGGGGGTCAATTGGTTGGCCGGTTTGCTGGCCCATGCGCCAGGTATGTCGTCGCTGTGCACCACCACAGTCAATGGCTTTGGCCGCTTGAAACCCAATGAGACATAGACGAGCCCCACAGGTTCGATACGATGGGGTTTGACGGAATAGAACTCGCGGATGCGGTCGGGTTGGGGGAGATTAACGGAGCAACTCATGTTCAAAGGATTCCAGCAGTAACAGATGGGGGAGCCAAGGCCAATCCAAGAGAAATACAAGGTTTCAGAAGCATTTGGATGGTTGTCTGTTGCCATCAACCGAAGCGCGAGTTTGAAATTAAGGTGCGACCTCAAGTTGAGTTGCAACTTCTGATTGAATGGGGTATTTTCATGCCGTGAGCACGCTTCGCTTTGATGTCATTTTGGACGATCCGCCCGGTTTCCGGGCGGATGCCGTTCTAGGCGACTCGGTTTTTGGGGTTTTGATCGAACCCCGAGATCTCCGCAGGCTGCGGGCCTCCCTCATAGATATCGCCAGGGTTACGGCCGCGAATCCCACACGCAGAGGGATTCTCGTATTGGCCGATCCACAAATATCCGCACCGCGCCTGTCTGACGAATGGGCGGGGGCACGAGCTGTGATTCGGCCCGAGGTATTCAAACGGCTGGCAATGGTTGCTTCCCATGAAGGGAAACAACCGCAGACGGAAGAATCGCTGACGCCAGATGAGCGCGACCAGATCGCGGCCATTGTGAAACACGAACGCGGCCAGACAGTCCGCCCGATTGGCGGCCGGTCGGAGGCTTTCTTCGATATTCTCCGGCCCTTGCTGATTGCCTGGTTCCGCCGCTCCGGCCCCCTCACCAGCAAGGAACTGTCCGCGCAAACCGGGTTTAGCTACCCCACCATTTCGAGTGCGCTCCGCGAATTGGAGCCATACCTCCTCCGGCATTCGGACCGCCGGGTAGAACTCCGCACCTTTCCCAAAGACGCGTGGTTCAGGCTGGTCGCGCAGGCGGAAATCGTCCGATTCACCCAAGCCTTTACCGATCCCTCCATGCGGCCCCGCTCGCCAGAGGTCCTGCTGCAACGATTGAGGGAACTCAACCGATCCGACATCGCGGTCGGCGGGGTTTTGGGTGCCCGGCACTATTTGCTAGGGCTGGACCTGGTCGGCGCCCCGAGACTTGATCTCGTGGTCCATGCCTTGCGACCGGATGGATCGCATGACTTCCTTCGCAAACTCGACCCTGCCCTCAAACCCGCCAAGCGTGGTGAGCCCGCACGGGTTTTTGTCCACACCCTTTGTCGGCCCGTGACGTTTTTCCAGGAGAGTGGTGATGGAATTGTCTGGGCAGATGAGGTGGAATGCCTGCTCGACCTCCATGAAGCGCGATTGGAATCTCAGGCGGTGGAATTTCTCGAACGTCTTGCACCCAAATCCATCCCATGAGCCAAATCTCTCCATCCAAAGTCCTCGCCGAAGTCGCCGCTGCGGTGCCGCCCGCCTGCCGGGGAAATGTCGTCATCATCGGCAGCCTGGCTGTGGGCTATCATTTTTTTCAGAACGACGAATCGAAAGCCGTGAGAACCAAGGATGTGGATTGCGTTCTTGAACCCTTCCATGCCGCCGTCGGAGCGGGCCAGACCATCACCCGCCAACTGCAAGACTCCAGTTGGCAGCGCATGCTGACAGGGGCCCATCAAGATCCCGAAAACGCCGTAACTCCTGTCGATGAATTGCCCGCGGTGCGGTTGTATCCCCCGGGCGTGGATACTGAATCCGAGGAAGAATGGTTCATTGAATTGCTGACGGTCCCGGAATCGGCGGAGGGAGTCGGAAACAAATGGACGCACCTCGCAGGGATTTGGCGCAAAAAAATATTTTCAGATTCTTCTTGCTTAGTGTCACGATTACACTAAGAAGACGTGCATGTCGTTCACATACGAATACCCCAGGCCTGCACTGACCGTCGATTGCGTGGTCTTTGGCTTTGATGGTGGAGGACTCCAGGTGCTGCTGATCCGGCGGGCCTTGGAGCCGTTTCTGGGGTCGTGGGCGCTTCCCGGCGGGTTCGTGGACATGGACGAGGATCTGGATCAGGCGGCGCGTCGGGAGCTTCAGGAGGAAACCCATCTGAGCCAGGTCTATCTGGAGCAGCTTTTCACTTTCGGAACACCCGGGAGAGATCCGCGGGGGCGTGTGGTGAGTGTCGCCTACTACGCCCTTGTTCGTCCGGACCAGCATCCCGCCACGGGTGATTCGGACGCGAGCGAGGCGGCATGGCATCCGGTAGGTCAACTGCCGCCACTGGCATTCGACCACACGCAGATTATCGCCAAGGCGCTCGAACGCCTGCGCGGAAAAATCCGCTATCAGCCCGTGGGGTTCGAGCTGTTGCCAAAGCATTTTACTCTTACCCAGCTTCAGTCGCTTTACGAAGCCATTCTCGGTCGGACCATCGACAAGCGGAACTTCCGCAAGAAGTTGTTAGCCTTTGATCTCCTCATACCGCTCGACAAATTCACCAGCGGTGCCCACCGCCCTGCCCGGCTCTATCGATTCGATCACCGGAAATACGACACTCTCGTCCGCCACGGCTTCCACTTCGAACTTTGACTCCCATGAATTCACCCCTACAAACCGATCTCTATCAAATTACCATGGCCGCCGCCTATT
>CAISTY010000301.1 GCA_903888515.1 Akkermansiaceae bacterium | reverse complement strand
GTGGTTTCAGGCGTCGCTCCGCGACGCGATCCCTCATGGGATGCCGTAAACCGTGGGTTGAAACCCACGGCTACCATCATGCGGTCGCTCCGCGACCAAGATGGTGATCGGAGATCCAAAAAATGTGTATAAAGACCAGGGACGCCCCGGAGGGCGGGGAAATGGGGGGGGTGATGGAATCCGCCGACTACTTAGCCTCCTCGTAGCCCACATTGACCTGCGCAGCTTCGCCGGGTTTGCCGGTGATGATGACGTTGAGCATGCGCCCGCCTTCCCCCTCGTAGGCGGTAATCAGGTTTTCCACGCCGTCCGTATTCATGGACGTGCGGCTGGCTTCGGTCATCTTGAGTTTGCCTGCCTCGGTCTTGAAAAACTCATCCAGATTGCCGATCGACTCATCCGAGGTGGCGCTGTAGAGGCCGGTGATCTTCTCATCTTCCTTGTTTTGGAATGATCCGGCCGCGCTCTTCATTTTGGGGACCCTCGGCACCCAGGCGGGAACATTCGATAGATCCGATTTTCCGATTTGCGAGACGTTCCCCTGCGCGTCCTTCATCGTGATTTTCCCTTCGCCCACATCCTTGTAACTCATCGTCATCTCCTGCCCGTCCTTGGTACGGATCGTCATCTCCCCCTTGGCATCGTCCTGCGACACCAGTTTGATTTCGGGGTTGAGGCGCACCATCATTTCCGCCGCGGCTTTTTCCGGGTTGTTTTTGAATTCCGACAGGTCACCCACGCTTCGTTTGCACCAACCCACGAGCATGGCAACCACCACCACCGCAATTACGATCACCGTGCCACAACCGATGCCCACCCAAGCGAGCGTGGGCATGCCTTTCTTCACGGCAGGATTGGATGGCGGCACGGACTGGACGGGAATGTTTTCATTCATACGCACCTGCTAGCCAAATCCCGCACGGACATCCAGCAAAATCATTCCACCCAGCAAAATCATTCCACCCCCGGATCCAATGCATTGACATGCAGGAGATGCCAGCCAACCACCGCGACAACTGGATGTCCGATCGGACACGAGATTGTCGCGGATGTTTGCGACGAGAGGTTTTCACCCGGGACATCCTGGTGTCCGATCGGACACGCAGATGTCCCGGTGGATCGGAGCGTTAGACTGGACTGACGGGACATCCTGATGTCCGATCGGACACCAGGATGTCCCGGGCGGGCGCGACCTGACAACGCATGGCAGATGGCGGGTGTGGGATTTGCCAAGGAGGGGCGGTCTCCGAACCGCCCGGCCCATGAAGAGTGAATGCATCGAGCTGGACACAGACAGCTCACTTGAAGGGGGCGGTTCATTGGCGGCGAGTCTGGAGCTCGCACCGCCGATGGGCTGACAATGACGAGACTAACTTGGCAGGGAACGCACCAAGTGAGTCAGGAAAACCCGTTTTGTAACCCATTGGAAATAAGTGGTGCAATTTCAAGTTAGTGGGGAGACTCGCGCTCCGGTGCAAAACACGCAAGCGCAACTGGATTCCTGATTATTTGTCTGATCAATCGTTTGCCCGGCCCATGAAGAGTGAAGGCATCGAGCTGGACACAGACAGCTCACTTGAAGGCGGCGGATCATTGGCGGCGAGTCTGGAGACTCGCGGTCCGGCGCGAGATGCTCTGGCGAGGCTGGAGACTCGCGCTCCGGCGCAAGACACGCATCCGCAACTGGATTCCTGATAATTTGTCTGATAAATGATCAATGTGCGGTGGCGCCGTCGTTCCTGCGGCAGGTGGAAGTCCATATCCAACAGGTGCTCCAACGGGAATCTAACAAGCAACAGGCACCCGCAGCCGACGGCTTGATGACAGATCTCCTGGAAGCCATCGCCAGCAAATGGCATTGAGATCCCGGAAGCGGCGGACATTTCAGCATTTTTCCACAAAGCCGGGGCTGGCATGCCGCGCCGTCATCGCTTAGCATCCACCCGTGATCACCCGGAAAAAAACCCGCTACCCCGTTTCGCAGATCCTGCGGCAGTATCTCTATCACTACGACCGCCAGCGCGACATCCCGCAGATCTACAGCGAACTCGGCCGCTTTTCCGGAGCGATTCCCTACGAAGACCCCCGCGGACGCGAGACGCTCTGGCACACCGTGATGTATCCGCCGGACGTATTTGCCGAACTCCGGCACCGCCTCACCGCCATTTACTCCGCGCTCAAAGTCGGTTGCGACGCCCAACAACACAAGCACCTGCTGGTTGACCGCATCGACTTCGGCGAATTCGGCAACTCCCGTCCCTTCCGCATCCGCATCACCAACCTGTTCAACGACAACTCGGATTATTTCTACGTCAAGCACGCCGACGCCTCGCGCATCTACGGCCTCGAACTCGAACACATCCTGTCGCCGAACCGCATCAACTATCTGATCAATGGCGACACCTTGATAGAGGAGCACATCGCGGGCGTGCCCGGTGACATGTTCATCCGCGAATATCTCAACCAGCCGGGACTCAACAAGGTGCGCATCGCCAAGGAATTCGTCAAGTTCAATGAACGCAATTTCATCCGGTTGTTAGGAGACATGCGCAGTGTCAACTACGTGATGGACATCACGCCGGACTTCGAGGAAGTCCAATACCGGGTACGGGCCATCGATTTCGACCAACAATCCTACGAAGGCAAGGGCAATGTCTATCAAGCCTTCCGTTTCAAATCCAACCGCGCCGTCACCCGCCTCGCGTTCGCAGTGCTCAACCGCAAAAGCATCGAGCAATACGTGGCCGAGGAACACTCCCAGATGAGCCATCGCGCCAAAGTCGAAAGCGTCCGCCTGCGTGCCCTGTTAGGTGTCATGCGCCGCGAGGTGATCGCGCCGCGCGAGCATGTCACCGCCCTCGCCGGGGAACTCGACCGCATCCACGGCACTCACGACTTCCAGGCTTGCCAGACGATGGGTGATCTGACCACCCGGCATATCACCCTGTTGCTGGACATTCCGTTGGGCGATGTGGGTGTGGAGCATTCGGGCTAGCAATGCCCATCATGCCGGCATCAAGTGAATGAAAGGGTCGTGGTAATGCGTAGAGAAAGGTAACGAATTGATGGGTACGCTCGGAAACATCCTGAAATCAAGCCTTCTTGCGGCGGCATTGCTTGTTGCGCTTCCGGCGGCCCGTGCGGACGACGCCGCCGCCGGAGTCGCAGCCGCAAGCGCACAGGTGTCGCAAAACTGGGAAACGCAGTATCAAGAGTTGGCGAAGGACATCGCGGCTAGCAAGAGCGGTCAACTGGGTTCCTCGCCTCACATCTTCGATCGCCAAGCCCTGATATGGCCCGAGGACAGCTCTGCGGCCGGGATCGTGATCCGGCGCACCACCGCGCTTTTGAAGCATATTCGCAGCCTCCCCGGCGCGCCGGATCTCAAAGCTATCGAAAGCAGGCTCGAAGGGCTGGAGAAGAAGCACTCCGCAAATGAGCCCGAGGCCAAGGCGCTCTACCTCGAGGCCTGCAAACTGCGGCGGGAGCTGGCGCTGTCCAATCCGCTCCTGGATTTCGACGAAATGGTTTTCGTGACGAAACGCGTCGTCGGAGAATTCGTGCTTACAGGCTGGGACTACGGTTACTCGGCCATGCCGGGAGGGGGGCTTTTCAGGGTCTCCGGATTCAAGCAGGGCAGACCACGGATCAAGAACATCCTCGCGAACTCCGTGGTGGAAAGCGGCCGGCTCAAGGGCGCCAAGCTGGGGGGGGGTGGCGCGTTCTCCACTGCCGCGCTCGATTATGACGGGGAGACCATGGTCTTTGCATACGTGGAGAAGATGAGCACGAGACCGCCATGGCCGCGCGAGGTTTTCGAGAGCTTCACCAAGGAGACTTGCTTTCACCTTTTCAAGGTGAAGGCGGACGGTTCAGGGCTGGTGCAACTTACCGACGGCAAGAGAAACGACTATACCCCCTGTTTCCTGCCCGGCGGCCGCATCGTGTTTGTTTCCGACCGCCGCAATGTTATGGCCCGCTGCCAAGGCGGCACACCCTTCAAAGACGACAGCATGATTTGCGGGACGATGCATTCGATGAAGCCCGACGGCAGCGACCTGATCTGCATCAGCTATCATGAAACGGCCGAACTCCAGCCCAGCGTCGATAACAACGGCATGCTCGTTTACACGCGCTGGGATTATGTGGACCGCGATTTCAACGCCGCCCACGGCCTCTGGACCTGTTATCCCGACGGCCGG
>CAISTY010000300.1 GCA_903888515.1 Akkermansiaceae bacterium | reverse complement strand
TTGTGGATTGTGGATTGAAGAGGAAGAAGAACGGAGCACGGGCATTCCTGCCCGTGTCTTTCTTCAACGACGTTCCGCGCCCATGCGCCCCTCCTGAACTGCCCCTGACCCCTGACCCCTGACCGTGATATCCGCTAGACCAGATTCCCGTGTGAGCGGCGGTCCTTCCCACCCGGATATACGCACCCGACGAAAAGAAATCCTTGTCAAATCAACGCCTTACGCACATCCTTCCGTCGTCAACCCTCCCGGATATCACTTCCGGAGGGGCTACGAATAAACACTGTTCGGCAGGTAAAGAATGAAAATGAATAAGCACATAGCTAGTGTAATTGCAATAGCGACGATAATGTTAACGGCATGTGTGTCGCGAGGCGCGAGCACGGACAAGACACTAATCTACTCGCGTGCCGAGAAGGGAACTTACAGTATTCCGCCGGAACTTGTTAACTTCAAAAAGACGCAATCGCGGCTGCAAGTGGTCAACGCCAAGGAATTTGGTTTTGATGAAAATAGATGGCAGTCGGATCCATCCCGCATTATTTATCATGGTGGTAAGTATCATGTGTGGATGATCGATGGATTTGTAAACGGTGTGGCGGGGACCTCACCCGCTAATTGGAAGCAGTGTGTAAATCTGAAAAGATCCTGGATTCTATATATGACGTCGAAGGACACAGTCCAGTGGAAAGCTGAGCACTATCTTCCGTTGGGCCCAAAAGGTTCAGCATATGATCTTACAATAGAGCAGGCGAACGTTCTGCTTCACAAAGGTAAGTTCTATCTGTTCGCCGAGGGCTGGACATCAAATATTGAGAAATATGGCCAGATGAACGCCGGCATCATCTGCCTGGTAGCGGACTCACCTGAAGGACCCTGGAAACAGGTGGGAGACATATTGGTGAAGCCGGGAATAGATGACAAGAACAGTTGGGACTACAGGATGGCTCTTAATCCGCGACACGTCTACATTAATGGCAAATGGCACATGTATTATAAGGGAATGGGCTGGAAAAAGGGGCCTACAGAAAACGGTTTGGCAATTGCCGATTCGCTCACGGGTCCTTACACCAAGTACAAAGATAACCCGCTGCTCTTCGGACACGGCCACTTCTGCTGGCGTTACAAGCACGGAATGCTCATGCTGCCTTTCTGGACCGGAACCATTCTCTGGTCGCAAGACGGTATCCACTTTACCGAGCCCCTGGCGGCGAGGAGCAATGATTTGTTTCTGTTTGGATCGCTTTATGTTCCCTATGATCCGCTATGCGGAGAACCGAGAACCGATAAGCCCGTTACAAAATACTGGGGGCTTGAATCAAAGCAAGTTGAGGGAAGAGGCTGGGATGTCGTGCGCATAGAATGGGAATTCGGAGCACAGGAAGATAATGAGTGAATGGCAATCGGCTGGCCGAACCACAGAGTGGAGTGTATTCGCACGTATCGCGCGAAACACTCACTCCAAACGTTGTGCATCAATAGCAGGAAAGCATACAGAAAGGACAACCGTGAAATGAAAAAGATAATGGGATTAATTCTAACGACAATGATGGTGGTGAACATTGCGTTTGCTGGGGCAAATGACGACAAGGAATACGTGATCATTCAGTTCAGCACCACATTTGAGAATAAGCAAGAATCAACAGAAACATTGACCATGATGATGGACAAGGACCGGGGGTGGCGAGCGTCCGGATATTTCGTGAAATAGGAATAAGAGCCCAACAAGATGGCCAGCCAATGCGGCAAATGATCTCCTTCCCTTTTTCTGAATTCAGAAAGCTGGTGAATGATGCGGTCCAGAGCATGCATGGATTGGATAGCGACACCTAGAGTACCGCTACAATTTCCGGATGATACGGGATGGACAAATGCCGTGGATTCATGAATCTATCGGGCATGCACACTGTTCATGTGGATCTCGCAGAGCGCTCGTATGACGTTTTTGTGGAAGCAGGCATCCTCGGCCACGCCGGGGATGTCATTGCGAAATCAGGGTTTGCGAGCCGTCGCGTGGCGGTCATCAGCGATGAAACGGTCGCGCGCCTGCATGCCGGGACGCTGGTCGGTTCGCTTGAAGCCGCGGGTTTCCATGCGACACTGCACACGGTGCCTGCGGGCGAGGCCTCGAAGACGATGGGCCAGGCCGAAGCGCTTTGCCGCGAAATGATCCGCGCCGGGCACGACCGGAAATCCGGGGTGGTCGCGCTCGGCGGCGGAGTCGTGGGCGATCTCGCGGGGTTTGTGGCGGCGATTTTCTATCGGGGGCTGCCCTTGGTGCAGATTCCCACCACCATCGTCGCACAGGTCGATTCGTCGGTTGGCGGCAAGACCGGCGTGAATGTGGCCGAAGGCAAAAACCTGTTAGGCGCGTTTCACCAACCGCGCCTGGTGCTGGTGGATCCGGCGACGCTCGGCACCCTGCCGGACCGTGAGTTCCACGAGGGATTTGCCGAGGCGATCAAGCACGCCGCCATCCGCGATGCCGCGATGCTCGACGATCTCGCCGCGCTCGATCCTTCATCCCGCGACGTGCCTGCGGATCTGATCGCCCGCAACATCGCCATCAAGGCCCGCGTGGTGGAAGCCGACGAACACGAAACACGCGGCATCCGCGCCCTGCTCAACTTCGGCCACACCATCGGCCATGGCATTGAGGCTGCCGTCCCCTACGGCGGGATGCTCCACGGCGAGGCGATCTCGCTCGGCATGCGGGCCGCGCTTTTTCTATCAGAGCGGCACGCGGGCCTCGCGCCGGAGGCGTCCGCCAGGATCCTTGGATTGTTAGAAAAATTCCACCTACCGCTGGTGCTGCCGGCCTCCATCGCCACCGCGACCGTCATGGAAAAACTCGGCAGGGATAAAAAGTTTGCCGCCGGTGCCATCCGTTTTGTGGTGCTCGACGCGCCCGGCAGCGCCGTGGTCACCGGGGGCATCACTGCCGCCGACCTGCGCGCGGCCATCGATCACCTGCGCTAACTGCCGCCCTCAAGGTTGCTCGACGTTTTCCTCCATCACCTCTTCCTCGTCGACGGGACGTGCGCGGAGGGGCCGGGATGTTTCGGGTTGCTCCTTGGGCGCGGGCTCACGGTCAGTGTCGCGGGATTCGACCGGAATGGCTTTCAGCGGACCATCGCTGGTAGGCAACTTGGTGGAATCACCATCGCCAACGGGCTTAGTGGCATTCAGGGATTCTTGATCCACGATGAGCGCCTTCTTCGGCGGGGCGATGGTTTCCTTGATGTCTTTTTTGATGCCCTCGAAAAACCGGTGAACCATGGGTGCGGCCATGCGTCCGCCGGAAACGGTTTCGCCCGGCCGGCCTTCATAGAGCACCGCAAAGGCATAACGCGGATTGTCTTCCGGCAGATAGCCCGCAAACCATGCGAGCCGCTGGGACTTCGCCTTGGGCCCCCACTGGGCGGTGCCGGTTTTACCACAAAGTTTGGTATAACTGAGTGCCGCGCTCCGGCCGGTGCCACCACCCGAGTTGACCACATCGCACATCCCTTCGTGGACGGTTTTCACGGCTTTGGAATCCAGCCCGAGCCAGTTTTTCCGCTCGGGAACCGGCGCTTGGGTGACCCGGCCGCGCGTATCCTGGACCTGGCGCAAGAGTTGGAGTTTTGGCAGGGCACCGCCGTTGGCAATCCCGGCCATGGCTTGGGCCACCTGCAATGGTGAGGCCAGCAAGCTGCCCTGACCAATCGACATGTTCGCCGTATCACCGTCGAGGATACGGCGTTTCTCATGCTTGAGCATCCACTCGTCGTTCGGCACCAAGCCCGGGGTCTCGCCGATCAATGGCAACCCGCTACGCTCGCCGAATCCCAGCCTCCGGGACAAGCTCAGAAATGCGCTTGGGCCGACCTTGATGCCGACTTGATAGAACCAGGTGTTGCATGATCGGGCGAGTGCACGCTTCACATTGATCGAGCCCTCTGGGATGCGCGTCCAATTGTTGAACACCGCGCGTCCGATGTTGATAGACGCCGGGCAATCGATCAACGATTCCTCGGTGATGGTGCCGTTGTTGAGTGCGGCCAGCGCGATGATCGGCTTGTAGGAGGAGGCGGGCGGATAGGCGGATTGGAAAGCGCGGCCGAACAGCGGCTGGGAGATATCCGTTTCCAATAGCTTGAACTCCGTGTCACTGATGCCGGGAATGAAGCGATTCAAATCGAACGAGGGCCGCGAGGCCATCACCAGCACCTCACCAGTGATCACATCAATGACCACGAAAGCCCCGCGCCGACATCCTTCACGCAGCGTTTTCTCCGCAAGTTGGTGCCATGCGAGATCCAACGTGGTGACCAAAGTGCCGCCCGGACGCGGCCGCTTGACTTGTTCTTCCAACAGCTTGTTGCCGTTCTCATCAAAGAGCAGTTTCTTCATGCCGGGCTCGCCGGAAAGCTGGGTGTTGTAAATTTTTTCCAAGCCGGCGCGTCCCTCGGATTCCTCCCACAATGGCTCGTTGAAATTGATCGGACCGGTGGGCAATTTGCCGACGCTGCCCGAGTAGCCGATGATGTGTGCCGCGATCTCACCCTGCGGGTAATACCGGCGGTAAAGCGGATTGAGGATGAGCCCGGCAGTGAGCTTGGACTCGATCTCACGCGCCTGCTTCTCGTCGATCTGTCCAGTCACTAACAATGGCAACCAGCGGCGGTGCCGGTAGTGGTCATATAACTCGTCGTCCGTCTTGGGCGTCGCATTCTTCACCAACGTCTGGAGCAGGCCGATTCTTGTCCGCGCCCATTGGATCACAAAGTCGCGGTCGGCGTTTTCAAACTGCCGGAACTGGAGGGCCACCTGATAGGCAATCCGGTTCTGGGCGAACGGCTCGCCATGGCGATCCACAATCAAGCCGCGGGGGGCGGGGATCTTCAGGGTGATCGTGCGGGCGTCCGGGCGGGTGCTGATCGCGCCATCCGCGGGCCCGCGTGCGGCGGACGCTTCATCAGGAGCCGCGGCGGGTGCCTTGGCAGGAACCACAGGCGGCGCATTGGCGAGCACCGTACCTGGCGGATTCCGGCCATGCAGCGGGACCGCCGCAAGCAAGAGGGCCAGCGAAAGTCGGCGAAAGAACGATGGGCACACCATGGGGTTGAAAATGACCCTATGCCTGAAACCCGCTCCGTGCAATCTTCAATACATCCACCCTCCAAATCACCGTCGGCGAATAATGCTTTCGTTTTTCGCAACCCTGCGTATGTTTTTTCCTGTCATGAAAACCCTGGTGGTCGTTGTGTGTGTGATTCTCCCGGTGGCGGCCATGGCGGCACCCAAACCTCCCGATCCGCCACCCTTGGAAAAACCCAAGCCGCCCCCGGCGCAGGTTTCGTCATCGGAAGGGATGCCTCCCCTGCCCTATCCGGTCGTCCCGCAAAAACGCCAGGAACGCAAAAATCCACCCCAGCCACCGGTCCTGCTCACCAAAATCCGCACCGGCGATCCCGAAGACTGGGCGCGCACGCCCCACGATTTGAAAAGACTGTTGGAATGGATGAGCGGCGAGATGGGCGCGAGCTTCACTTCCAACATCAAGACATGGACGGAAATTTCCACCAATCCGCGTGAAAACCCGGTGCTCTACCGTTCGGGATACAAGCCTTTCAAGCTCCAGCCTGCGGAGGCCACACGCCTGCGGGAATATGTGCGCAACGGCGGTACCGTGATATTCAACGCTCTCGTCGGCCATCCGGATTTCCATCAATCCGCGCTGGAGGCGGCCCGCCAGATCCTGCCGGAAAACCCGGTCTATCGGCTCCGCCTCGATCATCCGTTGTTCCGTGCCTATAACGAAATCAAGGAAGTGAAATACCGCGCGCGCGCGCTCCGCGACGGCGTGGTCACGGATGCTTATCCATGGATCGACGGCGTGGATATCGACAACCGCACGGCGCTCATCATCTCGCGCTTCGACATCGCGATGGGCTGGGAAAACAACCGCCACGACAGTTGGGGCTATGAGGACGCCGATGCGCGGCGGCTCGGGGCCAACATGCTATCCTACGTGACCGCCATGCAGGAAGCCGGCCGCAGCGCGGGCAAGAGCGTGGAACTGGCGGATGCCGGCGGCAGCAAGGCGGGCAGCCTGCGCATCGGCTGGGTAACGCATGCGGGACCGTGGAAATGCCGGCCTGCGGCAATGCCGATGTTGCTGCGCAAATTCAACGCCGCCACCGGTGCGCCGGTTTCCTTCGAGTCGCGGGAGATTTCCCTGTCGGACGCTTCGTTGTTTGAAACCCCCATGCTATATCTAACTGGAACCACCGACTTCGCACTGGGCGAGAACGAACGCACGAACTTGCGCCAGTATCTGATGAAGGGTGGCGTCATGTTTGCGGAAGCCGGCGACGGCCGCGCTTCCTTCGATACCGCCTTCCGCGCGGAAATGGCCCGTATCCTGCCCGCCAACCCGCTGGTGCCCGTGCCGGCGAATGCCTCGCTCCTCCATCAACCTAACGAATCAAGCACGGTGAAAGTCCGCCCGGCGCTGGCCGCCCAGCTCGACAACCGCCGCACCACCACGCCCGAGTTGTTCACCGCTGAAATCAACGGTGCCACCGCCGTGATTTATTGCCCGCGCGATCTATCCGCCGGTTGGGAGCAGGCACCCGCTCCCTATGCCATCGGCTACGAGGCACCCGATGCCACCGCCCTCGGCATCAACATCCTCTTCCACGCGCTGGTCAGATAGCCACAAAACATGAGATGAAATGCACATAAATGGACGTTGCCATGGAACGCGAGTCTCCAGACTCGCCAGTAGAAGTACAGTCAAAGTGACAAGGCGGGTACAGCAGTCCTTTGGCGTCCCTGCCACTGGCGAGTCTGGAGACTCGCGCTCCAGCGGTGTGTTGCTGCGGGTTCGAAGTTGAATTTTGGATTTGGAATTTTCCGCTATGGCGTCATTCAGCGATCTTCTATCATCCGAGACGATGCGACGGCTCGATCACCTCGCGCTCGGCTCGCGATGGACGGCGGAGGGCGGGCGCGCAGGCCGCCATTCGAGCGTGCTCAAGGGCGCGAGTGTCGAGTTCCGCGATCACCGAGACTATGTCCAGGGTGACAGCCTGCGGCACCTCGATTGGAAGTTGTTCGGTCGCAGCGAGCGCTATTTCATCAAACAATATCAGGAGGAAACCAGCCTGCGCGTCCACTTGGTGTTAGACGCATCGGCATCGATGGCGTTCCGGCATTCAGGTCAAGCCTCCAAGTTTGCCTTTGCCCGCGAACTCGCGGCGGCAACGGCATATCTGGCACATCACCAGCAGGATTCCGTCGGCCTGGTCATTTATGACGACCAGGTCCGCCACTGGCTGCCGACCAAATGTGGCAACCGCCATATCAAGAATTTCCTCGAAGTGCTCACCGCCCATGAACCCGGCGGCCGCACCGATACCGGCAAGGCCCTCGAAACATTGGCCGAAGGCATGGCGCGCCGCGGACTGGTGCTGATGATGTCCGATCTGTTAGACGCGCCCGACGCGGTGTTCCGCGCGCTGGCGCATTTCCGCCGTCGCGGCCACGACGTGGTGCTCGTGCAGGTGTTGGACCCGGCTGAACTCGACCTCCCCTTCGATGGCGTTTCGGATTTCATCGACATGGAAACCGGCGAGCGCCTCGAAGCCGATGCCGCCCTGATCCGCCGCGACTACCTCGCGGCCATCGGCGCGGCCATCGACGGCTTCCGCTCCCGCTGTGGCTCCCTGCGCGTGGATTTCCGCATCGCCACCACCGACCGCACCCCTGCGGCGTTTCTAACCGGATTGTTAGCCGACCGCCAGCGCCTCGGGGCGTGAAGCCCGGTGCCATGTGCGCGTGCGCCGACCCGACGTGCGCATCACCCGCCCGATGAATTCATGTGACAATTCAGAAGCCGCAGCATAGTGGCTGGCATAGTGGCTGGCATAACCATTGATCAGACAAATAATCAGGAATCCAGTTGCGGATGCGTGTCGTGCGCCGGACCGCGAGTCTCCAGACTCGCCGCTAATGATCCGCCGCCATCAAGTGAGCTGTCTGTGTCCAGCTCGATGCGTTCACTCTTCATGGGCCGGGCGGTTTGGAGACCGCCCCTCCTTGGTAACTCCCACACCCGCCATCTGCCATGCGTTGTCAGGTCACGCCCGCCCCCGCGACATCCTGCGTGTCCGATCGGACATCAGGATGACCCGCTTGCGTGGGGCATGTGGGATGTGCCTCATCGGCATAGCGCTCCACTATGCGGGTCCGGTCATCAATTGTACACGGGTGACAGGCAGCGGTTTTATTTCCGTGAGGGCTCCTACGCTTGCCGCCGGCATGTTGATCTAACTAATTATTTTCTCAGCGCCTCGAACACCGCCACCACGACCATGGACATCCGGTCATAGTCCAGTCGATCCGCAGTGTCCTCGCTCTCATGATATGCCTTGTTCCGATAGAATGCGGTGTCGGTGACCATGGCTGCATTGATACCATACGGCCAGTAGTTGATATGGTCGGAGAAGTCGATGCCGGGAAGGGCAGACGGAGTGCGGATGGAGTAAACCGGGAGGCTGGTGGCACCCTGCATGCCTGTCTTGAGCGTCTTGATCCAGTCGCCCTGGTCCCACCGGCCGGCCACGGCGATGAAATCACCCCGGCTGGGATAGAAAGCCCGGAGCATGAGGGATGGATAGGACTGCGAGCCCTTCTCGTCATTGAAGCAGCCCACCGACTCCAGCACGATCACTCCAATGATGTTGGATTTCTCGCGGGCGATGCTCTCGGCATGAATCGCGCTGCCCATGTGCGAGGTTCTGAAAAACGGGGGTTCCTCCAGGACGTAGGCGACCAGTTCCAGCTCGCGCTGCGGCACGTCAGCGCCTGCTAGATATGCCAGTTCGATGAGCGCGGCAATACCGCTTGCATTGTCGTCGGCGCCGGGTGTGTCGCCGCAAGTGTCATAATGAGCCCCGACCACCACTTTGGAAGCCTTGCCGACCCCGAATCTGCCGATCACATTGCGGTAGCGATTGCCCTGGACCTTGAACTCCTGCGACTCCACCACCGCACCGGCATTTGTGAATTGCGTCGCGATATAGTCGGCGCACATCGCTAGATTGGCCGGGTGTTCCCAATCGCGCGGATGGAACGTCCGGCTCAGGGTGCTGACATGGACTTTCAGTCTATCGGCGTCCACAGATACGGCCGATGGGTGGTTCCTGCGAAAGGTGGGTTGTGCGATGAAACAGCCCGCCATTTCGACAATAACGACCACCAAACCCAGGATCCGAGCTGCTGATAGAATTATTTTGTGTTTCAATTGGCCTTGGGTTGTTTGGCCTTCGCGGCATTGGGGTATGGTTTGACTTGGGCACGTTCGGCCCAGGCATCCCATTTGGCCGCGAGTTGCGTCACTTGTTCTGGATTTTCTCCGGCAAGGTTGTGCAATTCGGTGCGATCATCCTTGAGGTCATACAACTCCCATGTGCCGTTGCGGCCCATGCGGACAAGTTTGCGGTCGCCGACGCGGACTGCGGCATTACCTTCGTGTTCCCAATAAAGGGCGTCGCGGGTGAGCGGTTTGTTGTCAAACGCGGGGACCAGGCTGGTGCCTTCCATCGGCAGGATGGATTTACCGTTAGATTCCTTCGGATAGGTCGCGGTGGCGACGTCCACGCAGGTGGCCATGATGTCCACGAGGTGGCCGGGTTGTGGGCGCAGTTCGCCGCGGGCTTTGATGCGGGCGGGCCAGTGGGCGATGAGCGGGGTGGCGATGCCGCCCTCGTGGTTGAAATGTTTGTAGCGGCGGAACGGGGTGTTGGACAGGGTCGCCCACGACTGGCCTTCAAAAACATCGGACTGCGCCGAGCCGGGCGGATTGCCGTTGAGGCGTCCGTTAGGACCGCTTTCGGCATTGCCGCCGTTGTCTGATAGAAACAGGATCAATGTGTTGTCGAGCACCCCGCGTTCCTTGAGTGCGGCGGTGAGCCGGCCGACGGCGGTGTCCATGTGGGCGACCGTGGCGGCGTAGATCGCCATGATGTGATCGAACCGGTCCCGCTCCTCGGCAGTTAGATTTTCCCATGCTTTCACCTCGTCGGGTCGCGGTGCGAGCGGCCATGCTTTATCGACGATGCCGAGTTCGAGTTGTTTGGCGTGGCGTTGGGCGCGGAGTTGGTCCCAACCGGTCATATATTTGCCGCGGAATTTCGCGATTTCATCCTGTGGCACCTGCAGCGGGAAATGCGGCGCGTTGTGTGCGAGATAGAGGAAGAACGGTTTCTTCGCCGTGACCGCTTCGTCGATGAACTTGATGCTGTAATCGGTCCACAGATCGGTCGAATACCACTGGTCCGGCAGCTTGTCATCGCGTCGCCCGACGTGGGTGCCGTTCAGGAACAAGTCCGCACTGAGCAAAATTGTTAGCAATGTGGCGGTGACGAGGGTGGCATGCAATGGTTTCATCTCATGATTTTTTTCCGCCATGACCTCCGGCTTGTCAATCTAACATATCAGGAGCACCTCATTTGCGCAGCTTGATGCTGGCATCGTTGTTTTGTGGCGGGCCGGGGGTGCTGCGCCCATCGGCGACGAATTTCTCCATCAGTTGCGTCATTCGTGCTACTTCGGCGGTGTCGTCGGTCTGGCGGTTGCGCAGTTCACCCAGATCCCCGGACATGTCATAGAGAACATATATAATGTTAGGTTTGGCGGGCTGCGGAGACTCGGCGGCAGCCAGCATGGCAGGTGCACCGCCCAAAATCGCGGCCACCAGGCGGGAGAGTTTTTTCATGGATGTTAGCGGGCTCAGAGCGGGCTCCAGACTTTTACAAAACCAAAGTAGGCAAAGTGTTTGGCGTTGGCAGTGGCGAAATGAGTGACTCCATGGTGAATTAGAGTGAAGGCGAGCCGGGCATCGATGATGTTACGAAAGCCGGAACGGGTGCTGGCGGCCCATTGCCAGAGGGGGGTGGCGACGTCTGGTTCGTAATCGGCGTATTCCCACGCGGGGTTCCTGCGGAGGGTCTGACAAAACGCGGCGGCCTCCTTGGCGGTGCGGGGATTCTTGAAAACGGCGGGATTGCGCAGTTGCATGTAGATTTCAAGCAAGACCAGGCCGCAAACGAGGAACCGCCGCTGGCCGGCCGCCTCCGTGGCGAAAAACCGCTGCGCCGCATGGTGATGCGGCGAGCCCGGATTGGCAGCATAAAGGAACAGGTTGGTATCGGCCGAGAGAATCATGAGGCAGAACGTTGGACTATGACATCAACCTCGGGTCGAAGGGTCGCCGGGTCAGTGAGAAAATCACCGCCGCAGTCTAGCGTCGGGAATTTCCACGCCGCGCGCGGCCTGGGGTGCTCGGGAAAGCGGCTCACGAAGTGCTCCGCAGCCTTGCGCATGACTTCGGCCAAAGACCAGTCCTGCTCGTCGGCAATGGCCTTGAGTCGCTGGTAGAGTGGATCGGGAAACTGAATTTGAGTGCGGGTCATGGTGCCGCATCGTCATCGATGTCGAATTGATGTCAAGTAAAAACTCACTTCAACCTTGCTTTGCGGAGATTGGGTTTTGCCGCTGGGCCCCGGTCGGGCGTGCCTGGTTCGGCACCGTCGAAGTCGCTCTTGCCGCCGCCCCAGAGCGGTTGGACGAGAGTGGCGTTCCAGGCGTTCCACTGGGTTTGGAGTTCCTGCATTTTGCCGGGCTGGGTGGCGGCTAGGTCTTTGGTTTCGCCGGGATCGGTGGCGAGGAATGCCGCCAGCAATGGCGCGGTGACACGGGTGGCAGGCAGCGGTTTTATGTCCCTGGATACTCTTACGATTGCCGTCGGCCCGTTAATCTAACTTATTCTTCCGTAACGCCTCGAACACCGCCACCACCACCTTGGACATCCGGTCATAATCCAGCCGATCAGAGGTGTCCTCACTTGCATGATATGCCTTGTTCCGATAGAACGAGGTGTCGGTGACCATGACCGCCTTGATGCCATAAGGCCAATAATTGAAGTGGTCGGAGAAGTCGATGCCGGGGAGGGCGGACGGCGCGCGGATTGAGTAAACCGGCAGGTCGGTGGATCCCAGCATGCCCACTTTGACCGCCTTGATCCAGTCGCCCTGGTCCCACCGCCCGGCAACCGCGATGAAATTCCCGCGTCTTGGATAGAATGCCCGTAACAGGAGGGAAGGATATGACTGCGAGCCCTTCTCGTCGTTGAAGCAGCCCACCATCTCCAGCACGATCACTCCCGTGATGTTGGATTTTTCACCGGCGATGCTCTCGGCATGAATCGCGCTGCCCATGTGCGAGGTCCTGAAAAACGGCGGCTCTTCCAGAACATAGGCGACTAATTCCACCTCCCGCTGCGGCGCGCTTGCTCCAGTTAGATACGCCAATTCGATGAGCGCGGCGATGCCGCTCGCATTATCGTCGGCGCCTGGGGTGTCGCCGCAGGTGTCATAGTGTGCGCCGACCACCACCTTGGAGCCCTTGCCGACCCCGAACCTGCCGATCACGTTGCGGTAGCGCTTTCCCTGGACTTTGAACTCCTGCGATTCCACCGCCGCACCCGTATTGGCGAATTGCGTCGCGATGTAGTCGGCGCATTTTGATAGATTGGCCGGGTGCTCCCAATCGCGCGGGTGGAACGTCCGGCTCAGGGTGCTGACATGGACTTTCAGCCTGGCGGCGTCCACCGAAACTGTCGAAGGATGATTCTTGCGGAACGTGGGCTGCGCGATGAAGCAGCCGATCATTTCGACAATGACGACTAGCAGGCCAAGGATACGGGCGGCCGACAGAATCAATTTACGTTTCATGGGATCAATGGTTAAAGAACCCGTGCCGTTTTGTTTCCATCAGACGACTCGATTTTCTTCTGACGCAGGAGAAAGCAGATCGCCACCACCAGGCCGGCAAGTCCCCCGAGATAACTGGCGTTGTGAATGTAGGCAACGCGGACAAACGCAGGAATGTCAGTGATCCCGAGGGCCTGACAATATTCATTCCAATACGCATCATCATTGGAATGAAAAACGCCCATGCCATATCCGATGAGAGCCGCAATGAAAGCCAGCATGAGCATGATGGAAAATCCAGCGAGGCATTTCCGCATGGCCACTGCCGGCGGCCAGGCGGGGACCGCGACGCGGGCTATGAACCATGCGGAGAAAAATCCCACCCACCAAGTCGCCAGAAATCCAATCTCCGAAACAAGGATGCGGGGCGGGAGCCCTAAGTTCGCATCATGAAACTGATCAAATTTCATTTTGGTGAAATACTCGCTGGAGATCGAATAGGTGACCTGATCGTGTAATATGCCATAACTTCCGGCCACCATGGCCCCGAGGCAGGCAATCCCGAGCATCTGCGGCAAAAGTCGCAATTTAAAGGATGGATAGAAGAGGGAGTATTTCATCGGGGTTTGCATGATGGATTCCACCCGCGCCACGCGTGGACGAGAAACGCGGCGGCGAACAAGAACATGAAGACCGAGAAAAACTGGCCCTTGGTCAGGCTGCCGACCATCGCCGCGTCCGGTTCGCGGAATTGCTCGCCGACGATCCTGAACACCGCGTAAAGTGCGAGAAACAAGCCGGTCAGCAAGCCGTCCGGTGCTTTCGGGCAACGCGTCCGCACCACCCACAGGATCGCGAATACCAGCGCCCCTTCCAGCAGCCCTTCGTAAATCTGTGAGGGATGCCGCGGCGGCAGGAAGTTACCCAAGGTGCGGGACACCTCGGGATTTTCGCGGGCCGCGGCGACCAGCGCATTCAACGAATCCACCTCGGCGAGCTTGGGATCCACGCGAGTGCAGGCCTGCCAGGCGGCGTTTTGCACCTCGGCATTTTCTTCGCCCAGGGACAGCGGGAATTTCACCGCCCATGGCACACGCTCGGTCACGCGGCCGTAGAGTTCGCCATTGATAAAATTGGCGATGCGCCCGAACAACAGACCTAACGGACCGACGACGCACAAGCCGTCGCTGAGAGCGGCCCATGACACGTGGTGTTTTCTGGCGTAGAACCAGGTGAAGATCGCGAGACCGAGGATGCCGCCATGGCTGGCCATGCCGCCCTCCCACACCCGCAGGACTAACAGCGGATCCCGCGCCAACTCCCCCCACCCGTCCTTCGGCAGTTGGTAGAGCAGGATGTATCCCAAACGCCCACCGAGAAACACCCCGAACAAGGCGGTCGCCGCGATGAAATCCCCGGCCTGCTCGGGTTTCATCACCCATAACCCGCGCCTGGCCAGATTCCGGAGCAACAAAAACCCGGCGGCAAAGCCCAGCAGATATGCCAATCCATACCAGCGCAGTGCGAGCCCGCCATAAATCGGCAGCGCCACCGGGTTCAAATCATGGATGTATGTGGCGAACACCCCGCCACCACACACCATCCGCGCACACCCGGCAAGCGCCGATGCAACCGGTTGCCGGAATTCCATTCATCCAACCCCGGCCTGCACGAGCTTCGTTTCGCCACCACTGCCGCCGCTACAGATAGATTGTCGCGCTCGGAATCCGCGAAGTCGATCAAGCGCCGGGCGGGGGTGGAGAAGATTACGGTGTTTCGGTTGCCTGCGGCCCGGTGGTTCGATGGTTCTGTTAGAAAGAAATGACCGGTGGTTCGGTTGCCTTCGGCCTGGTGATGCGGTGGTTTAGTTAGAGATCCACCACCGGTGTCCTGGCTCCCGGCTTTCTCATCTCTTCCTCTTACTGATTCACCGAAACACCGAAGCACCGAAACACCCTCCAGCGCGGTGCGCGCCTTTCTTCCCGCCTGGGTCCAGAATCCGGCCTTGGTTTGCTTCACCTTCGGCATGACCACCGGCGCCATCACCGGCTCGGGGATGCGCCCGTGATGGATGATGGTGGCCGCCACTCCGCCCGCCGCGAGGCTGCCGATGGCAATCTTCTTGAGCGTGCGGCGGTCGCGGGCGATTCAGGAGATCGCCCCTCCTTGGTTTTTGTCATGCACCCGCTGTTCTCGTGTTCTGTGGCAACAATGATTCGACATTGGATATTTTACTAGCCATGATCCGCCCTTGGATCGTAAAACCAAGGGCATCACATCGCACTACCTACACGCCAAGGCCCTTGTGTGTATCATTGCTTTCAAAATCAAATCCCACACTGCCATGAAACCGACAAATCCGTTCATTCGAATTGCCTTTCTGCTCCTGCTTGGAACCGGAATTTCCGCAGCCCGGAATCCACTGATTTCCCATGAACAGGCAAGGCTGCACCCGATTGCTTATGATAAACCCGCACCCGATTTTTTTGAGGGCGCCTTGCTGGGAAACGGCGGCATGGGCGTGGTCGTTACCACACGCCCCGATGCAGTGGTACTGTATTTCGGGCATAACAACGTTTGGGACATTCGCATTGCCGAAAATAACAGGGAGAAAATCGGGACGTTTAAAGAGGTTTTCCAAAAGGTCAAGGCAATCCCGGATACCTTGTCGGTACTAACCGATGACCCGTGGTATGCCGAATACAGCAAAATGACAGCTCAAAACTACAAAGCGCCTTATCCACGGCCATTCCCCTGTGGCTCGGTTCTGCTTGGCTTCGACCGCAGAAACGCGGAAATGCTCGGTCACCGGCTCGACATTTCCAACGGGCTTTGCGAGGTTTTCCTGCTCGCAAACGATCGGAAAAAACTGACACTTCAGATTTTCAGCGACATGACCGGCGACCGACTTTGGATGAGATTGGTTGATCGGCAGGGCAGCCCGCACGCAAACATTTTCGACCGTATTCGCGTGATGCCCGATCCATCAACGCCGCGGGATTTCCCGAAAGCAAAAACCGATGAACTGCTAGAAAAAGGGATTTTATCGTTCAGGCAGATCCTTCCCTATCAGGAACCGGATAAATACGACAAGGAAAAAGGACATCCCAAGGACAAGGCATTCAGGCTGACTGTCCGTGTGAATGGGTTGCTTGAGAAAACGAAAAGAATCAACTGGGACGGAAACATCCAGCAAATGGCCAGTCTGGAAGCGGCATTGCAGCAGCAAAATGGTTTTATCGGCTGTATTTCATTGCAGGAAGGTTTGAGCAATGCACTGGATGGCGATGTTTCGGTAACTGAAACCCCTGAAATGAAAGACTTTGACGCTTCATTGGCGGAAAGCGGGCGAATCTGGAAACAGTACTGGAATCAATCGGGGGTGAAACTGAGCGACCAGTTCCTTGAAAGAATGTGGTATCACAATCTCTATTTCCTGAATTGTGCCGCCAAGGATGGCGTGACCACACCCGGACTGTTCGCCAATTGGAGTTACGACAAGATCGGCACGGCATGGCACGGAGATTACCACATGAATTACAACACCCAGCAACCTTTCTGGGCGACCTATTCGAGCAATCATCTTGAAAAAAACCTGCCGTATGTCAGCCTTGTCGAAAAGCTGATGCCGGTCAGTAAAAGGTGGGCGAGTGAATATTATGATTTACCCGGTGCCTATTTCCCGCACAGCGCGTTTCCTGTGGACATGACGATGAATCCCTATCCTGTTCCGACCTGGGGCTGGGAAATCGTCGAAACGCCGTGGACAGTGCAGGGGTTGTGGTGGCATTATATGTATTCGGGTGATGTTGCATTCCTGAAAACCCGGGCATATGAGCCCATCAAAGCAGCGGTGGAATTTCTGGTGGCCTACATGAAGCGGCCCGAAGCCAGCGGCCCGCAATGGAACGATGACAAATTCCATGTTTTCCCGACCGTGCCACCCGAACTCTATGGTTTGCGCCCCGGCTTCAAATACAATTACGACTGCATAGCCGATTTGTCGCTCATCAAATTCATTTTCAAGGCTTTCTGCGAAGCCACCCGGGTTTTGGAGCTTGAGAAACCGGAGGAGGTTTTGCTGGCGGATGTGAAATTGATTTCATCGCGTTTCCCGGAGTATCCAACTGCGGTTTCCGGGAAATACGGAAAAGTGTTTGTATCGGTTCCCGATGAGCATGATCAGGTGGTGTACAATGTGCCGAATGCCTTGTTTACTGTTTTTCCCGGCGAGGATCATGGTTTGCATTCCGATCCCGAAACCATGAAAATATTAAGGAGTACCTTTTACAATCAGCAAAACGAAGGCGGCAACGACCTGGTTTTTTTGAATTTGCAATCGGCGAGAATCGGAATGCTCGACCTTGAACGATTCAAACGACAGGTGAATTATTCCCTGATGCCCAATGGAACAGCCTCTGACCGCGTAATGCAGGTACATGGCCGTTGTTGGGACAACACGCCTTACGGGTACATGGATAGAATGGGTGTGTGGTTCGAAAACTTCGGGTTGCCGGTTGTGGTAAACGAATGTTTGATGCAAAGCTACAATGGAACAATCCGGCTTTTTCCAAACTGGCCATTGGAAAAAGACGCCGAATTCCATAACCTGAGAGCCATCGGCGCATTTCTGGTAAGTGCGACCCTGAAAAACAAAAAGGTGGAAAAGATCCAGGTGACTAGCGAGGTTGGAGGAGTACTGAGAATGATTCTACCCTGGAATAACGGAAGTGCCGTTTCCACCCGGAGTGGCAAAAAGTCATTCTCTTCTTCGATTGTTGATATGCAGACTGCAAAAGGCGAAACCATTGTGTTCCAACCATAATTGTCGGGGCCCACAAACCAAGCCTACGCAGACTCAAGGGTTTGCGGCGCCCGGGACAGGATGTCTGTATTTCCTCTTCACCGCCTCCGTAATCGCCTCCCTTGCGGCGATGGTTGCCGTGCTGTAGGGGGCGAGTTCTTTCAGTTCTTTATAGATATCCCGGGCGGCGTCCATGTTGCCTGCCTTGATACTCGCCCTGACCTGTACCAGCATCAGTCGACTGCACTGGACGTCATTCATGTCCATTTGGCGCATCTGCCTGGCGAGCGTGAAGGCGCGCTCGTGATCGCCCATTCCAGCGTATGCCTCTACTTTGGCGGCCATGAACTCCGGGTCCACCCGCAGCAACGGGTATTTGCCCAGCCAGCCGCCGAGGGTATCGAGCGCGGCGATGGCGTCTCCGAGACCGCCTTTCTCCGCCCAGCGATAGACCCTGCGCAGATCGCTGCTGAGCTTCAAATGCATCTTCTCGTCGATCGGCGGCGCGTCCAGGTTCATTTGCCGCAGGATCTCCCGCGCGTTCTCTTTTTCTCCCTTCAGCAGGAGGCCGTCTACCTTCACAAGTTTCGCCGACCCTTCGCTATTGGGGACGTACGTGTCGGGGACGATCACGTTTATCCAGCGATCTTCCCTGTCGCAGAAGTAGACCATCTCCAGGAAATGCACGCCCCCCCCGGAGAAAGACGGCACCACCCGGCCCCACGCCGTGGGATGCTTTGATCGGTCTGTCCGTCAGGGTCACCGGCCTCGAGTCAACAAAGACCCCGCCCCTGTTACGGTGTCTGAACCTGTACACGCCGGGGCTCACCCTTACGTACCCGGCGAGTTTCACGACAAAGGGGGGCTCGATCCCCACCGCCGACATGTCGATACGCGACTCCGTGCCCACCCGGGGCATGTGGTGCCCAAGGCTGCCCACCCGGAGTTCCGCAAACGCGAGGTCCGTGAGCGTCCCATTCTTGATCGGTTTCATCGTGTCCAGCTCGGGAAATGTCCCGTGCTCCCGGCTGTAGCTCTGCCAATCCCCCTTGTAGCAGGTGTATTGCACGCCCTTCTCTACGCACGACGGCGACGTGTAGAGGTCCGTCGCCACAAGGGTGAACCTTATTCCCTCCGCGCCGGACAAGCCCTGCAGGGTCGGATTCCGACCCGCCAGTGCCTGATGCTCCGGAGGTTGGAACAACATCAGGAAACGGTTTTCGCGGTCGTAGTGTTGCATTTCCGGGGGAACCACTATCGGGCCTTCGGGTGCGTCCCATCGCTCCCCGAGGAGCTTGCCGTTGAACCATATCATGCCGTTGTAGGGCACCAGGCCGAGGTCCATCTGGAGATCCTTTCCCTTTCGTGAAGCGGGTATCAGGAAATCCTTTGCGATCCAGGTTCCCCGACCGTCTTCAGTCTCCGTGCGGAAGGACAGGTACGAGGGTTCCGACCAATCCAGGTCCTTGGTTGCGACAGCAAGATCGCCGCCATCCGGGGTGCGCGGATACCACTGCTTGGCCTTCGCGGTACGCCAGCCCGGGTCCATGTCAATGGCCGGCTCGGCCTTCTCCGCCGTTTCCAGGAGCCGGAGACCCTTGTCCGGTTCGCCCCGGACGGAGACGAGGATATCGGCGAGGCCCGCTGCGGCGGACTTCCAGCACTGCCCGCCGACCGGCGCTTGGTCCATGACGGCCATCAGGAGCTTCTCGGCGGCGGCGTAATGCCTTTCGATGGGCTCGGCCATGTACCGCGCCATCTCCAGCAGGCGGGAGTGGGGGTACTCCGCAATGACCTCATCGATGCGCCCGGCCAACGCGGCACCGATGTTGAGCCGTTTTTCCAGCCAGTTGGTTTGGAGCATCCAGTAGTAGAGGCTGACCACCTCCCGGATCGGGGTGACCGAGCCGAACTCCCCTTGCCGCTTAACGATCGAGTTCCAGAATTCGCCGTCCTGCTTGTGCCCCTCCGGCCAGGACCATTCCACGTGGACGCGGACGGTACCTGCGGCGCACGCGATCATTTTGCCGCCGGGGCCGTCCATGACCTCGATTTCTACCTTTCTCGGCCCCACCGAGAAGAACAGGTGTTCGATCTCGCGGCCCTCGGTTGTGTGGCCGTCGTCGAACCGCCAGCGGAAGACCGCGCCCTCGCGCTCCGGCGACAGCTTCGCGGCGAAGGAGTACGAGACGATGTCCATAGCGGGGTAACTACGGGGCATCCACGCCTTGCCGTAGCGCCAGGTGAACGAAGCGATGGGTTTCTTCTCGCGGTGGGTCATGGTGCCCGCCGCTGCCCGCACCAGCGGCTCCCAGACGCGGAATCCGCTGCCGAAAACAACGCTGTCCTTCGGGTTCTCAGGAGAGTACCAGATCAGCCTGGCGTCGAATCGTCCCCCGCTGCCGTACTGGCAAACGTCGATCTTGTGGCGGCCCTGATCCAACTTCAACTGGAAAGGTATCAGCCCCTCGATTTCCCGCACAGGTTCCGCGGTCTGGTCTTTGGGCAACTCCGAGGCGAGTTGCTCATCCTCCGCTTCCTGCCACATCTTTACGGCGCCGTCGTGGGGAAAACGCAATACGGGCTGGTCGTCTAAGAGAAGGTAGCCCCCGGGCCGGACTCCGAACAGGAATTTGTATTCCTGCGTCCTCGGCGCGTGGAAGAAGCCGGTGTAGCGGGTGAGGGCCAGCGGCGCCTCGCCCGGCCCCTGTCCGATGCGTCTTCCGGAAATCCGGTAGTTCGGCGTATCCGGGCCCATCGGCCGGAACGGGAAGATCTGCCGCATGATGCTTTCCTGAGGCAACTTTCCCGCGACGCAGTCGGTTTCGTCCCAAAGCTTCATAAACCCCTCCAGCGTGTTGATTGCGGGGTCGTAGCGATCCGGGTAGCGGCCCTCGAGTATGAGCCCGGCCTTCGGCGTCCAATCCAGCCGCGGCGGGTTCTTCGCGCGGTCGACCAGATAGACCATGTAGCGGTTCTCGCCACTCGATGTATCGAAGAGGATCGACATCGGCTCCGTCGGCTGCGTCCATAGGATACGGCAACCGGCCGGCCTCCCCTTGAGGTCGTAGACGAGCGGGATCAGCGAGGTGGGATCCCGGCCGGGAAGGCAGAAGGTAGCCTCGGCGGCTACAGGGTTGTGGCTGACGAATCCGGCCTCCCTCAAGGTAGGGGTGTCCGCCTCGATCCTGAGCGTCTTGGCCCCGGACGGGATGGCGACAACTTGCATGATCGGAGCATCACGCTGCCGGTCGTTGCTCTCGTCAAAGAGCTTCTTTTCGTCCACGAAGACCGTGAGGCGGCTCTCGCGACCCAAACGGGCAAGGCACGAAAACCACTTGTATTCCGGCTTCAGTTGGAACGTCGCCGAATCGAAGACCCACATCTGCGGCTGGTAGAACCCGGAGTTGAATTTTTGGCCGGTTTTCTGGCACTTCACCTTGATTGCGGCGATCATCTTCGCCTTCTCCTCGGCGCTGCGGCGGTCCCTTTGCACGGCCGCCTTGGTCTCCGGGTCGAATGATAATCCCTTCGTCTCGATCGGCTTCAGGTCGGCCAGATAGACGTCGGGGGGCATCCGGCGCAAGACCTCTTCGATCGAGATGCAGAGCGGCACCCGGACTTCCGCTTCCTTTACGTGCCAGGGGACCTCCTCTTCCACGGCGAAACCGAGTCCCGGGGTGAGCAGGATGGTAAGAAGAATGAGACATGCGAATGAACATCGAACATCGAACATCGAACGTCCAACATCGAATGATAAGCTTCCGCGACCTGGCTGTTCACTGTTCACTGTTCACTGTTCACTGTTCGATGTTCTTTGTTCGATGTGCTCTGTTTGATGATTATTGCGGGGAAATTATCTTTTGTGGTGAAGGCCGTTGAATGTGGTGTTCATTAACAAACAGAAGGAAGCAAAAAGGGGTGGCACAAGCAAGACAATTCTTGTCGGTCTTGATGACGAACTCCTTGCGGACCGTGCGCCGCCGGATCATCCCGGGTTTGTTCACGTCGAGTTCGTCGTGTAATCCCCGCTGATTTTCGTCAAAATCATTTGGATTGCGGAAGTATTGCCTTCCCAAGCGCCGCCGCAGCCGCTACCTTTCATCCCATTAGCCAGCCCTGCGGGACTCTAGCAGACTAACTGAAAATCAAACGCCCCGAAAATGAAAACCATTGAATTATCAAATGTGCCTCAATTCATTCAGCACCGGCATGCCACCTTGCGGTCGGAATCGCGGCGGATTCTTCTCGCAGCACAGCTCCTTTGTGCGCTCGCTCTTCCGCTGCGGGCCACCACGGTGAATGCGATTTTCAACTCGGCAAACGACGTGCCGATCACGGCCAGTTCCTACACCGCCACGGGCAACACCCTTCAGATCTCCGTGAACTTTGCCCCCCCGACGGGCACCAACCTCACCGTGGTCCGCAACACGGGGCTCAATTTCATTCAGGGAAAATTCGACAACCTCGCCCACGGACAGATCGTGAATTTCAATTATGGGGGGCGGAATTACTATTTCATCGCCAACTACCATGCCCACGGAGGACGTGACCTGGTGCTGCAGTGGATGAATGTGAAGCCCTTCGCATGGGGAGCGGGAGCGGATGGGAAACTGGGAAACAACGCGACAGCTAACAGTTCGCAGGCCGTTCAGGTGAATACAGCCGGTGCGCTGTGGGGCAAGTTTCCCTCCTCCGGCTCTGCGGGCGGCGGTCATAGCCTCGGCCTTTGTTCCGATGGCACTGTGGTTAGCTGGGGGCTGAACTCAAGTGGCCAATTGGGAATCAACAGCACGACGCCAAGCAAGGTGCCTGTGGGCGTGAGCGTGTCCGGAGTTCCATCCACCCGGACGGTTGTCGCCGTCGCGGCAGGTGCCAATCACAGCCTTGCCCTGTGCTCGGATGGAAAGGCTGTCGCATGGGGACTGAATACCAACGGCCAACTGGGTGACGGCACCACGGACCAACGCAATTCGCCGGTGAATGTGATTGCCTCCGGAGTGCTCTCGGGAAAAACCGTGGTGGCCATCTCCGCAGGTGCCAGCCACAGTCTCGCCTTGTGCTCGGACGGCACCGTGGCCGCATGGGGCCTGAATACCAACGGTCAGTTGGGTGACAACACCACGGACCCACGCAACGTGCCCGT
>CAISTY010000299.1 GCA_903888515.1 Akkermansiaceae bacterium | reverse complement strand
CCACCTTGCTTGTCACGCACGACAATATGCCCGACCTCGCCGATCTTGAACCGGTCCGGTCATCTCCAAAATGTGCCAAGTCATTTTCCGGCAACAATCGTCAATTCCTCGACAATTCTAAGTCGAGGTCAGGAAGTCTGATGCTTGCAAAAAAAAATTAATTTTTTCGAAAATATTTCTTGCGACGCCCCCTATTCTGCTGTTTTCTTGTCTCGAAACCAATGAATCCGCAGCCGTGTTGTGTCGGAAATTCCCGCTCGCAGCCGATCCTGCGGTGAAGTTACAGACCCCGAAAAACAAACCAACAAAAAATCAACATCCACTGATTCAACCCCAATCCAACACTGTCATGAAAACAATCATCCATTCTTCAATCCTCCTCGCCCTCGCATCCTCCGGGATCGCCTTCGGCGCGGCTACCGCTACCACTGGTGCCGTCGGTTATGAAACTATCGCCCTCACCTCGGGCTTCAATTTCATGGGCATCCGCCTGCATGAAAACCCGATTGCCGTAGGCTTGCTAGATTCAGCAACTGCGGCTCCGAACACCGTCACCGACGCCGAGATTGACTTGGCAGCTCTGATTACGGGTGGCAAGACCTATGTCCTTGAGATCCAAGATGGTTCTGGGATTATTCAGGAAATCACCACTGCTGGAGCTGGAACCTCCATTGTTACAGCAGCTAACCTTACCGGACTGACGTTCCCGTGCTCATACTCGCTGCGTCCTGCTTCGACACTGGACAGCGTGTTTGGCAGCACGGCTGCCACCTGCAAACTCAGCATCGGTGGCGGTGGAGCGGGTGGTGCGGATCAGGTGTGGTTCTTTACTGGTAGTGGCTATACCAAAGTTTACTTCGACCAATTCGGTGGCCCTTCAGAGGTCGAAGGTTGGTATAATTTCGATACCGGTGCTTCGGTACCTGGCGGTACGAACATTATCTACGCTGACGGCTTCGTCATCTCCGCCGCAAGCGCTAAAAACCTTACTATCTCAGGTGACCTCAAGGCTGGTCCGACCGAGTTGAATGTAGCCTCAGGCTTCAACTTCGCCGGTTCCGTGGGTCCTGTCGGCATGACCCTTGATACTGCCTATGGTGATACTACTGCGGAAGTTACGGCTGCCGGTCTTGCTATTGGTGGTGGTGGAGCGGGCGGAGCGGACCAATTATGGTTCTATAATGGTTCCGGTTACACGAAAGTTTACTTCGACCAATTCGGTGGTCCTTCCGAAGTTGAGGGTTGGTATAATTTCGATACTGGCGCTTCTGTTCCCGCGTCAACCGTCATTCCTCCCGGGTATGTCATTAGTGCTGCCGCAGCGGGTGATATTAAGTCTGGAGTGCCATCCTATTATACCGGCCTCTAATAAATTCTTAAAAGAGTCCACTTGGGAATACCCTCAGGAGACTTTAGATAAAGCAAAAACAGACAGAACAAACACACACAAATACAAACACAATGAAAAAGACCATATTCAGCGCCCTTATTGGGATCGCATCCATGTCGGTAACCAATGCAGTCACCACAATCCAAGGTTTTAACTTTAAAAGTACTACCCCGCAGTTTGCCCAGCAGGTAATCACGGACGCAGTCTTAAAAACACCGTATGTTGGGACTGTCATGTATGGATCATTTACCACGACGACTGGGATCGGCGGAGCTCAAACTGTCAACCTAGGTGACTACGGTTGGACGATGTATGCCTCCACTCCTTTCAATACCTCTACGAATCAAAAGGGATTGTTCGGAACGACTTTCGCGAGTGGCACTCTCCCTACCACGTCGACCGGCCCATTTATCGGTCGCAATATTTTTGCGGTTGTCGCAAACGCTGCTAACAACGATTATATCATTTGGGACTCCAACAAATTATTTGTGACCGAAGTTGAGGGTTTGGGTGGACCTGCAGTTAGCTTTGCTACTAATGCGCCAACCACCATGCTGATGCGTGGACAAGTCGTACCTGGCGGCAATAATGGACTTGTAGGTGCCATTGCACCCATGAATGGTCAGGACGCGATTACGTTTGTTCCTGAGCCGAGCGCGGCTCTCTTGGGTAGCCTTGGTGTTCTTGGACTGCTCCGCCGTCGGCGCTAATCATTGCAGATTGTTTCTGATTCAAAGCTGCCAGTCATTTGACTGGCAGCTTTTTTGTGCAGAGTCATCATTTTCAACCCAACAGCCAAGGAATATGTTGACTGGATCAGCGAACAATATGCAAGTCGTGCGGCGCGGATTTTGAGTTGGCGTTGGTTTTGAGCCAGGTATCGTGATTGGGCGGATCGGCCAAGGGGCGGGGAATGCGTACCGGCTAGAGTGTGTTCGTGAAGGCAGCCGTACCCGCATTGCGGCCGTTGATCTCGTTAAGGAGGATAGCCGTCCCGCCTGTTTTGTCGGGGATTCGTCGCCGGGATGTGACCCGAATTGCTGCCCGGCACTCGGGACAAGCGCAGCTCGGCTGAACTCGCCGAACGCCAACCGACGCAGCCGGACGGACGAGCTTCGATGCCTGGCCATTGGCCCGATCTGTGACTTTGGAAATTAGGATCCGCGACCTTATTGTCGCGTCTTCGTGCATGAGAAAAGAACAAGAGGAAGAGGTGTACAATAAGGTTTCCCCTCCTTATGGCCCGACGAGTATGAACTGGTAGTTCCCCGGCCGCACCCGAAAGCTCACCGCTTGGTCCACTTGGGTTACGGCGAAAACATTCTTATGCCCGTCGAGACTCTTGCCTCCCTCTTGGAGCACCTGTCCATTCGATATCGGCAACTGAACCGCCGCAATCGTGTTGGGTGGCACGGTGAGATCATAGCATAGCCGCGCATCCTTCCAATACCAATGGCTGCGGATGGGGCCATAGGGTGATTGGAATTCGGCCTTGGCGAAATGAACGGGACCATCTCTAACGATTTGCGGTTGCAGACGAAAGCCCGAGAAGCCTGCCGCCGATGCATCCACCCCGGCGAGTTTGGTCAGCAGCCATTCGCTGATGGCTGCCGCTGACAAGGGAGTGAGTTCTTCAGGCCTCTGGCTGGCAGCGAGCTGGATCGCACGCGGGGTTTCCCCAACTCCGGTAAGAATTGGAAGTATATTGGCGGCGGCGAAGGGGCTTTCCGCGAACGGACTCCGTTTTAGCGCGTCGAGAAGCGACAACAGGAGGGTCTTGTTCGTGGCGCTCTCGTTCGAATTCAGAAGGCCGGAGCGGAGCAGCATCAACACCCCGGTGAGGCTTTTGTATTTGAGAGTGCCGGTAGCGGTCAAATGGCTGGTTTGGACTTTCTTGGCCAGATTCTGCTGATAGAATAACAATGTTTTCATCTCGAAAGGGTTCTGACTCGCAACCTGGGCCATCTCCATCATAAGCCGGAGGTTAAGAGCCTGGGTCATCAGTTGGACAAACCCGGTGGGAGCGGGATCTCCCGGCGGGAGAGTGTCGGCAGGAAGCGTTCCAAAAGGCCGGCCTTCGAAATCAGGGTCCAGTTTGAGGCGCTTCAGCGTGTAGGCATAGAGGATCGGCCAATACCGGGTTACGATTTCCGTGTCGCCGGTGGCCCACCAGAAAGCGTGGGTGCAGGAGATGGCGGCATCCGAGCGGGTGCTGCCGAATTCACCGTTGGACGGAATATTGGCCGGATAAAAACCGGCATCGTCAATCGATTGATGAAACCCGTTGAGCCAGGCCTCTCCTTGCGGCAGGAGATTCAAGTGACAGCCCATCGCTCGCAGCGCCAGCCCAAGGTCCCGGGTGCCGTCAAATGTGGCTATCTGCTTGCTTGCCAGCTTATAGATTTGGTTGAGCACATCGTTGTCGCATTCGAACCCGGAGACCCTTTGCTCACCCGCGCCTCTGGCAGGGTTTTCAGCCTTGGATGGTCCTGACAATTGGATGGTTGCGGTGGCCGGGGTGCTCCATGACGATTGTTTCCCGGCCCTGTCCTTGATCCTTACTTTCCAGTGAATCCGGCTACCGGTCTGGAGAGGATTTCCGGCAAACTCAATAAACTGGGAACGGCGTTCATTCAAGACCCCTGAGTCCCACAAGTCTCCCTTGTCTCCTGCCAGAAGATCCGGCGTGCTCGCCACCAGAATTTGGTAGGCCGTTTGCATCACCCCTCGCTCAGCGGTCTCGATGCGCCAACTGAAACGGGGAAGCGGCGTGTTGACTGCGACGGGGTTGGTTTGGAACTCACATCTGAGGTCGACGACCTTGACGGGGGACGCAGGCGGAGTGTCGGACTCCGCAGCGAGGATGGAGGCGCTCGTGAGAGCAAGGGATGCGAGAAGGAATTTCATGAAGTGGAAATAGCTGGTCATGTCGGTGAAAGGCAAGCGGATCTTCGATCTTTGTGCAAAGTTTATCAACCTCAATCCGGTCGAACTGCGGCACAAGCCATGAGACAGACAATCAATTGACTGTGGTGTCAGCAGGGGTGCGAGCTATGTGGTGGACGGTCCGCTGCTCGCGCCGGATGGTAATTACTTGAATTGAGGTTGATCTGTCGGCGGATTTGCGCGGCATGGTTTTTTCGCGGTCCATTTCAGGAAACAAGAGATTGCATTAGATGCGGATCCGGGTATTTTTGCGTGGTGCCAACACCACTGAGAATCGGTCCTTATCGGTTCTTTTTCTACGCCAATGATCGTGAAGAACCGTCACATGTGCACGTTCAACGCGACAGGCACACCGCCAAGTTTTGGATCGATCCGGTCATGATCGATAGAAGTGCCCGGTTCCGGCCGGATGAACTCCTTGCAATCCAGAAAATCATCAAGCAGAACAAAATCAAATTACTGAAAGCCTGGCATGAATACTTTGACGATTGATTCCCATCTTCGCATCGAGGACGTCAAGGTGGACTCCTCAACCCTGCGCATCGATCTTTCGGACGGACGCTCCGTGAGCGCTCCTCTCGTCTGGTATCCCCGATTGCTCAATGGGACTGCCAGGGAAAGGCGCAAATGGCAATTGATCGGAGATGGCCTGGGCATCCATTGGCCAGACTTGGACGAGGATTTGAGCATGGATGGAATCCTACAGGGCCGCCCCTCTTTCGAATCCCCGAAATCATTTCAAAAGTGGCTCACGGCACGAAAGAAAAAAGGCCAGGCGACACGTTGGAGTTGAGGTTCGCATGCAACCGACCATGGAAACCACGGAACGTGACTAGAATGGTGAGGGCACGCCAAAGAATCGCCGCCGTATGGAGTGCGGTGGGAAGCGCAGCGCCACACCGCTTTGGCTGGAAACCGTTCCCTTTTGGGTTTCGCGCTTGAACCTGCGTGTTTGTCACTTATGTTTCCTGCATGACAGTCGCCATCCGAGCCATTTACGAAGGGGGGAACCTCCGGCTGTTGGAGCCGCTGGAGTTGCCCGAACACACGGTGGTCCGGATCGCCGTGGAGACCGGACCGGAGGATGCGGAGCGTCAGGAATGGTTGAATCAGGGGCAACGGTCGCTGATGGCCGTCTGGGAGAACGAATGCGACGACGTGTACAATGCGCTGCTCACGTGATGATGTGGTGTTGCTGCCGATTCCTTTCACGGACTTGAGCAGCACGAAAGTGCGGCCGGCGGTTGTCGTCGGTCATGGAACGTGGCCGGGTGATCTGTTTGTGGTGCCGGTGACGTCACAAACGGCCAAGGCTGACTTGATCCTTGCCGAGTGGGCGAACGCTGGGTTGAATGTCCCCAGCGGTCTCAAAGGGCAGATCTGCACGGTGGAGGATCGACTGGTGCGCAAAGTCGTGGGCCGCATCCGGCGCGGAGATCGGGACAAGCTCGATGCACTGTTGCGGTCGTGGCTCGAATTGTGAGGGCAAGCCAAAGAACCGCCGCCGCATGGAGTGCGGTGGCAAGCGCAGCGCGACACCGCTTTGGCTGGAAAACGTTCCCTTGTGCCAAAAACATCCAGCCGTTTCTAACAGCTTCGTCAGTCCTCTACTGCGTGGTGAGTGCAGGGGCCATGAGTTGCCGTCGCTCAGCCAAAGCGGTGTCGGCGTTCGTACCTCACTCTGCCACAGCACTCCATGCATTGTCACCGCATGGGCCGCGCGCAGGTATGGAGTGCGGTGGGAAGCGTAGCGCCACACCGCTTTGGCTGGAAACCGTTCCCATATGCCAAAAACATCCAGCTGTTTCTAACAGCGCTGTCTGTCCTCCACCGTGTGGTGAGTGCAGGGGCCATGAGTTGCCGCAGCCCAGCCAAAGCGGTGTCGGCGTTCGTGCCTCACTCTGCCACCGCACTCCATGCATTG
>CAISTY010000298.1 GCA_903888515.1 Akkermansiaceae bacterium | reverse complement strand
CGGGTTGGTTTTTCAAGGTCGCGGAGCGACCCTGGAGGGTAGCAGCCGTGGGTTTCAACTCACGGTTCCCAGGGTGATATGAATGATGCGTCGCGTCGCGACGCTTGATGTGGGCGTGGACCAAAGGGCAACGTGGTTTCAGGCGTCGCTCCGCGACGCGATCCCTCATGGGACGCGCGAAAGCCGTGGGTTGAAACCCACGGCTACCATCATGCGGTCGCTCCGCGACCAAGATGGTGATCGGGGAGCGTGAGGCCATGCGGGTCGAGACAGCGACGCGGTTTCTGACGTCCGTGGTCGATGAGGAGGACTGCGCCCGACCTCCGTCACGCAATAAATGCGGAAGTGCCGAAAATGTCTGTTTTTGGAGAGCAGAGAGCAGGGAGCAGGGGGAGAGATTGCCGAATGCCGATTGTTGATTTTGGATTTTTGATTGGAAGAGCAAGAGGTGTCGTTTCGACAGTTCATAAATCGGCAATCGGAGTTCAACAAGCGTCAATCGAATGGGGAATCAGTGCTGGATGTCCTTGATTACGTCGTTGAGAAAACGGGTGGGTTCGGCGTGAGCGCTGGCCCTTTCTTCTCGCAGGGTGCGGAGGTCTTCGTAGTCCTCGATTTCGACCTGCATTTGTAGGAATTCCTCATAGGGCAAAACGACGAATGCCTTGCGGCCGTCTTTTTCGATGATTTGCGGGTGGATACTCATGGTCGGTTCAGCGGTAGGATTCCCTTCGATGGAGGATATGGGCTGCTACTGCCGGGTGACATGTCAGGCGGTAGGTGCCCACGGGTGGGTGGCTCCAGGCCTTGGCATTTCATGGGCGTGCGAGTCTGGAGACTCGCGGTCCCATGGGCAGGCCGGTCAATACGGAGAATGATAAATTTGCTTTTGTCGGTGGGTGACGCAGTGCATGGTGGCGGCACATGACTGCGGATTTTCTGGTGATTGGTGCCGGTATTGCCGGGCTTTCCTTTGCATTGCGGGCGGCCCGTTACGGGTCGGTCGTGGTGGTGAGCAAGGGAGACGCTTACGAATCGAACACGGCATGGGCGCAGGGCGGGATCGCCTCGGTGCTGGCGGAGGGGGAGCGCGATTGCGGAGACTCGGAGGAACAACATGTGGCCGACACCCTGGATGCCGGCGCCGGTCTGTGCAAGGAAGCGGCGGTGCGCACGATCATCCATGAAGGAACGGCAGCCATCAAGGATCTGTTGGATTACGGGGTATCATTTGACCGGAAGAACGGGCATTTCATGTTAGGCAGGGAAGGCGGGCATTCGCACCGCAGGATACTCCACGCGCGGGACACCACCGGGCGGGAAGTGGCGCGGGCGCTGATAGAAACCGCTCGGAAAACGCCCAACCTCACTCTGTTAGAACATCATTATGTCATCGATCTGGTGACCTCGTCCAATCTCGGAGCGGTGGCGGAGGACCGGGTGCTGGGTGGCTACGTGCTCGAGACGAAATCGGGTGAGGTGAGAATTTTCCGTGCGGACCGGGTGGTTTTAGCGGCGGGTGGTTGTGGCAAGGTCTATCTTTACACGACCAATCCGGACTCCGCCACGGGAGACGGCGTGGCGCTCGGTTGGCGTGCCGGGGCATCCATTGCCAACATGGAGTTCCTGCAGTTTCATCCGACCTGTTTTTACAACCCCGGGGCGACGGGACCGGAAGCGCGCTCGTTTTTAATCAGCGAAGCCGTGCGCGGCGAAGGCGGCGTGCTGATCAACGCCAAGGGCGAGGATTTTACCCGGAAAAGCGATCCCCGCGGATCCCTGGCACCGCGCGATATCGTGGCGCGCGCGATCGACCGCGAACTCAAGCGCACCGGCGCGTCCTGTGTCTATCTCGATGTGACCCACAAACCGCAGGGTTTCATGTCTAGCAGGTTTCCCTACATTTACGCCACGTTGCTGAAATTCGGCATTGATTGTGAAACCCAGCCGATTCCGGTGGTGCCGGCGGCGCACTATCAATGCGGCGGGGTGCTCACGGACGTGAACGGCAAGACCACGATTCGCGGGCTTTTTGCGGTGGGAGAAGCGGGATGCACCGGATTCCATGGTGCGAACCGTTTGGCATCCAACTCGTTGCTGGAAGCCAACGTGATCGCCCGCCGCGCGCTTGATGAAATGCTGCGCATCTATCCGCCCGGCAAGGAGGTTCTCAATCCGCCGGAGATCCCCGAGTGGGAGCACGGCGACACCGCGGAGCCCGACGAACTGGTTGTGATTTATCACAATTGGGACGAGATCAGGCGTTTGATGTGGGACTATGTTTCCATTGTCCGCACGGACAACCGGCTGCGCCGCGCCGCCGCACGCTTGGAAAACCTCAACAAGGAAGTGCGCGAGTTTTATTGGGGCCACCGGGTCAATCAGAACATCCTCGAACTGCGCAATCTCGTCGCCGTCGCCGGATTGATTGTCGAGTGCGCCCTGCGGCGCAAGGAATCACGCGGACTTCATTACACACTCGACCATCCGGACGCCAAGGAAACCTACCGATCCGACACGGTGGTGCGGCGTTTCTAACATTATTCATCCGGCATCGGCTGCCCTCGCAATTGCAGACGCAGGCCTTTGCCTTTGAACTTGGTGTTGAGATGGAGGCGATCCACGCGTTGGCGGACATCTTGTGGTGCGGCGGCCTTGTCCTGATCGGTGTCCCATGGACCTGTCCAGATGATCTTGTTGTCCTTGTCGCGGACCGTGACTTCCTTGCCGCCGTCGTAGGACTTGAGTTCGACGCTGCCCTGCTCATCCATCAAGCGGATGGTGGCACCTTGACGGACATCGATTCCAGGCAGCCCGTGCTGATCCGGTACTTTCAATTCTTCCATGGCCTTATCCATGCGCAATTTCAAATCGCGCATGGTGTTTTTCATGTGCGGTAGAGGGGCGATATCCAAGTCATCCTCGCCCGGTTGGATCTTGAGTCCGCCGAGGTTTTCCTCGATCAAGCTGCGGATGCGATCCGCCAGGTTTTGCGGAATTCCATCGAAATGGAGTTGATCGAGCGGGCGGGGCGGCATCATCGCCATGCTGTCGGGGCGGGTGCCCAGAATCACATCGATTTCCACGGGTTTCCCCTGATGGATCAGATTGAGATGGATTTTCTCGCCGGATTTGTGGGCTACCACATGTCGGGTGAGGTCCTCTGAAGATGCGACGGGTTGGTTTGCAACCCGGGTGATGACGTCGTGAACCGCAACTCCGGCCTTGGCGGCAGGGCCGTCCGGCATGAGCCCCTGCACGATGATGCCTTCACCGGCTTTGAGACCGAGATGGGCGGCCAGCATTTCCGGAACCTCAGTGGAAACGACACCCAAAAACGGGGTCTGCGCCTTGATTGCGGGTTTTGCCGCGTCCGGAGCTGGTGGCCGGGAGTCCGCCGGAGCGTCCGCGGCGGGCGGGGGGGGGGAGTCGTCCGCGGGGGCTTCGATACCGGATGCGGGAGCGATCAGCAGGGCCGCAAGTCCGGCAGTAAGAGTGCTGAATGGATTTGTTTTCATGGTTTACATACGATAAGCGTAGTAGTGGATGCCATTTATTTAGGTATTTCGCAAAGCGCTGGTTTCGGCCAGCGGTCTCAATCGGTTTTTGCGGGGACGAGGATGTATTCCACGCGGGGTTGATCCACCTGATAGGTGTGGCCGGCCGCGTCCTTGAGTGTCACACGGTCCATATAGATGATCTTGAGGACGCGGTGTGGTTGGTCGTTGGATTGCCAGATGACACCTTCGTCGCGTGCTTCTGATAGACCGCGGGTGATGCCGGCGGGAACGAGTTCGGGCGCAACCGGAGCCGGGCTGGTGGTGCGGGATTCCGGGGGAGTGGAGGCGAGTTTATCGGGGTGGTGGTTGATGGGGACGCGGAGTGCGGTGATGGCACCGATGAGAGCCACGGCGGCAGCGGCGGCGCTCCACCAGGCGCGGTGGTGGTTTAGTGCGGCGGGTTTCTGAATCGGGAAGGGCAGGATATGATCAATGCCGGGGAAGGGGACGTCGCGGAGGGCGGATTCCAGAGAGGTTTGCTGGGTGAAGGGCAATGTTGCGGGTGTGATGGCGCGCAGGCGCTGTTCGAATTGGATTTCCGCGGGTTGCAGATGGGGCCAGGTGTCGGTGGCGCAGGCATCGAGCCGTGCGAGCAACGACTCATCCAGCGCGGTCGGCCGGAGCCGCGCGAGATCGGACTCAAGGGATGATGGATCGAGTGACATGGCAATGGGATGGTGGGGCAATCAGATAGAGAGGTCACCGCGCCGGCGGGCACCGCCGAGGCTTTTCTTGAGCGCCTCAAGACCATAGCGATACCGGGAGGCTGCTGTGTTTTGCGAAATGTCGAGAATTTCTCCGATTTCGGCGAAAGTGCGCTCACCCCAGATTTTCATGACGATGACTTCGGCGAATTTTTCCGGCAGTTGTTTGAGTTTTTCCTCGAGTTGGTCACGCGTTTCGTCATCGGACAATTCGCTTTCGAACCACGGGTGGAATGCTACTTGGTGGGCTTCGCCGGTATCGGTTCCGACGCTGTCTTCGCGGCGTTGGCGGCGGTCGTCACGGCGGCTCAGGTCGATGGCGAGTCGCCGGATGGTGGTGTAAAGATAGGGATGCCATGCTTCCGGTCCGCCGACAAATTCGGCGTTGCGGATTTTTTCGATGAGTTTGACCATGGCATCCTGGAGCACATCTTCGGCGTCCTCATGGGAACGGGTCTGCTGGCGGGCAAAGAGCAGCAGCTTGGGACCATGTTGTTGCAACCACGCACGCCAATCGGACGGCGCGGGATTAGCTGCCGTAACTGCGGTCAGAAGGGGCATGTCGTGAATCTTGTCCATAAAATCGTTGCCGGGGTGGGGGATTTGCTTGTGAAATGGGACTACAAGTTGAGCAATGAAGCGGCCATGGCGCGGGCATGTTCGCCGCCGCCACCTAACATGCGGACGAGTTCCTGAATGCGGGATTCGCCGCTGACGGGAAACAGGCGCGAGCGGGTGCGGCCGTTAGAGACTTCCTTTTCCACCACGAAGTGATGGGTTGCGGTGGCGGCGACCTGTGGGAAGTGGGTGATGGCCACGACCTGGTGGCGGGTGCCCAGGGCGGCCATTTTGCGGCCGACGGCGCGGGCGACTTCGCCACCGACGTTGGCGTCGATTTCATCGAAGACCATGAGCGGGGTGGAGTCTTGCTCGGCGAGCGCGGATTTGACGGCAAGCATGACGCGGCTGATTTCCCCGGATGAGGCGATCTGGCGGAGTGGCAGCAAGGGTTCGCCGGGATTCGGGCCGAACTGGAATTCGAGGGTTTCGAAGCCTTGGGCGGTGGGTTCGGATAGAGTGCGCAGCGGGGCTTCGAACGAGGCCTGTTGGAAACCGAGATCCTTGAGCTGGCTGGAGATTTCCCTGGCCAGCCTGGGCGCGGCCTTGCGCCGCGTGCTTGTCAGGGTTTTCCCGGTGGCGTCGAGGGCGGCGCGGCAGGCGGTGAGTTCGCGCTCAAGGGCCGCGAGTTTTTCGCTGCGGTTTTCGATGCTGTCGAGGCGGGCGGCGGCGGCGTTCCGGCGGGCCAGCACGTCGCTCAGGGTGAGGCCGTATTTGCGTTTCAGGGATTCCAGCAAATTGACACGTTCTTCCAAGGCCGCCGCTTGCGCGGGATCGATGTCGAGTTCATCGGCGTAGTTGGCCAGGTTGCGGTCGAGATCCTGGAGTTCGAGCACGGCGGATTCGAGCGCGGCGGTGTGTTGGCGGACCGAGGGGTCGAGTTTTTCAAGGTCGCGCACGAGTCGTTGCACCTCGGTGAGGCGTTCGAGGATGCCCGCATCGCCAGTGAGCGCGGCGGTGGCGGCGGCGGCGGATTCGACGAGGCGGGTGGCATTGGATGCGCGGCGCCAGCGGTCATCGAGGTCCTGTTCGTCCTCGGGATTGATTTGCGCGGCGTCGATTTCCTGGATCT
The DNA here is from genome assembly GCA_903888515.1 of Akkermansiaceae bacterium. Taxonomy (GTDB): domain Bacteria; phylum Verrucomicrobiota; class Verrucomicrobiia; order Verrucomicrobiales; family Akkermansiaceae; genus Luteolibacter. The sequence goes on along the minus strand of CAISTY010000298.1, from coordinate 7,766 downwards.
GATAGTGGAGCAATTCGAGTTCATGTTCGCTGGCGTTTTCCGCGTGGCGGAGATCCTCGAGTTCGGTGGTCTTGGTCCGCCAAGCCCGGTAGTTTTCGCGGTAGGCGGCATGGGCGGTCTCGGCTCCGGCATAGGCATCGAGCATGGCTAACTGGCGTTCGGCGGAGAGCAGTGATTGGTGGTCGTGCGGGCCATGGAGGTCCACGAGGTGATCGCCGAGGCGTTTGAGCAAGGCGAGGGTGACCGGGGAATCGTTGACGAACTGGCGGTTGGCGGATTGGGCGATGACCCGGCGCACGATGAGTTGGGTGTCATCGCAGGACTCCAGGCCGCCGTCTGCCAGGATGGCGTTGATTGCGCCGGGATCGTGGAGTTCGAATACCGCCTCGACCGAGCAGAAATCCTCGCCGGTACGGATCAGGGATTTGTCGGCACGTTCGCCGAGCACCAATTTGAGGGCTCCGATGATGATGGACTTGCCGGCACCGGTTTCGCCGGTCACGCCGATGAGTCCCGGGCCGAGTTCCCAAGCGAGTTCATCAACGAGGGCCAGATTGCGGATTTTGAGAAGGGTGAGCATGCACTTGCCGGAACGCCGCCCATAATGCAAGGTTCGCCGCCGGAAGCAATGACGCGTGGATTTTTTTGCAGCAATTTTTGAATTTTTTCTGGACAAGGCCCCAATGCGCGTCGTAATTACATTGTCAACGGTGAGCTGAGCGATGAACTCTTGCTAACCGTTGAACCCACCGGAAATCTCATGAACTCTACAAAAACAAGGCATCCTCAGCATTTCGCAGGCATCATCCGGCGCTTGAAGCCCGGTTTTGCCTTGGTGATCACGATCATGCTGATGGTATTGATGACGGTCATTGCGGTCGCGCTATTGACGCTTTCGAGCATCTCGCTGCGCGTGTCCACCCAGGAAAATGCCATGGCGACTGCGCGGTCCAACGCTCGCTTGGCATTGATGTTGGCGCTTGGTGAACTGCAAAAGAATGCTGGTCCCGACCAATGCGTCACGGCGCGGGCCAACGTGCTCGATGCCGACATTGCCAACCCGCAGATCACCGGCGTTTGGAAATCCTGGGAGATCAAGGCCACCGCGCCGCCGGCCACCTCGGAATACGAAAAGGCCGCCCGTGATGCCAAGTTCCAAGGGTGGCTGGTGTCCGGCACCGATCCTGCCAAAACCGAGCAGATCGCCTACGCCAATGAATCCCTATCATCGCCCGTGACGCTCTGGGACAAAGGCAGTCTGGGCGACAATGCTCCTTCTAACAGTCTTGTGCATGCCTCCAAGATCCCGCTTGTGCCCGCGACCGGGGCTAAACCCGGGGCCACGCCCGCTGTCCCAACGGGAGCCATGGCATGGGCGGTGCTTGACGAGGGGGTCAAAGCCCGCATCAACACCCGCTACGTCGATGACGCCGCCTCCACCGGCATGAAAACCGCACAATTGGGCGCGGGTGAGCGCCCTGGCGTGGAGTTCATGCCGGGCCTTAAAGATCTCGAACGCAAGTTCTTCAAACAGGGCGCGGCGGAATCCGCCGCGATCGACAAAGGAATCACCCGCCTCAATTTCGCCTTGTCGGGCGAAAACCTCGCGCCAGGCCAAGGAGTTAGAGAGGCTTTGATGCCCCTCACCCACGACTTCACCACTCAATCCTTCGGGCTCTTCACCGACACCGCCCGCGGTGGCCTCAAGCAGGACTTCCATTTGCTGACCAATACCACCAGCCTGCCTGCGGTATATTCGGGCAAGGGCGTTTATGTTTCACGCCTGGGCATGACTGCGGCCACCGCCCCGTCCGACCCGGCGTGGGCGTCCTTGCAGCAGTTTGCCCGCCTCTATCAGTCAACCATCACCAATGCGGGTGGCACACCTCTCGTCAAGGCCCAGGCACCGAGCGGTTGGGCTGCTGCCACCACGTCGGGCCCCTCCATCGTAGGGACCATCGTCAACCGCACGCCGCCTCCCGGCTTGGTACTGCTGCCAACCATCGCCAAAGTCCAGATGCTCATCAGCTTGATTGGCCGCGACCTCTACAATAACCTGCCCGCCGCTCCCATCATGCGGCAGTTGACCCCCGAGGAGAAAGCCAGTGGGATGCATGGCCCGCAGGACGGATGCTTCCGCAATTCGAGATTTGACTACGACCTGCACTTGCTCTATGCGCCGATCGTCACTCTGCACAACCCATACAACGTCGCACTTGAGTTCACTAGGTTGAAAGTGGAATTCGTCCATGTGCCATTAGCGTTGAAAATATGGCGTAGCGGACAGGCGCAAAGCGCCGACTTCATCCCCTTGGAACAGATGACTATTGACAATCAAAATGGCCAGCAGGGCAAGGTCTTCGGGTTGAACTTGAGAACAAAAAATACCGACGGCACTCCCGATTACAATAGCATTACCTTCAAACTCCTGCCCGGCGAAGTGAAAATGTTTTCACCCTACATCAACCCCTACCTCAACTATCTCCAACGTGGGGAATACTGGGACATCATTCTCGGCGCTAACAAAACTACCGACATGACTGCCATACCCGGCTGGCCGGGCGATGGCGTGGGTTTTGACTGCGACTGGCTGGCGGGCAACCAGCTTGTCAATCAGGACAACAGCGATGGCCATTGGGGAGGCTGTATAGGTTTGGCGTGGGATGACAAGATTTATGTTGAATGCATTCCCGTGAGTCTCCCGCTCGGCAACAACAAGTTTGTGATCAATATGTCAGCCAATGTGGGGGCTTCCACCAATCCCACGATCGTCAGTTCCATCGAAATGGATTATGAATCCCCCACCGGCCTGCAGAACTTCCTCGGCAGCAACGGGGGCACGATGCCCTTGCGTTATCCCAAGGCAAACGCGGTGCCGAATTATGTGCTTGGGCATGAACTGGTGGATCGTTGTAATGTAATGATCAAGGATATCACGCGGCAGAAGGCCTTCGCGCTGCTCAGCATTCAGGCCAAGTCCACCTCCGGCGGCAGGGATGCCAGCAACATCGACGGCCGCCTTGCCACCAAACCGTGGTGCTTCGCCCACGCCAACATCGGTGCCTCAACCCAAAAGGTTGTGAGCGAACACTCGGCCAATTTCTCGCACGAAATCGACTTACAAATCCTCCCTGGAACCCCGGACGACTGGATCGACATAGCCCCCCAGGACCGCGGCAATTTCATCTCCGGCCACACCGGTACCAACGGCACGAAATTCGGCATCCAATATGAGCTTCCGCTGGCCCCGCTCCAGACCCTTGCCAGCCTCAACGGTGCCAATCCCGGCGGCTCCTCAGGCTATCTCCCGCGCTTCGCCCAGCCGATCGGCAATTCCTGGGCACATCCGCTCATCCCCCCCAGCAAACTGCTGGAGACCAAGACCGGCGGCAATTACCTCGACCATTCGTTCCTGCTCAACCTCGCGCTTTACGACGGCTTTTATTTCTCCGGCCTCGCCGACCAGTCCGGTCCCTTCTGCACTCCCGCCAGAACGACCGCCAATCTGGCTGCGGATTTCGCCGCCGGAAAGTCGTTGGATGATCCACGCTTGATACTGCATCGGCCGGACGGCAAGACGGCCAACGACTTGAAGAGCGAAGTCGCCCAAACGACGGCCTACGCCAACATCGCGGCTTGGCAGATGATGGATGGAGCCTTCAACGTCAACTCCACCTCGGTGCCCGCTTGGAAGGCCATGCTCGCATCCATCCACGATTCCCAGGCTCTCTTCAACCAACTCAATAAGGCTAACAATACCACCGCGCTCACCAACCTGCCCGCCACCGCTACCGGCAAGGAAGCCCGCATCAGCCGCTTCCGTCTGCCAGTGGCCAAATCCGCTGCGGACGGTGCTGATGTCAAGGATGCCTACTGGCTTGGTCCGCGCGAATTTACGGATGACGAGTTGCAGACCCTCGCCAAAAACATCGTCAAACAAGTCCGTCTCCGCGGTCCCTTCCTGTCGCTGGCGGAATTTGTCAACCGCCGGCTAGGCACCGGGGAATCCGCCCAGCGCGGTGCTCTCCAGCAGGCGATTGATGATTCCAACCTCAACCAAAAAATTGCCGCCGACGCCAACGCGGGCTTCGAGATCCCTGCTGACAAGGTGGGTACCTATAAGTATGCCAATCCCGCAGCCGGTGCCGGTTCCAGCTATCAGGGGGCGCCGGGCTATCTCACCCAGGCCGACTTGCTCAATGTGTTAGGCAATGCCGCCACCCCGCGCTCCGACACCTTCACCATCCGCGGCTATGGCGAGGCCCGCGATGCCACCGGCAAGATCCTCGCAAGGGCCACCTGTGAGGCGGTCGTGCAGCGATTCCCCGAATGGCTGGATCCCGCCGACCCGGTCGAGACCGCTCCCGCCGCACTGCAAAGCCTGTCTAACAAAAAATTCGGCCGACGTTTCCTCGTCACCGCGCTGCGCTGGCTCAATCCCAGGGAAATTTGAGTTTCTAACCGCCTTCACAGACTATATTTTATTTTCCCATGCGTACCCTCTGCTTCTGCCTGTTGTTCCTCTGTTCCGCGATCAGTCACGCCCAGGATTTCAGAAAAATTGCTTGCCGGTTTATATCTTTGGACAGTGCCGCGCCGCCGCCGCCGCTGCTCAACGTTGCAGAGAAGGATGTCGAAATTCGCTGCACGATCACCACCGACACGCTCTCTCCGGCAACTTTCTGCTTCGCCAAGGGAAATACCCTCACCTTCATCTCGACTGCGGATCGCAAGCCCGCCGCCACCGCCACTCTCCCGCCTAACGGCCATGCCTTCATCCTGGTTTTTGTCGCCGCTGCAAAGTCTTCAGACGCCCTGCCGTGGCGGGTCTTTGTGATCGAGGACTCCGTGAAAAACTTCCCGGATGGAGGGGCGTTTGTCGCGAACTTTTACCATCAGGACATCCGCTTCCTCATCGGCGAAAGCAAGATCATGCTCCGTCCCGCGGGATCCCATGGCGTCGCCAGACCGGAGAAACGCGATCATTTCAACATGGCCCCGGTGATTTTTGAATTCCAGCAGGATGACACCTGGAAAACCGCCAAGGAAAGCATGCTGCGCTTCCTGCCCGGCCTGCGCTATCTGATCTTTGCATACCTCGATCCCGAATCAGGGCGGCCCCGCATCGTCACCTTTCGGGATACCGGGACCGCCGCCAAGCCGCCAGCCACCAAGCCGCCGGCTGCCAAGCCACCAGCCGCCAAGCAGCCATAAGGAGCGCGGACATTCCTGTCCGCCATGCCCATGGTGCGGGAAAGCGATGGCTGCAAGCGCTGAGCTTTCACATTCCATGGCCAAGGTGGGCAACAGTGCACAGGAGGATAGGCATCTTGCCTGTCATGGCCGACGGGCTTCCAGCCTGTCGTTTCATAGGCGGACATGCAGGATGAACCGGACAGTATTGGGCGGGACGCCACCCTCCTTGAGGTCCGCTCTCGACAGGGCATGTTGCCCCTGCAAGCATCCCCGGCCATGCGCATCCCCATCTATCTGTTCGCCATTTTTTCCGTGGTTCTTTTGCGTGCTGAGGATCAGCCGTTTCTCTATCCGCAAAGCGATGCCTTCAAGCAGGAACTTGCCAAAGCCAAGCTCAAGGGGCTCTCCCTGACCGACTATCACATCCACATCCGTGGCGGCATGACCCTCGAAAAAGCCGTGCTCAGGCAAGAGCAAAGCGGCATCCGCAGCACGGTGCTGGAAAACTTCGGTCGCGAGTGGCCGCTGGCGGACAACGCCAGCCTCAAGGACTTCATCGACGCCCACTCGCAGCCGCTGCCTAACGGAAAACGGGTGCCCGTGGGCATCCAGGTCAACGACCGCGATTGGTTCGCACAAATCGACCCCGCGCTGCGCCAACGCCTTGATTTCATCCTCGCCGACACCATGATCATGGGTCTTACCACCGCGGGCAAGCCGCGCCGCCTGTGGCTGCCCGGCGTCTCCATTGACGACCCCGAGGCTTGGATGTCAGAGTATCTGGCCCACAACCTGCGCATCCTCGACGAGCCTATCAGCATCCTCGCCAACCCGACATATCTGCCGCCCTGCATCGCCCATCTTTACGACCAACTCTGGACCGAAGCACGCATGCGCCAGGTCATCGCCAAGGCCGTTGCCAAGGGCATCGCGCTGGAAATCCAAGCGACTTCGGATTTTCCCAAACCCGCCTTCCTCAAACTCGCCAAAAGCATGGGTGCGAAGTTCTCCCTGGGCACTAACAACTTCGACGACAAGGTCAAGGACCTCGCGCGATGGTTCGCAGCCATCGATCTGCTGGACCTTCGGCCTGCCGACTTGTGGGTTCCGCCCGCCGCACATGATTTCGCGAAGTGAGAGAATGACATCAACTCCATTTCAACGCCGCAGGCTACAAGCTGTTAGCGGCGAAGGTCCGCCCCGATCTGCCTGAATGAGATACTTTCTGGATCCGCTGACGTATTTTGCCGCCCACAATTGCACCTCGGCCTGTTCCGCGAGGGACAATGTCCGGACGACTTTTCCGGGAGATCCCAGCACCAGCGAGCCTGGCGGAATCACCGTGCCGCCGGTGACCAGCGCTCCCGCCCCGATGATCGAGCGCTCGCCAATCACCGCGCCATCAAGCACGATGGCACCCATGCCCACCAGCACCTCGTCCTTCACCGTGCAGGCATGCAGAATCGCCGAATGCCCGACGGTGACGAGTTCGCCCACGTAGCATCCGTAATCATCGGCGACGTGAATCACCGCGTTGTCCTGGATGTTGGAACGCGGACCAATCACGATCTCGTGGATGTCACCGCGCAACGTGGTGTGATACCAGACGCTGGTTTCCTCATGCAACGTCACCCGGCCGATCACGTCGGCACTGGCAGCGATGAAAGCGGACTCGTGGATACTTGGGGGAAACCCGGCGAAATTCTCGATGGCCATGCGCCATGCTAAACCATGCCGCGCGCGTTCGCAAGCCATGGTATGACCCATGACTGTCTCTGGGGTCTGACTGTCTCTGGGGCCTCGCGCGTTCACATAGGGTTCTCCTTTCACGCGGATTGAACGGAGAACAGCCGTCACGGCTGTGAGGGAAGATAGGCGTCCTCGCCCAATCCTGTTCAATTAAGAAATTCGAACCGCAGATGGACGCAGATGAACGCAGATAAAATCAAAAATCTCTCTTCATCTGCGTCTACTGATGAGTTCTTAGTTTGCCCTACAGTATTTTTTGCCGCAAAAATGCGCAAGATACGCAATAAGCCTGATGGCATTCATTTTTTTGTGGTTTCTGTGCCTCTTTGCGGCTAACTGAATGTATTCCAACCTAGGGACTGCTCAGTAAGTTTACGCATATGGGGCGGAGCCCCATGGCGTCTGACAACTTCCGGCGTCGTCATCATCAAGCTCCGAAACTACGATGAAACCGGAACCCAAACCCGATCAGAGCGTGGCAATCTAGCGAAATAGCGACGATGTCAATTTGGGAATCTCATACGATATCAATTCGGCCCGCAACATCTACCACCCGCGATATGCAGTGGTAAAAAACCGGGTGCTCCGCCGCATTCCGACTCATCACAATCCATCGTTTTTTGGCCATGCCGACTCTCATAGCCCGTATGCCGGGGCAGAGCAAGCAGCTTCTTCGATAATTTGAGTCTCCACCTGTCGTAATAACCGTCCGCGCAACATCCTGGCCTACCAGTCCCCCAACGATCTCCTTGACCACCTGAGGGCATCATGCGCACCCTCCCCCGGCGGCTTTCGCGGAACGGCGAGATTCCACTTCAGGG
>CAISTY010000297.1 GCA_903888515.1 Akkermansiaceae bacterium | reverse complement strand
CGCCCGTTGGAGTGGCGGGCCCACGGGTTGATACCAGATGCGGTTGGCGGGCATGCCGGTGGTGTCCGCTGCGGGGATGACCCCCAGCGACCAGTGGACCAGGTCCGTGCTGCCTAACACCCGCAGGTTCACATAGGGCAGGGTGGCGGCGTCTTGCACCGGGATCTCAAGCACCGTGCGGCCATTGACGCTGCGGATTTTGAGCAATGGGCCGTCCGTCGGCAGGTCGGCGCCAAAGACATATTCCAAGCCGTTAGACACATTGTCGCCGTTGCGGTCCTGTTGGAAAAGCGTGACCGCAGTGCCGGACAGGCCGTGGGCTGAGAGCCACTGATCGAAGGACCCGTCGCCCGCATTGCGCAACTTCGCCTCCAGCTTGAAGAATGCCTGTTGCAGCGGTGGACCCGCCGTCTCATACCAGAGGCGGTTGGCGGGCATGCCGGTGGTGTCCGCCGCCGGGACGACCATCAGCGACCAGTGAACCAGATCCGTACTTCCCAGAACCTGCAGATAGAGATAGGGCTGGGTGGCGGGGTCTTGCACCGGAGTCTCGATCACGCGCCGCCCGTTGACGTTGCGGATTTTGAGCAACTGCCCATCGGTCGGCAGGTTGCTGCCAAAGGCATACTCCAGGCCGTTCGGCACGCCATTGGTGTTGTGGTCCTGATGGAAATGCTCGGCGGATCCATTGGTGATGCCCTGATCGGAAAGCCATCGTTCGAAGGTACCCGGCGGCGCCAAATTGGGTAATGTGTTCGTGTATAACCGGGCCACTTCATTGGAATCAAGTGAGCGACTGTAAATCCGGACATCATCCATTGTTCCGAGCCACCAACCGTTCTCCGCCGGATTGCCGGTGCCGATACGCAGCGGCCGATCAATCACGCTGACCGTCATTGGTGCGACGGATTGGGTCGCGACCAGCAGCCCGTTGATGTAGATTTTCGCAATCCCGTCACCCCACGTTGCCGCGACATGCGTCCATTGTCCCGTCTTGATCGCACCTGCGGGCGAAATGCAGCGATACAAATCGCCGTCGCCGCGGCTGTCCCAGCGGATCTCGCCATTCGCGAGTGCTTCGAGTTGCACGGAGTAGATCCCGTTCTCGATGCTCAGAATGTGGCGACTGGCTGCGCTTCCCCAGTTGTCGAGCTTGACCCATGCCGCCATCGAAAGTTGCGAATACTGCAGATTGAAATCCGCCTTGGAAATGATGTCGTTAGCACCGTCGAACGCGTAGGCTCCGGCCGGGTTGTTGTAACGATCCAATGCCGGGACCGGCCCATTGACCGCAGCATGATTGCCATATCCGCTGGCGTCCTGAGCGTCGCCGTCGAACGCATAGCAAGCAACCAGGCCCAGCGTGTTGGTGCCGTCATTGGGGTCCGTGCCATCAGCGTATTCATCGGCATTCGTGCGCCCGTCGCGGTCGGTATCGTCATCCGCGCGTTGATCCGTGTTTCCAAAATGCGCCATCGCCCACCAATCCGGCAGGTTGTCGCTGTTGGCATCGTATGAGATGTTATCGGCGATCACGACATAATCCAGGAGCAGTCCGTCGCTGGGTGCCGGCTGGTCATCGTCCTGCTGGATTTTGATTCGGACATCGACCGGTTGCCCGGCGGTCACTTTCTTCACTTCCGCTCCCAGATCGATCGTCGAGCACTGATACGCACCATTTTGCAGCAGGACGGACGGGAGGCTGTACCAGCGCGCGCCGTCAATGCTGATCGACACGCCATCGCCCGCGGCCCGGCCTACGAATGCACCCGGCAGGGTATGCCACTCGGCGTTCAAGCCCTTCATGTGCATCACCAGCTTCGAGCGGACGGCAGTGGCACCGGCGATATGCAGAACCAACTCCTGAATCCGCCGGGAGCCGCCGGGACTGGCATCCATGAGCAGATGGCGTTCACCGTGCAACGGGCCATACTCAGTCACCGTGCGGATGCGGCCGCCGTCGGCGGACGGCAGAGGTTCCCAACATGAGGTGAACGACTCGCCTTCAAAGCTTTCCACGAAAGGTGCTTGCGCAAGCGCGTATGTGCCTGGTGCCACCGTGTAGGACCAGCTTTCCGGTGTCAGTTGGACGCTAGGCACTGCGGCGGGGTTTACCGTCACGGTCAATGGCCCGGGCTGGAGCTGGGTGAGCCCGAACGTATAGGTGTTAGAAAGTGTCTCCGCTTGCTGCGACACGACCATATCAGCCGCCGCCACGCCGCTGAATTGCAGGGCGGCGGCACTGAATCCGGCCACCGGACGATCAAATTGGATCGAGAGCACACACACGCTGTCATTGATGACCTGTCCGGGGACCGGGCCGATGGCGAGCGGACGAATGCTGGTAGAGGGAACCACCGGAACTGCGACCGTGAACATCGCGCTGGTTGCTGGCAACGCGTTGGTGAATTTGTCCGTCACACAGCCACCGGGCAGGGTGACCAGCAACACGCCGCTGGTTAATCCAGATACCGGATAGCGCCACGTGATCTCGTCCACCTTCACCGGTGTTCCCACGGTGGCTCCCGTAGCAGCCGGCCCGGACAACACAAGGTTGCTCGCCGCCACTCCTGTGGGAATACGGTTGAAGGTGACGGTGAGTGGTGTGGTCGAATTCGTCAGAACGGAACCGCCTGACGGCGAAATCGAATCCACCTTGATCGGCTCGTCGGGGAACTCGATGTTGTCGAGGTAGAGATCGGCGGAATAATCATATTTGGACGAAACCATCCATGTAAATGTGCGCAGGCCGCCCTTGACTGCCAGCGTTTTCAGGCCTGCAGGAAGGCTGGAGTATGAAAACTCATAGCTTCCGCCGTCATTATTGAAAGAATAGTATGCGTAACTGTAGTTGTTGGCTGCTATTGTGGATGCACGCCAGAACTTGATATCGCCTGTCGAGCACTCGCGGGTGACTGTGAGTGCCTTAGTGGCCGCCGTTGAAGATGATGTCAGACTAGAAAGCCGCGCACAATTT
>CAISTY010000296.1 GCA_903888515.1 Akkermansiaceae bacterium | reverse complement strand
TTGAATTCCGGTGCGTGCGTCCTGCGTGTCCGCCGCGCCGCCGGCTTCGCCATCTTTGTGTCCATGTGTCCACCTCAAAATCCGTGGACACTATCGGCGCAATCCCTCAGTCAGCAATGTGGATCGGTTGGACGCTTACTCCATATCGGCAGGGTTGGGATTTTCCCGAGTGGTGCGAATGTAACTGAAGCGTTGTTTAATGGCGGAATGGTCGGCAGCGGTGGGCTCATAGCCGTCCGCCGCGAGGTTGTAGCGCTGGAAATGCTGTGATGGTGGTCGTTGAGTCATGCGCTGAGTGATCGCCATAGCTTCTGCGGCGAATTCCGGGCCGTGGGTGTGGATTCCTCTGCTAGTCAATATGACATGAGAAAGCTCGTGGAAGTAAACCTCAGCCACTGCGCCGGGGTCGTCGTCTGTTCCTGACAATATCTGCTGAAGGTCCAAGCTGATCTTGTTGTCAGTTTCAATGTCGGCTAAGCCCCATAATCTGGGGCGCAGGCGGACGTCATGGGCTGGATAAACATCCAGCAGGCGACGTACTTCGTTCTGCCGTTCTGACACCGTGCCGGCAAGAATGAGGTCACGGCAGCGCTGCCGGGCTTCGATAGTGTTGATGAATTTGTTCATGGTAGCTCCAAGGGAAAAGGCAACCGGGGGTGGTTGCCTTGTATGCCCTGGTCGCGAACGGGTTTTGGGAACGGCGAGCGGCCAACGAGCCGCGAGCTACGATTTATATTTGTTGTTTTGTTGAGGGTTGGTCGGTAGGAAAAAGAAGCGACAACCAAAAAAACGGGGCGCTCGATGGCGCCCCCTGCTGGTAATGCTGCCGGCGAATCAGGCGGCGAGCTTCATTTCATCTGCTTGTTGCAGAGTCAAGAATTGGTGCGCTTTGCTGGCTTGGCTTGCCGCAGTAAAGATTGCCCGCTTGTCGTTTTTAAGCACCTTCAACCAGCTTTGAATGTATCCCGCGTGTCCTTCCAGCGTTGCCGGAGCGATGCCGATTTCAGCGCAAGTAAAAGCGGCTCCAAGTTCGGCAATCAGTTCCTCGAAGGCGTAAGCTTCATCCCCAAAGCGTCCGGAAAAGTCACGGGCTAGGCGGCTGGTGTGGCCTGTCCAGTGCGTTAGCTCATGCATGGCGACACTGTAAAAGGCTTCTGCTGTCTCGAACCTGGCGCGGTCGGGAAGGTGGATTTCGTCAGCACTCGGACGGAAAAACGCCTTGATTCCGCCTTCAATAATCGCGGCTCCTGATCCGGTCATAATCGCCTCGGCGGCATCGATGCCGGTAAAAGTGGGTTCCTTTTTACCTTCCAGATTCACGCCTTCGACCTGATCCGCGTTAAACACGACGTAAGATTTCAGCATCGGGATAACCTTCTCCGATAGCTCGCCGGTCGCCTTGTCGGCTTCCGTTTTCGTGATCTTGTCGAAGTAAACAATGCGTGTGCCGGTTGATCCCTTTTTTACCGATCCACCCAGCGCGATGGCTTGCTTATAAGTCATCCATGCCCCGCTCGAATACCCACGGTCGGCGGCTTCAAACCACAACATCAGGACATTAATCCCGGAATAATTCTTGCCGGTTTGCGCGTTGTAAGGCATCCCGCTGCTGCCCTGGCCCTGCCACATAGGGCATCCGTTGCGCTCGATTCCGGCTTCCATGGCTTCGATAATCTTGTCCGTGATGGTCTGATACAAATCGAATTTGCCAGTAGCCACTTGCTCTTTGGAAGTCTCGGGAGTGCGAAGGAAAGTCGCGGTCTGGTGGTTGTTTTTGGTGGTGTTGGCAGAGATTTCGATGATGTTCGACATAGTGGTTTCCCCTTGGTTAGTCGGTTAAATTTGCTCTTCGGAGCCGTCTCAAAAAACCGACGAATGGAAGCAAAGGGGTGCGCTATGCAGGGGCAAATGACAGGCCGGAACCCGCAGGGTGCGTATTTCGGTCGATGGTGAACACCCATTTCGGTTCAACGTGAACACTGATTTCGGTTGATGGTGAACGGCTGTTTCGGTTGAACGTGAACACTTTTCGGGTTTTCCGAAATAGGTGTTCACGGTTCCGAAACAGGTG
>CAISTY010000295.1 GCA_903888515.1 Akkermansiaceae bacterium | reverse complement strand
GTGGAGGTGGCGAATTTCAAGCGCTTCCGCAAACTGGTTGACCAGTGGGCCGATGCGGCACTAAAACTCTCCCGGCTCAAGACCCGCCTGGGACTTCATTCCGACGAATCCTGAGCCGCAGAACTCCCCACTGTTGAGTTATCCACAATAATTAATTATTTCTCTGTCCCTTTCCGGTGGAGCCGGGACGAGGCATCACTCGGGCGGGACGTGGGGTTCGAAGGTCATGGCGCGTTCGTGTTCGCGGGCTTTGGCGGCATTCCGCGCCTGCTGATAAAAAAGTTCCTGGGCGCGGAATGTCTTTTGGCGTTTGCCGCGCACGATGCGCTGGGAACTGCCATCGGGCAGCAGGCGGGAGGCCTGGGTGTTGTCCTGGAAGAAGGCTTCCAAGATGCGCACCAGGCGGCGTTTCAACTGGGGTTCTTCGATCGGGATCATGAGTTCGACGCGTTTTTCAAGGTTGCGCGTCATCCAGTCTGCGGAGGAAATATATACCTCCGCATCGCCGCCCTGATGGAAGTAGAACAACCGGGCGTGCTCGAGGAACCGATCGATGATGGAAACGACCTCGATGTTTTTCGAGTGTTTCGGGTCGCCGGGTTTGAGGCAGCAGATGCCGCGGACGTTGAGTTTGATCTCCACGCCCGCTTTGGAGGCTTTGTAGAGCGCCTTGATGATATCCGGGTCCTGCAACGAGTTGACCTTGGCGAGGATGCGGGCGGGCAGCCCTTGTTTCGCGCGTTCCGCCTCGCCGGTGATGAGATCCAACAGGGTATGTTTCATCGCGGTGGGCGCGGGGACGAGGCGTTGGAAACGCAGCAGCTTCGACCTGCCGGAGACCGCGTTGAAAAACAACGAGGCGTCATTTCCATACTCGGGCTTGCAGGTAAGGTAGGAAAGATCCGTGTAAAGTCGGGCGGTTGTCTCGTTGTAATTGCCGGTACCCAGATGGACATAGCGGCGCAGGTGGCCGGACTCGCGGCGGATGATCATGCAGATTTTGGCGTGGGTCTTGAGGCCTTTCACGCCGTAAACGATCTGTGCTCCGGCACGCTGCAATTCATCGGCGCGGTCGAGGTTGCGGGCTTCGTCGAAGCGGGCCTTCAATTCGATGAGCACGGTGACGTGTTTGCCGTTTTCCGCGGCGCTGATGAGGGCGTCGATGACCCGCGATTTTCTCGCTGTCCGGTAGAGAACCTGTTTGATGGCGACAACATCAGGATCGTCGGCGGCCTCCTCTAACAGGCGGAGCACCGGTTCGAAGGATTCGTAGGGATGGAACAGCATTACGTCGTTCGCGGCGATGGTCTCAAACATCGATGCTCCGGGTGCGATGGCCGGGGAGGTCTGGCCCGGCCAATTGGCATCGCGCAGATGATCGAAATCCGGCAGCAACGCGAGTTCCATGAAGGACGCGAGGCCGGGCGGTCCGTCTGACTGATAGATCTCCTGCGCCCCTGCGGCGGTGACCTGCTGGATCATGTCGACGAGGTCGCGGGGAGCGTCGGCGCGGAGTTCCAGCCGCACGGTTTCGGCGAAGCGGCGGGCGCTGAGCACATCTTCCATTTCATCGGCGAGATCGATGGCGTCCTCCTCCTGCACGGCGATATCGCCATTACGGGTTACGCGGAAGACGGTGGTGGCGGCAACGTTTTCTCCGGGAAACAGCCGGGCGGCATGGGTGGCGATGAGGTCCTCGATGAGCAGAAACGCATGGGTGTCGGCTTCCTTGGTGACGGGCACGCGGCGGCCGAGGGTATCCGGGATGGGGATCAGGGAGTGGCGCGCGACCTGCGTTTCGGTATTTAGCAGACGGCAGGCCACGATGACCTGCAGTGCCGGGACCATGGGCGGCGACTCGCCGGGATCGACCGCGAGCGGGGTGAGCAGCGGATAGATGAGATCCTCAAAGGTGGCGGCGACCTGGGCTGTCTGTTCGACTGACAGATCGCCGGGTTGCATGGCCTGGATGCCTGCCTTTGCCAGCGCTGGGATCAAGGTGTCGCGGAACAACGCGTATTGGTCGGCCATCATCTGGAGGATGCGTTGGCGCAAGGCGGCGAGATTCCGCGCGGGCGTCAGGCCGGAGGCATCAGGTGTTTTCAATCCGCTGCGGCGCAAGGCCATCAATCCGCCGACACGGACTTGGAAGAACTCGTCGAGATTGGCTGCGGTGATGGCGAGGAATTTCATGCGTTCCAACAATGGCAGGTCGTCTCGCAACGCTTCGTTGAGCACGCGTTGGTTGAACTCGATCCATGAGATTTCACGGTTGAGGTAGGGAATGGACATGGCGGATGGAGGATCGTGGGGCGGGGTAGGGGGGGGGGTGACTGTCGTGGTTGGCGCGGACATTCTGAGGGTTGTGGCCTGCCGGGTCAACACGGGACGATGCCCTATGGTTTGTGTGTTGATTTGTGTTGGATTTGGCGAATCCGCAGCGTATGACTCAGTCCAACCCCGCATCACAAAACAACTTATGGACAAGCAACCCACACCATTCAACCCATCGTCCGCCATGGGCGGTTATGCCGGAACCCAAATCCTTGCACAAAAAAGGCGTATTGGAAGCCTCGCGCTCTTGATCGTCATGGTCGGCGTGCTAACCGCGCAGGCTGCCGAGTGGGCACCGGTTCCCGGGCACATCATGACCCGTTGGGCCCAGGAAGTCAGCCCCAAGAACGCCCTGCCAGAGTATCCACGGCCGCAGATGGTCCGCAAGGACTGGCTGAACCTCAATGGCCTGTGGGATCTGGCGATCGCACCCAAAGAAGATCCCCGCCCTAACGAGTTCAAGCAGCGGATTCTGGTTCCCTATCCGGTAGAATCGGCATTGTCCGGAGTGAAGCATATCGTCCAGCCTGCGGAGCGCCTGTGGTATCGTCGGACGGTCGATATTCCCGGTGCGTGGAAAGACCTGCGCGTGCTGCTCAATTTCGGTGCGGTGGATTGGGACTGCGTGGTTCATGTGAACGGCAAGGAGGTCGGCAAGCACATCGGCGGATACAGCCCGTTCAGTATGGATATCACCGATGCCTTGAAGCCCGAGGGCAGCCAGGAGATCGTGGTTTCCGTTTGGGACCCGACCGATGCCGGCCAACCGCACGGCAAGCAGGTGCTCAAGCCCCACGGCATTATGTATACCGCCACCTCCGGCATTTGGCGCACCGTCTGGCTGGAGCCCGTCGCCAAGTCCCACATCGCCTCCTATACTCTCGTTCCTGATATCGACAAGGAGGAGGCCAAGGTGAAAATCAAGGCCGCAGGCGCGGGAGCGAATGCCACGGTGAAAATCACGGCGTTTGACCAAGGCAATGCCGTTGCCAGCGCCACCGGCAAGCCCGGCGAGGAGATCGTCCTCAAGGTCAAGAACCCGAAGCTCTGGTCGCCGGACACACCGTTTCTCTATGACCTGCAGGTGGCTCTAACAGACGGCGATGCCTCGGATGCGGTTACCGGTTACTTCGGCATGCGCAAGATTTCCATCCTCAAGGACGAGGCTGGCATCAACCGTCTTGGATTGAACAACAAGGTGTTGTTCCAGTATGGCCCGTTGGACCAGGGGTTCTGGCCGGAAAGTCTGCACACCGCACCGACGGATGCCGCCCTGAAGTATGACTTGGAAATCACCAAAAAACTTGGCTGCAACATGTTGCGCAAGCACGTCAAGATCGAGCCGGACCGCATGTATTACTGGGCGGACAAGTTGGGCCTGCTCGTCTGGCAGGACATGCCCGCTGGCAACAATCCCGCGGACAAGCGCGACAACTTCGAGCGCGAACTCAATGAAATGATCGACACTCTGGAAAACCATCCATCCATCATCATGTGGGTGGTGTTCAACGAGGGCTGGGGACAATATGATACCGAGCGGCTCACCGCAATGGTCAAACAACGCGATCCTAGCAGACTCGTCAACAATGCCAGCGGCTGGACCGACAAGAAGTGCGGCGATGTGATGGACATCCACAAATATCCCGGCCCCGGCATGCCCGCCGTCGAGCCCACCCGGGCGGCGGTGCTCGGCGAATTCGGCGGCTTGGGCCGTCCGGTCAAGGATCACCTCTGGCGGGAAGCCGGAGCATGGGGCTATGTCAGCTACAAGACTGACGCCGAGGCCACCGATGCTTATGTGAGTCTGCTTACCCGCATGCGGCCACTGATAGGCAAGGGACTGTCGGCCGCCGTGTACACGCAGACGTCCGATGTCGAGATCGAGGTCAATGGCTTGATGACCTATGACCGCGAGCAGATCAAATTCGATGAAACCCGCGCGACCGCAGCCGCCGCATTGCTCTATCAGCCACAGGTGGCGCCCAAGGTGGTCGTTTCATGCGCCGAACAGGGAGTGAAGGTGATGTGGCGCTATACCACCGATCAACCCGCCGGCGAATGGCAGGCGGTCGGTTTCGACGACGCGTCCTGGAAGGAAGGTGCCGCCGCGTTCGGAACCATCAACCCGGCGACCGAGTGGAAGACGCCGGACATCTGGCTGCGTCGTTCGTTTGACATGAAATCGGTGCCCGCCAATCTTTGCCTGAACGTCCTGCACGACGACAACGCGGAGATCTATATCAATGGCAAGCTGGCCGCCAAGATCACCGGCTATAACTCCAGCCATGAGGCGTTCCCGATGTCGGATGAAGCCATGAAATCGCTCAAGCCCGGCAATAACATTCTGGCGATTCATTGCCACCAGATCAGGGGAGCACAGGCGATCGACTGCGGCATCGTGGAACTGGTCGAAGCGAAGAAATAGATGCTGCCAACTAGGACAGTTAGAACAGGATGGATGACGTGTTTGGCGACGGCGCTCGCAGGTGGCGGCATGGCGGCGGGCGGCATCTCCACGGTGAGGGCAGTGGATGCCGCCCAGGTGCGGCTGCTGCCGGGCAGTCCGTTTTACGAGCGGCAGGAATTGCACCGTCGGGGTTACGTGGCGTCGCTGGTCCCGGACAAATTGTTGTTTGAATACCGCAAGCTGGCGCAGTTGCCCCAAGCCACCGGAGTGACCGGCGGATACGGTGGTTGGGACAGCGGATTCATCCGGGGCCACATGGCGGGACATTATCTGTCAGCCGCTTCACGCATGGCGGTTGCCACCGGCGACGATGCGTTCCGGGAAAAGGCCAACCACCTCGTGGGCGAACTCGCCAAATGCCAGGATGCGCTGGGTGACAACGGCTATCTAGCGGCATTTCCGACCGGGGCATTGGATCGACTGGAAGGAAAACCGGGGAATGCCGCCGGGGTGGTGGTGCCCTATTATACCATCCACAAGATCATGGCCGGACTGCTCGACGCCCATCATTATTTGGGCAACCGGCAGGCGCTCGAAGTGGCGGTGAAGTTGGCCGGCTATTGCGAGCGGCGCATCGCCGCGCTCAAGCCGGAGGAGATCGAGCGGATCTTCCGCACGGACACCAGCCGCAACCCGCATAACGAATTCGGAGGCATGAGCGACGTGCTGGCGGAACTTCATGTCAGGACCGGTGACCGCCGATACCTCGACATGGCCAAGGTGTTCAACCGGGCATGGTTTGTCGATCCGCTTGCTGCGGGCGAGGATCGTCTCAAGGGGTTGCACTCCAATACACATATCGCCCAGGCAATTGGCCTAACCCATTGCGCGGCCCTAACGGGTGACCCAACCACTGCCAAAGCCGCGGCACATTTTTGGGAATTCGTGACCCGGCAGCATTCGTTTGTCATCGGCGGCAATGGGTTCCACGAATGGTTTGACCAACCCGGGGTGGAGGCCGGTCCGTCCATCGACGACGGCAAAGTCCTGCCGCCGACGACCGCCGAAAGCTGTTGCACGCATAACATGTTGAAGCTCACGGTCCGGTTGTTCGAGTTGGATCCGCGCGCCGGATATGCCGATTATTTCGAGCGGGCGCTGTACAATCATCTCCTGGCCACGATCGCACCCGATCACGGGCACATGACCTATTTCACCCCGCTGCGCGGATATTTCCGCACATATCTAACAGACAACTCCTGCTGTGTGGGTTCCGGCATCGAAAACACGCCCCGCTATAACGAAGGGATATACTTCCGACGGGACGATACGCTTTGGATCAACCTCTATATTCCCTCGCAACTCATTTGGAAGGAAGCAGGTCTAACACTCCGGCAGGAAGGCGACATCACGCGGGGCGAAACCGTGCGCGTCACGGTGGTCAACAGCAGCGGTGGGAAACCCGCAACAGTGCGGATGCGTGTCCCGCATTGGGTATCCGGCCCGGCCGTGTTGGCGTTGAACGGGCAGGTGCGCGAACCCACGGCCAAGGCGTCCTCGTATGTCTCCCTCACCCGCGAATGGCAAACGGGCGATGTCATCACCCTGACACTGCCCGCCACGCTGCGTCTGGAACGGGCCAGGGATGTGCCCGCCATGGCGGCCATATTCAGCGGGCCCGTTCTGCTGGCAGGCGAGTTGGGACGCGAGAATATGCCGGACGATCTGGCTCGCAAAGACGCCTATCGGAATGTCCCGCCGGCGCTTGTCCCGGAGATCATGACGCTTTCCGCGAATCCTGCGGACTGGCTTGAACCGGTCGACGGCTCACCGTTGGTTTTCAAGGCGCATGGGGCCGGTCCCGCCGACGGGATCACCTTCCGTCCGCTTTACGACCTGCACCATCAGCGCTACTCCGTCTATTGGTCCATATCGAACCGCAAATAAAGGATCCCTTCCCCGGCACCTGCGAAAATGTTTCCGCCCGGGCTACAGACGTTCGCCGAGTGTGCCGACGGACCAAGCATCTAACAAACGTGCCATGTCGGCAAAGGAAGCGGACCGACCGGAGCGGACGAAATGACCGCTGGCGCAATTGCCTGCCAGCAGAAGACTCGTGTCGTCGAAGCCCCGCAGGGCGGCGGCGAGGCATCCGGCGCCGAAATTGTCGCCCGCCCCCGTGGAAATGAGCGGCTCACGGCAATACGGTCCCGGCACATAAACCGTGCTGGCGGCACTGGCGCAGGCGGCCCCGTTGTTCGGGTGAATGATCACGCGATCCACATCGATGCGGGCCCGCAGGAAGGCGGCAAGTTCGGCCACGGCCTCGGCATCCATGCGTCCATGATAGGAGCCACCGAAGACCTCGCCCATTTGCCAGGCTTCCTTCAAGTTGAAACTCAGCAAGGTCTGGCACTGGCGGGTGAGCGGTCCCATGCGGGCAAGCAAATCCTCGCGGTCGGCGAGCGGACGGGTCTCGAACTCGGCGAGGTCCATGAAAAAGATGACTTCCTTGGCGGGCACGCCGAGGGCGGCCAGACGGTCTGCCAGATTGCTCCAGATCTTGCCGGCATGGGGCAGTTTGCCCCAGTTGACCGCACTGATGAAACGTGCGGATTGCAGTTCCGCGTCGAGCGCGGTCTGGCCGACACATTCCAGCAGGCGCTCCCAGGTGACGTCCGCGCAGGCGGCCATATCGCACAGCATCACCTTGCCGTCGGTGAACTCCAGACAGGTGCTGTGCGCGGGGGCCGCCAGGGTGAAAAGGTGTTTCATTTTTCCGCCCAGCGCATCCTGATAGATCGGCAGGACTTCGCCGCGGCCCATTGCGCCGATGTAGGTGACGTCGATCGCGCCGCCGTGGATGTCGTGCATGGCGGCGGCGAAGAGCGGGCCGTTGCCGCCGAATTTGTCGCCCAGATGCCGCGCCGGATAGGAGGCGGCGATACCGGCGGCGGCGGCGACCTTAGGGCCGAACTCGGCCATTGAGGCGGGTGCTTGCAAGCGCACGAAGGTATCGATGAAGCCATCGAAGCCACAGATGCCGGAGGGCCGTGGCGGCACTGCGGAAGCGACCCTGGCTTTGAAATCCGCGATGACAGCGGTGAGCGCGGCGATGTCGTGATGGATCGTGATCGGCGTGGTCAAGGAGGATGGCATGATTGTCAGGCTTTGTTTGCTCGCTGGCAGCGCATGCGAATGCAGTATCAAACCCTTCGACATTCAAGCAAAACCATCAATACCGGATCGGATTTTTCCCTTCGGACATGGTCGCTGGAACGGCCAGAGACATGATCGTGCAAATCCCGGCGAGGAACAGCACGATCCACCGCGTAGGATCCTCGTTGAGAACCTTGCCGAAGTAGAAGTAGGCATGCTGATGGGGAAATTGGAAAATGATCTCGGGCAGCGTTAGAATCGAACAAAAAAGCAGGGAAGGCAGGCACATCATCGTCATGATGATCGCGCATTTCCAGTTGATCTGCGAGGTGAACAGCACCTTGGGACCACTCATGAAAGTGAGCCTCAGATAGTGCTTAACACGGACAAATCCGTGATTGCGGACCTTTTTGTTTCTGCTGAATTGGGTTGAGGCAAGTAGGTTTGACATAATCACAGACGTCAAAATACACGCGATCGCGTAAGTCGTCAATGTTTTTTTCATTTTTTTTCATTTTTTCATTTTTTTTCACGGTATTGCAAAAAATCCGGGCTGGACGGGTGGGGGATTTCGTTTTACTTGCCCCGTCATCTGGCAAAAATGCCGGGCAAAGCCGCCGTGGCGGAATGGTAGACGCCACGGACTTAAAATCCGTTGAAGGGCAACCTTCGTGGGGGTTCGAGTCCCCCCGGCGGCACCTTATTTTATAAGGGATTTGCATGTCGCACTATTGGTTTTGTGTAAGGAAGGATGTCGGATTTTTTTACAGTTTGCATGAGGATTCACCATGCGAACTATTTGATAGCAAATTACCCAGATGACCAGAGGATATTCAACTCGCTCATTCACTATGGCTTGACAGTCAGATCAAAGAGCCATCTGACTATTCTCGGGAAGATTGGCACGAAAATGGCTTATGGTTCACTGAAATGAAAATTCGAAACCTCAAAACTTGGCTCGCCTGTCTCTGTGCATCTGGTGCAGTGGCGATGAACGACGCCAATGCGCTTACCATCACACTCCCGAATCCTGCAAATGACTTTCGTACGGGTTCCCTGACTTCCGCCACTGCCGGCGCTACGGCGGTTGAGTCCAATCTGAAAGCAGCGGTGGTTGATGCAGCTTTTGGTGGCACATGGACCAAGAGGGGACACCTCGACAATGGCGGTCCCAGTTCATTGAGCCATGATTTGCTTGCAATTACATTTACATCAGGGGCATGGGATGCAACTAATGTTGCTGGTACTTGGTCGATTGCTTCATCGTTTTGGACGACGTACGGCAATGCTGTACTCGGTTGGCACGTCGGCAATGGTGGTGCCAATCCGGATCAGTTCATGTTCTTGGTCGAGCAGGGCAAGACCAGCGGCACGTGGTCATACGAGAGACTATCCGGGGGCGGCGGCGGGTTTTCCAACTTTCAATTGTTTGGCAGCGGGCCGCCAAAGGGCATCACAGGAGTGCCTGACGGTGGTGCCTCAATCGTGCTTCTTGGCCTCGGGCTTGCCGGAGTCGGTGTAGGACGCCGGATGTCGAAAAAGGCGTAAGCTACCAGTCAATCCCGGAGAAAAGGCTCAGGCATTCCTGCCTGAGCCTTTTCTGTTAACAAGGGGTTTCACCGTGGCGGGGCTTGTCAAGATGAGCTCCCGACAAGTACGGCCCGGTAAAGAAATCCGCCAGTCCGGCAAGATCCGGCTTCCCTCTCCGGTGCCGTTAGGCTGGAATGCGGCTGGAAATCCGCGAAACCAACACCAGCATCCCGGTTTCCACATCCCCCATGCCCGCCAAACGCAAAGATTCTGCCAAAGACCAGTCGTCCGCCCACCTCGTCCTGCGTCGTGCGCTGCCTCGTCGCGGAGCTTGAAAGCCAGTTCGTGGAATCGGCCAAACTGGAAGCGGCCATACGAGCGAACCTAAAGAGTATCAACTTCACACCATGAATCCAAATCCCGACATCTGCTGGAAACAACGATTCCAAAACTTCGACCGAGCTTTCGTTTTGCTACGCGACGCGATGGAGAATGGACCCGAGGCTCTCAATCCCTAGGAAAAGGAAGGCGTCATTCAGCGATTCGAATATTGCTTCGAACTCGCTTGGAAAACCATGAAGGACTACCTTGAAGAAGGTGGCTTCGTGTTTGCCACGGTCACGCCGCGGCAGGTATTGAAGGATGCTTATGCGGCCAAGATCCTCGACGACGGACAGGTCTGGATCGACATGCTCGATCACCGCAATCTTCTTGCTCACACCTACAGCCCGGTGGTGTTTGAGAAAGCCGTGGAAGCTATCCACACGCGTTATCTCGCTGGTATCGAACATCTTCACGACTTCATGCAGGGGGAGGTGATGAAATGAGAAAGCCGCCCCTCAAGCCTGCGGAGCTGGATTTGGTGCGGGCCGTGTTCCGGCACCACCCCGAGGTGAAGAGCGCCACACTCTTCGGCTCACGCGCGAAAGGCACCCACAGTGACCGCTCTGATGTGGACTTGGTGGTTGCGGGCGATGTTGAGCCGCTCCGCGCCGAGGCAATCGCGTCCGAGTTGGACGAACTGCCGCTGCCTTACCGCTTTGAAGTCCAACCACTGGCTCACATCCAATACCGCCCGCTTCTGGAGCACATTGATCGGGTGGGCATCGTCATC
The DNA here is from genome assembly GCA_903888515.1 of Akkermansiaceae bacterium. Classification (GTDB taxonomy): domain Bacteria; phylum Verrucomicrobiota; class Verrucomicrobiia; order Verrucomicrobiales; family Akkermansiaceae; genus Luteolibacter. Next base: position 28,621 of record CAISTY010000295.1, on the reverse strand, counting down.
TATCCAGCATCATGAACCCCTTCGAGGAAAAGATGCCGCTTCGGTCGCTTGACGCGGAATGGGCTGTGGCGGGACAGATGGGCCGGAATGAGAGGTCATGGCTAATTGTATAGTCGTGCGTCACATCGGCCAATTTTCTGGTTTTTACTCTTTCCGGCTTATTCGATGCGCCAGCGCATGAGGCCGCCGCAGCGGGTTGGCTGGAACTGCATTTCCATTTTGACGGCGGTGGTGGTGACCGGGTCAAAGGTTGCCTCGTTATATTTATCCATTTCGCAGCCGTAGCCTTTAGGGTGGGTCATGGGTTTCCATGAGTCGCCGCTTTTGTAGAACAGGGCGATGGATGCCGGCACGCGCACTCCGCCGTGAGGATACTGCTCGTCCATCCAATAGGTGCGGCTTTTCGAGATGGTGCGTTTTTGATCGAAAGGCATGATGATCCATTGTTTGCTGCCACCGAGGGTTGAGCCATACATCAGGAAACACTTGCCATCCCCCCTCGAACTCCGCGGGTCACTGGGATCGGTAATGGTCTTCAGAATGCCGGCATCCTCGGACCATGATGAAACCGGTTCCTGATATTTCGGCCACGGGCGCGCGTCCGGGCCATCGCCGATGACCGGCAGCGCCGACATGCGCAGCCGGGCCGCGCCCATCGGGATCATCGTCACCGTCTCGGTCTTGGTGTCCACCTTGACCGGCGACGGCTGGAGGCGATCCACCGTGCCCCAGTAGTTTTCCCCCCAGTTGGGGATCAGGCGGGCGCTGGCTTTCAACTCGAGCGGCGCGGCATCCAGCGCAAACGGCTGGTCGTCGGACGGCCAGGATTTTTTCACCACCGTGATGGTTTTTTCCGGGTGCGCCGCATCCACCACCAGCCCGTAATTCCAGGGTGACGCGGGAAGAATCTGCCAGGCCGGCCACGGGGCTTTCGGATCCTTGTTGCCGTGTTGTACGTATTTCTCGCCGATCTTGATAGAGTATGTCAGGGGACCGCGGCTGACCGAAACGCTGTCCTTGTTCTTGGCCCAGCGGGTCAGCTTGACAGGCATCGGCAGGTCGAGCGTGAGCTTGTCGCCATTCTGCCAGGTGCGGCGGACACAGATGAGTTGTCCGCCCTTGGCGGCGAGCGATGCCGGCTTGCCGTTGATTTTGATAGATGGCGTGTCGCACCACGCCGGGATGCGCAGATAGAGCGGGAACAAGACGCCCTTCGCCATTTTGAGGTTGAGCTGGATGCTTTCCTCGAACGGGTACTTCGTCACTTCCTCGATGGTCACCCGGGTGCCGTCGCCCACCTGTGCGGTCACCGTGCACGGCGCGTACATCACGGCGGCCAGCCCGCGGTCGGGCGTGGCTTGATAGAGGCTTTCGATGAAATGCGGCCAACCCACGCCGACGTTGTGCTGGCAGCACCGGTGGTTGCGCGGGTCCATGACCTGCATCTCGCCGTCATTGGCGAGCGACGGTGCCTTGCTGCGCGCATCCGAGTTGCACTGGTTGGGGCTGGTGAGGTAGCGCAGCGCCTTGTAGTCGGCGGTCATGGTGGCCGGGAAGGTGTTGAAGGCGATGTCTTCGCAGCGGTCCATCCATTTCAGGTCGCCGGTGATGCGGAACAGCATCTGTTCCGAGAACATCATCTCGACGGCGCCGCAGGTTTCGATCGCCTGTTTCGGATCGCCATAACCCGGGCGCGCGAATTCATCGCCGCCGAACATGCCGCCTGGAACCTGGCCATACTGGTCGTAAAGCGCGGTCCAGTTGGAATCCGTGATTTCGAGGTATTTCGGATCCTTGTTCTGCTGATAGAAGATGGCCGGTTTGCGAAATCCCTGGCTGGTTTGCACGTTGTGGCCGCCGCCGATCCGGTCCATCCACTTCTGGCCGGTGCGCATGAGCTTCTCGCCGAGTTCCAGCAATTTCGGATCGCCGGTGCGGTTGTAGAGCCAGTACACCATGTCCATGTTGTCGCTGTTGCGCGACACACCCCAGCCGCCGCTGAAGAACTTCCGGTCGTCCAGCGTCAGCTCGTAATGGAAGTATTTCGTCAGCAAGTCGAGCACGCGCTTGTCTCCACTATAATCGTAGTAGAAACGGAAGGCATACATCATGTTCATTTGCGGCATGAGGTCCGGCTCCCGGCCATTGAGACCGGAAATCTCCTCGGTGCCGAAGTATCCGTTAGATCGCTGGCCGGTGATCGACGGTTCGAGCCAGCTCCTGGCCTCGGCCACCAGTTTCGGGTCGTCGAGGAGGAATGCCGCAGCGGCGTAACCGCGCAGCCAATACGGCACTTCCTCCCAGAAGTTGGCGCCCTTGCCGGCCGGATCGAGCCAGGCGTTGCCGTGTTTGTTGATGAAGCTGCTGATTTCGCCGAGATGTCCATGGAACCCCTGGGACTGGAGTTGCAGTTGTTTGAGCAGCCAGCCCTGCGGTTTCACGGCGCAGAGCGGCAGGCGGATATACGGGGTGGGCAGCAGCGGCTCCTTGTTGCCGGGATAGTAGGGGTTGGCACCTGTGGTCAAGGGCCTTTCCACGACTGCAAGCGTGTCTGCAAAAACCGGCAGGATACCGGGCGTCAGGGTGACTGCGGCGAGAGCAATGCGAACCAATATATTCATGTTGGAAAAAATCATGAGGATGTTGCGGGATATCATTTTGCGGGTGAGCGGTCCGTTAGCGCCACCGAATGGACGGTGAACCTGCCTATCATGCCGCCGAACAATCCGCCCTTGAGATCGCGCCCGAGGTAACATCGGGTGGCCGCGACACTATCAGGACGCAGCGTCATGCGGGTGCTTTCCCCGACCTGCACCCCGTTGAGGAACAGGGTAGCGCGCGGCCCGTCGAGCACCACCCGCACCGTGGCCCAAAGTCCTCTATTCACAGGCTGCGTGGCTCCCACACCTTCGATCTTTGAGCCCTTGCGGATACCGAAAACCAAGCGGCCTTTTTCCGATGGGCTCAGCCACACCGCATCGCCGTTAGGGTTTGCGAACTCGAAGACGCGGGTGGCCTCGCGGACACCATCCCACTTGAACTCGGCGGTATAGGTACAGGTCCCCATGTCCGCGACATCCTTCGGCAGTTCCACAAACTGGTTCTTGCCGTTCAAGACCAGCGCTTTGTTACCCGCATTCTTGCCAGCGCCGGCATTCGGCAGGCTGGACTTCGGTCTTTCCGAATCCGAGACGACCGCGAAGGCCGGGCTGTTGACGAGATACCCCCAGGTCGCACCGAAGGCATCGCGCGCCATCCACGGATGCTCGGACGCCGAGAAGTCATAGTCGGCATACAATCCGCCAAACTCTTCGTCCACCTCGCCCTCATTCTTGCCGTTTCCCCAGCTCCAGGTGAACCATTTGCCTTTGGTGACTTCGTTGCCTTTGGAGTATGACCCGTCGATCATGGAGGTTCCGCTCACAGTGCCTGTCGAGACGGCGCCGCCTTTGAGGACGGCGTTGCCACTGCACGTCTTCTCACGTTGCTCGGCGTGCTCCAGAACCTTGGCCTTGTCCTTGATGGTGGCGTGCGTCACCCTGGCATAATCCCGGACCTTGGCATCGTCCTGAATGACGGAATCCCGGCTGACATGAGCAAATCCGCTCACCACCGCACGATCACGGACCGTCGAGTCCTGAACGACCGCGTAGTCCAGAATACATGCATTGCCCAACACCTTCGAATTGCCAATGACCAGCGCCTTGGGTCCGACATAAGCGGTGGCATCCACCTGCGCGCGGCTATCGACCAACCCGCCACCGTTGGCGTGTTTGACACCGTGGGTCGGCGGTTTATCGGGAATCATCACGTTGAGCGGCTCGCAGCCCGCAAGCTTGACCTTGTAGGGGAACGGCTCCTGCTCGAAGGAGCGGAAATCACCGACCATTTTGATGTTGATGAGTTTGGCCGGTGTGGCGCAGACGACGAGGTTGAGCTCCTTGATGGACGGGCCGACATCGAACTGCAGGAGCTGTCCGGACTTGGCAATCCCGCCATACACCGGTTTGTTATCCGTATCCACTCCGACAAATGCAGCGCGCCACTCGGACCCGTGCAAGGGATCGACATACCCTGCAAGCATGGCCGAGACCTTGCCCGGTTTGACCGTCATGGGACAGATGTTCCAGCCCAATTGCTGGGGAGCCATCTCTTTGGGGACGCGCCAGAATTCCGGCTCATGAGGAATCTTCTCGAGCGTGATGCGGGAATATCGCTGGATGTCGCTGTGGGAGCGCTGGGCATCCTGCTGGTAGCGGTTGACGGTGCTTATCACATGATCATTGCCGAATGGCGTGTTGCCTTTGCCATCCTTCGCCTCCGCATAGGTGATATAGTCCCACGTGACATTGCGCATCAACATCCGCATGTATTCGTCGGCCAAGGGCAGCCGCGCGTTGGGAAACACGCGGTCGAATGAGATCCATGGATACTCGTTTTTTTCGGCAGCCGTCGGGCCGTCATACCAGAGCTTGGATACCGCCATCGGCCCGTATTCCGGTGTCTGCGCGAGATGCTCGAACATCAACCGGTCATGATAGTAATTGCGTCCGTGGGCGGGGAAATACATGCACACCCGGCTGATGCAACCGGGCGGATCCGTCTGATAGATGCCATTATATGTTTGAGGGAAGTTCGCGTGCGCCTCCCAAAAGCTGCCGGACATGCCGCCGGTCATGCCCTGCCAGCCGTGCACCAGTTCATGCGGATTGATATGTCCCGCGCCCTGCAATGCCCAGCCGAAATGGCCGTCCCATCCCATCCAGCTTCCACTGGCAGGCTGGATTGGAATTTTATACCTGATGCCGTCGCCGCGTTCCTGTGCTTGCACGCTCACCACCGAACTGCGCATGGCCTGGCGCTCCGAATAGGTATGGTAGATCAATTCGGCCATGTTGAACATTCTGGGAACACGATCATTGAAATCCTTCAATTGTTGTTCCGACCATTTGGCCATTTCCTCTTTGTCCACGCAGTGGCGGAAATGTTCCGATTCTTTCGCCCACCACTTGTCGGGTTCGGTTCGCCACCAGTTGTGCATCTCGGTTCCCAGCATGACGCCACCTTTGAAGTTGCAGGCGATTTCCTCGTCGGTCATGGCCGCGTCGTGGAGACGCACCGCCGCCAGATCCCCCTTGAACGACGGTTTGTCCGCGGACGCTCCGCCCAGCACCATGATGTGCCCGTCCTTGATGGTCATCAAACGCTTGCCGCTGGAAACCTTGACGCCGTCAAGATACCAATGCTCCTTGCCGGACATGCAGTTCACCACCAGGTGGCGCCATTTGTCAGAACCGGTGAAGCCATTCGGATAGACAAGCGGCGCGGAAGTCTCCTGGCCGTCCTGCGATTGCCAGCCCAGCACGCATTCGCCTTTCGCGGGGCTCTCGTCGCGCAGCCACACCTCGAGCGCCATGTCATTGGTGCCGACCACTTTGGATTCGGCGCTGAAGTTCCCCTTCATGAAATCATTGCCATCAAAACGCACGGCACGCACTTGGCCGGCTGTCACGGCGTGCGGATATTTTTCATCACGCTCCTTGTAGGGCACCTGGAATCCGAAGTCGCCGAAGTTGCCGCCGACATGGGTGCCTTTTCCGCCGCCGGAATAGCCGCAGTTATACCAGTTCATCACGGTGTCTTTCTCATAGGTGCGCGACACCATGAACTCCGCGTGGAGGTCAATGGAAAGACGGCCCGCCACTGCCAGTTCGCCGATCGGCTGTTTGGTGACGAGTGATACTTCTTTGGTCAGTGCCAGACAGGTTCCGGCCATCAGGCACTGCCCGATAAGCCATACAGCGGCGGCATGTGCGGATTTTCGTTGGGTGTTCATAAGGTTGGATGATGTTATTTGGCCTGGAGGCGCAGGACGTTGACGGAATTGGGTGGCAGGATGACCTGGAAGCTCTTCGCGCATCCGGTGAGCGGCAACACCTGCGGGGTGATGCGGTTCGGTTGGTCGAGCGAGTTCTCGTCCCCCCCCTTGTCGGAGCGGATCACGATGTGTTGCCCGGTGGCCGCGACGTGGGTGGCACCCTCAATGCGGATTTCGGCAGGCAGCGGGGTTGGATTGTAATTGGTGGCCTTGACGACCACGGTCTTGTCCTTGCGCTGATAGCCGGAGGTGGCGAAGAACGACGGCTGGTTGTTGGCCTCGGGCTTGGGTGTGAAGTCCACGGTCGTCGCCAGATTCACGTCGGGGCGGTTTTCGGCATATACCTTCTGCACGTGATAGGACGCGTGGACGAAGCTGCGTGCGGAATCGAACTCGATGAGGTTCACGCCCCAACTGCGATTGTTCACGTTGACGAACAACGGCGCGTAGCTGGCCATGGTGACCAGATCGCCGTTGCGCTCGCACATCATCAGATAGACCGAGTCATCCATCGCCGCGCTCCAGTCGCCGCCGCCGTGGTGATGGGCATATTCACCGACATAGATCTTCCACGGTTTGCGCGGGTATTTGTCGAAGTAATCGAAGTTCTTGCGAATCCAGCCGGACTGCTTGTAGGCATGCTCATCGACCACGTCGATGGCGTCGTCGCCCGCCCTGGCGATGGCACCCGGATTGAGGCCGCTCCAGTACATGCTCATGATGACGACGATGTCGGGGTACTTCGCTTTGATCGCGGTGCGGAATTTCTTATAGTAGTCGCCGTAAAGTGCGGGCGGGTGTTCGTTGCCGATTTCGACATATTTGAGGGGGAATGGTTGTGGATGGCCCATTGTGGCGCGCACCGCGCCCCATTTGGAAGTCACCGGGCCGAGTGCGTATTCGATGGCATCGAGCGTCTGTTGGATGACCGGATCGATCTGGTCGAGCGGCATGTTGTTTTCCGGGTGCACGGTCATGCCACAAAACGCGACATACAGGGCGTCGGAGCCGAGGTCCTCGCAGAACTGGAGGAATTCATGATAGCCGAAGCCGTCGGTGGAGCGGTATTGCCAATACCCCCACTGGCCCGGGCGATCCTCCGGCGGGCAGACCATCTTGCGCCAATCCGGCGCGGATTCCCACGACAGGCCCTCGACATAACATCCGCCGGGATAACGGATGAAGGATGGTTTCATGGCTTCCAGATGTTTTGCCAAATCCACCCGCAAGCCGTTAGGGCGGCTTTTGTAGGTGGGCGGGAACAACGACACCCAGTCCACCTGCAATTCACCCTTGCCGCGGAATGACAACACGAAGCGCGCCTGCGGATCGGAACCGGTGGCCGCGAGCTTGGCTGTCAGGCGCTGCCATTTGTCCCCCGGCGTGATGGTGCCGAACTCGTGCTGGCCGAGCACCTTGCCGTCCTTCGACTCCAGGGTGGCGGTCACGGTGCCTTGGTACGATCCGGGGCGCAGATACCATTTCAATTCGTAGGAGGTTCCGGATTGCACGTTGATGCCCCAATAACCGCTGTTGATCAGGGCGACGCGGCCGTCCGGCCCGGTGGGGGAGGCGATCCGCACCGCCAGTGATCTGCTAGACGCCGTGTTCATCGGGTTCGCCTCGGTGATCTTCATTTCGCCCGTCGCTCCGCCGGTTTGTTCCAGGGTCCATGCCAACAACTCACGCGCGGGTTGCCATGCGCAGTTGTTGACCCACGGCCACGGCATGTCCCATTTTTCCTTGGGCACATTGGACGGCAGTTTCTCGATTTCCATCTTCAGGTTGCCGTCGGGTTTTTTCACCACTTTCATGCCTGGCGGCAGCACGCCTTCCTCGAAACTGCGGTTTTGGATGAGTTCGGCATAAATGCCGCCATCGAACGCGTGGCTGATCTCCTCCATGAAGATGCCGTAGAGGGTCGGCGACACCGGTGCCTTCTCTTGGGTCAGGTTGACTTGGATGGTGGCTTTGGGCGTTTCCGCCGTGGCCGCGCCGGTGAGCAAGCCGCAGCACGCCAGCACCATGGCACGGGTGGCGGGGCGGGGGAGTTCGGGCTTGGCGGTTCCGAGGATGAATGAGGCCATTGGTTGCATCGGGATGTGTGGGGTTTCTATGGAGTGAGTGAAATCAGGGGCATGGATGTCTCACATGGGCAGGCATGAACCATTTTCCGAACGGCCCGAGTGACTGAGACACCCCTCTCCCATACGGCGGACTTCAGACAAAGCTTGCCAACAATATTGATATCGGATTGGAAAAACCAAGCTGACTTGCGCCAACTGGCAGAGCGATGAAGGTGGCGCGGCCTCGATGAGGCCGCACAGCGATGAGGTCGCACAGGACAGTTGCTAATCGATTTCCCCGCGCACCGCACCCTTGTCGGCGGAGGTCACGTGGCGGGCGTAGAATTTAAGGGCGTTGGAGACCTTGCGGTTGCGGCTTGCGGGACGGTAGGCGAGTTGGCCCCTCGCGATCTCGGCTTGTTCGCGGGCGGCCAGTTCGTCGTCGCCGACCACCAGTTGGATCGAACGGTCGGCGATGGCGATCTTGATCAGGTCGCCGTCTCTCACAAGGGCGATGGCGCCGCCAGCGGCGGCTTCCGGCGAGACGTGACCGATGGACAGCCCGGAGGTGCCGCCGGAAAACCGTCCGTCGGTAACCAGGGCGCAGACTTTGCCCAGGCCCATGGATTTCAGATAGGACGTGGGATAGAGCATTTCCTGCATGCCGGGCCCGCCGCGCGGTCCTTCGTAGCGGATGACCACCACGTCGCCCGGCGCGATGCGGCCCTTCAGGATGGCCTCGCAGGCGGCGTCCTGTGACTCGAACACCTTGGCGGGCCCTTGGAAACGCAGGGCGGATTCGTCCACACCCGCGGTTTTGACGATGCAGCCCGCGCGCGCGATGTTGCCTGTTAGAACGGCCAACCCGCCATCCGGCGAATAGGCGCGGGCGACGTCGCGGATGCAGCCGTGCGCCTTGTCGGTGTCGAGTTCTTTGAAGGTCGCGGCTTGGGAGGCGAACACGGGGTTGCGGCCGCCGCCGGGAGCGCTTTGATAGATTTCGATGGCCTCGGGGGTCGCCGTCGGACGCGTAATGTCGTAACGGGCGATCGCTTGTGTCAGGGTCAGGCCGTCGGCCCGCCGCACCGTGCCATCGACCAAGCCGGCGGCTTCGAGCTCGCCGAGGATGCGCAGGATGCCGCCGGCGCGGTTGACGTCCTCGACATGATAGGGCGAGCTTGGAGCGACTTTGCAGATGCACGGGACGCGGCGCGAGATCGCGTCGATATCGTCCATGCCGAAGGCGACTCCCGCCTCATGGGCGATGGCCAGGATGTGCAGCACGGTATTGGTCGAACCGCCCATCGCGACATCCAGCGCCATGGCATTGTCGAACGCGCTGCGGCAGGCGATCGAACGCGGCAACACCGACGCGTCGCCGTCGCGGTAGTAGGCGAAAGCCATCTCCACGATGCGCCTGGCCGCCTGCTCGAAGAGCTTGCGGCGGTTCGCGTGGGTCGCGACCACCGTGCCGTTGCCCGGCAACGCCATGCCCAGCGCCTCGTTGAGGCAGTTCATCGAGTTGGCCGTGAACATCCCCGAGCACGAACCACAGGTCGGACAGGCATTGCGCTCGACGCTCTCCAGCAATTCGTCGGGCACCGCGCTGTCGGCCCCCATGATCATCGCGTCCACCAAATCGTATTTCTTGTCTCCCACCACGCCGGCTTCCATCGGTCCGCCCGAGACGAAAATGGCCGGAATGTTGAGGCGCATCGCCGCCATCAGCATGCCGGGGGTGATTTTATCGCAGTTGCTGATACAAATCATCGCATCCGCCTGGTGGGCGTTGACCATGTATTCCACGCTGTCGGCGATGACTTCGCGCGAGGGCAGTGAATAGAGCATCCCGTCGTGGCCCATGGCGATGCCGTCATCGATGGCGATGGTATTGAACTCGGCCGCAAAGCAACCCTGCGCTTCGATCAGGCCTTTGACAAATTGCCCCACCTCATGGAGGTGGACGTGACCCGGCACAAACTGGGTGAACGAGTTCACAACGGCAATGATCGGTTTGCCGAACTGTTCGTCATGCATGCCGTTGGCGCGCCAGAGACTGCGTGCGCCGGACATCATGCGACCTTGGGTGGTGGTGTTGCTGCGTAAGGATGGCATGCGGCATTCTATGCGGGGATCTTTACAAATGAAAATCAAAACTTCAGGCCAGCCATCCAGCGGCATGGGATCGCCGGTGTCTTGGAACATAGACATCAGCCTCGCTCCCCACCCGGTCACCGCGACAAATTCCGCGACGATCATCCGGGAATTTGTCGCGACGTTTTGGTGAGGGGTGGGAAAACACGGGGATACCCGAGGTGATGATGGTTAGGGGTTCGCGTGATTTCCCGGCAGCGCGGGCCGCGGGTCAGTTCGGGGTCACCTTGAGGCGGACGAAGGACTTGGCCGCGCCGGTGGGCAGGGTGTAGGATACTGCCCCAGCGGTGTTGCTGAGCTTGGGATCAGTGCCAGGAACATCCACCCAGTTCTGGAGGTTAGTGGAGGTTTGGACGACGAACTGGGTGCCGTAGGCGGAGTTGGGGATATTGCCGCCATTGGGCCAGGTCACTTTTCCGGTGCCGTTGATGCCCGGGTTGGTGGAGAGACCGGTTGCGTTCATGAAGTAGGCCACGCCATTGGCAACGCCGTCATTGTTGGTATCTTCGGAGGGCTGGTTGCTTGCACCGTTGGCGGTCGCCCATGTGGTGTAACCGCTGTCGAGCCCCACTCTGGTCAAGTCAGCCTCACCGCCAGACCCCGCCGTGGCCTCGATCATGAACACGTCGCCGGCTGAACCCGTGATCTCGAACACCAGCCATTTACCACTGCCGTCGAAGGGCGAAACCAATTGCACGCCACTGTCGCCAGTTCCGCCTGTCGTCTGATAGATGCGGAAGTGAGTCGAGTTGTACTGGTGATCGCCGTCGGCACGAATATCGCCCAGCAATGCGACTCGGAAGGTCTTGGTTGCGGTCATCGTGATGGAGGCCATATCGTGTACACTACCGGGTGTTACCGGCCAATTGTAACGGGGATTGGCGCGTTCGTCGGCAACCGTCGCCGCGGGCATCAGCGCTTGGTCTACCAACATATAGTTAGGAAGCTGAGCATCAGGCGTGCCGCCGATATAAGCCAACGTCGCGTAGGAAGGATTTGAAATACCACCTCCAGTGTCAGCGGTCATCCATCCATCGCTGCCGTAGGCATCGTCGCCGCTGACATCGAGCGGTTTGTCGACGCTTGTCGTCCGCCAAGCCCCTTTTGTCGTCGTATCGGTGCCGACATAAGTAATCGGTATCGGCACCGAAGTGAGGGTCAGGGTCACAAAACCGTCGGCCGTGCCGAAGGTGTATTTCCTGCCCTGAGCCTTGTTGGCCACGGTGAGCGACGAGACGCCCTTGCCGCCAATGGCTCCCGTGTAGGCAATGAGCTTGTAGGTGCCGACGTCTGTCATCCGGGCGGTACCGTTGCCGTTGAGGAAGGTGATGACCCCGCCGTTGATTGTCAGTCCGCCGTCCGTGCTGACGGTGATCTGGTCAATGCTCGAGGTGCTGACGGCGTTGAGCGTCAGGGTACTGCCGTTGTCGAGCGTCAGGCTGCTGGCGGTGATCGCGCTGATGGTGGTATCGGAGCCGGGGCTGATCATGCCGCCGCTGGCCACGGTGACCGCGCCGGCGACCGTGCCGTTGCCGGCTAGGTAGCCGGTGTCAGGCACATTCAGTGCGCCGATGGTCACTATGCTGGCACCTTCCAAAGTGAGCTTGGGCGTGTTGAGCGTGGCACCGGAGAGGTTTTTGCCGGAGTCTACGGTCAGTTCGCCGGTGATGTTGAGAACCGTGCCGCTGGAAACTGTTAGACCGGCGAGGCCGATCGAGGTGTTGGTCTTGGTAATGTTGAGTGTAGAGGTGGCGTTCAACGCGAGCGTGCCGCCGGTGGTGTTCAAAGCATTGATGGTCGGGTTGGCAACGGTCAGGCTCCGGCCGCTGGCCGACACCGAGCCGCCGCCGCCGAGCGTCAGGGTGTTGCAGTTGGCGGCTGCGGAAGTGATGGTGATCGCATGGGTGTTTACGATCACCGGTGTCTCCACGCCGGGAATCTGCAGCTTGTCCCACGTGGTTGTGGTATGCCAATCGCCGCTGGCGACGCTGGTGGTGGCCGGCGCAACGGGCAGGCTCTGCGCATTCAGCGGATCGCTGCCTGCATCCGCCTCGACGTTGTCAGTCACCCCGTCGCCATCACTATCCAGCACGATTTGCGCAGCGGTTAGAGCGCGGTCGTGGACGCGCGCATTGAGAATGAGGCCGTCGAAAAACTGCCGCGTGGCGGTGTCTTCCGCCGTCTGTGAGAAGCCGATGCGATAACATTTGCCGGCCGCCGCGGCATCATTGCCCGGACCCGAGTAACTGCGGGTGGCGGCCTGCATGCCGTTGATGAAAAGCGTGGCGGTGGAGCCGTTGAAGGCGAGGGCGACATGCTGCCATTGGCCCAACGTGGCGGTCACGTTGGTGGCCCAGTTGCCCACATTGTCGAGCCGCGCCACCCACTTGCCGGCGTCGAGGCCGAAGCCGCAGCCCTGGAGTCCGCCGCGTTCGTCATCGCTGTCGAAGACTGCTTCGTAGTTGCTGACATCATCGGAAGTGCGGGGTTTCACCCAGGCGCTGAGCGTGCGGATGCGGCCGTTGCGCACGCCGCTTTCGGCGGTGGTGGCGGTGCCGTTGAAATCGGTGGCGGCGATGGGGGAAAACTGGCCTATCAGATCCCCGCGGCGTGACGCTTCCGCGCGCACCTCGGCGGCGGTCATGGCCACGTTGTAGAAACGCATATCCTCGAGGCTGCCCTTGAATAAACCGCCCCCCCAATCGCGACCGATATAATTCGCCTGCGTGGCGGTGCCATTGTTGGCGGCGAGCACGGCGAGGGGTGTTAGAGTGATGGCGGCGGTGGCTTCGGAAACGCCGCCGATGTAGAGTTTGCCGGTGGTGCCATCGAGGGTGACGGCGACGTTGCGCCACTCATTGACCGGCAGCACGCTGGTGCTGGTAAGGGTGCGGGTGGTGGTGCCATCACTGATGGTGAAGACGGCATGGCCGGTGGTGTCGCGCACCAGTTTCATGGCCTTGGTCGCGCTGCTGCCAAGGAAGAGCAACGGCTCGGCAGTGCCAATGGCGGTGGCCGGCTTGATCCAACCTGAAAAGGAAAACAACGGGGTGTCGGCGACGCTGCGATCCAGCGTGGCGAAATCGTTAGAACCATTGAAGACCATCACAGGGGAACCCATCGCCGTATCCATGGTGCGCAGCGGCGAACCGCGCAGTTGGGCGTGGAGCGCGCCGAACTCATCCCACCACTGTTCGCTGTCCGTTTCCTGGGTGCGATAGCTGGCGATCAAGCCGCGTGGCGTGCGCAGGGTTTGCGCATAGAAGGCATCCCACCATCCGCCCCACGGAATATGACTGAAGTGCACGCCGCTGCTCACGTTCCAGCCCATCGAGTAATCATGATCCATGATGGCCGTTCCACTGATAGTGCCGCCACCGAACGGATAGGCACATCCGCGCACCACGGCATCATCCGTCACGGTGGTGTTTTCGATTTTGCTATAACCGCAGATCAAGGCCCGACCGCGCACGGCCGCACCGTTGGACAAATGCGCCCGGTCGCGCACCCGTGCCGCTCCTTCGACCAGCGCGCTGCCTTCGATCAAGGCCGAGCCGCTAATCACGGCGCTGCCTTGGACGGTTGCCGAGCCTTGGATGACGGCATAGTCTTCCACCCGGGCCGTGCCTAACACCTTGGCCGAATCGACGACCTTGGCATTCGGTCCGACATAGGCCGTCGCAGCCACCGTGGCCGACGGACCGACAATGCCGCCGCCATTGCCATGGGTGTGGTAGCCGGACGGGTTGGCAACGCTGTATTGATGGACGGCAGGTGTGGCATTCACCAAGCGGACTTCGTAGGCATAGCGCAAGCGGTCGGCGTGTTTATCCACGGGTTTGGTGTTGCTTTGGCTCTCCAAATCCAGCGCTGTGTCGTTAGGAGTGGCGGTGACGATGAGAAACACCTGGGACTCGCCGGCTGTCAGCGCGAAGCTCTGCGTGCCCGGTGCCCAGACCGGCGAATAACGGACCACATCCCCGGCCGAAATCGCCGCCAAACACCAGCGCCAATCCTCACCGGTGCCTGGCATATCCAAGCCGCGGAATTCGACGGTGATGGTGGCTCCGGCGCTTGCTGTTAGATCATGCATCTGATAGGCCCAGCGATCCGGGGCGCGTTCCAAGGGCACCCGCCACCACCCGGGCTGGTCCTGCTGGGGAATAAGCTGTGCGCCCTGGTTCCAGAAGTGCGACGCGCGATTTGCCGTGGTGCCCCAGTGCTGGGACCGGATGCGGGTTTTCTCCACGAAGTCGAGCATCGGCCAGTGTTTCAAGCACTCGCAGGCCACGTCTTTCACCGAGGTTCCCACGGGCAAGGCGCTCGCCAGTTTATTGACCAGTGTCTGGCCGGACGCGCCATCCCGCCACATGATGGCGGCATAGTTGGATGGCAGGCCGAACTGCGTGCCGTAGTCGTCGAGCGACAAGTAATAGCGCTGGTCGGCATAGATGTGGCGCTTGTGATCCGGGCGGTAGTTGGAATTGCGCGTGAGGTTGTCGAGACCCGGGATGCAACCGGGAATCGCCGCGTAAAAGTGCAGGTTGCGTCCTGCGCGGAGGTAGTTGGCATGGCTTTCCCAATGCCCGCCCGTGAGATTGCCCGGTTGCGCCATTTGCACGACATGGCCGAACTCATGGGGTACCGGATTGCCCGAACCTTCGTCGTTCAAGCCGCTCGCGCCGACGTTCATGTGGCCGCGGTTGGCATAACCGCCGGCCCAGTAGCCGTCATACCAGGTCAGGAAATTGATTTTATAACGCGGCGTGGTGGTTGAATTGAACTCCCGGAACGGTTCATTATAGGCGAGTTTCCGGCAAAACACCTGATAGCTCTCCTCGCACATCCGCAGTGCGCGGCGGGCGTGGGCCGTGGTGAAGGCCGTATTTGCCGGATCCGACCAGATGCAGACATGTTTGCTCTCCATGCGGGTGGTGTTGGCTGCGGTTAAACCGGCCTTGAAATTGGTATTCAGGTTGAGTGCGGGCGCGGTGCCCGCCACATCCCCGACTTCCATATAGTCGATTTCAAAGTGCCCGGTAGCCGCCACCAGCGGAGTGACGCGCAGGTCGCGCAGCGAGTCGCGCCAGAAAACCTCCAGGCCCAGATCCAGCCGATAGGTATGAAACGCGCCATCCTTGGGGATGCTGGCCGCAGGCAGGACGAAAACCCTCGTCGTGGCGAAGCCGGTGTTGACCGTGGTGCCAAACTCGAATTTCACATCCCCGGCGTAGGCGGCGGGCAGCTTGAGGCGCAGTTGCAGGTAATCGTTGAAACCCAGATCCAAATCCGGCCCGCCCGCGATGGCCGTGCGGCTGATAGAAGCATCGAGCGTTGCCGAGTTGTCGTCACCGGTTAGAAAGCCGCCCCCCGCCGCCAGGCCGGTGACGTTGGATCCGGTCCAGCCGTCGAGGTTGCCCGCCGTCGCCCATTCCCCCAGCACGGTGCCGCCGGAGAGCCGGTCCGCCGGGTCCACGGCGACCACCTTGACGTTTTGCTGGCCGTGGGCGAGCGCCGTGACAACTGCGAAAATGGCGGAATAACGTTGGTAAAACATGGCGTGGGTGCGGAATATTAATCGGCATTGACGGACTTCGCAACTTCGATTTGCGTGCCCGGCAAAGCATCTTGACAAGGCGCTACGGACAGGAATGCTCACGCAGGTCAAATGCCAAAACGTACCGGCTATGTTTATGATGATATCTTTCTCGATCACGAGCTTGAACGAGGGCACCCTGAATCACCGTTCCGGCTCGCGGCGCTGCATGCGGCTGTCAGCGAAAGCGGACTGCTCGCCAAACTCACCTGCCTGTCCCCGCTTGGCGACGACGCCCTGATCACCGGGCAGATCGCACTGGTGCATTCCCCGGAACATATACAAAGGGTGCTCGCGACCGGGATAACCGGCACAGTGGCGCTGCGCGCGGTCGGCGCGGTCCTTGCAGCGGTGGATGCGGTCGCCGGCAACGAACGTTTGGTGGATAATGCTTTCTGCGCCATCAGGCCGCCGGGCCACCACGCTCACAACAATGTCAATAAGGACGGCTACGGCCAGGGCGAAGGTTTCTGTTTTTTCAACAACGTGGCCATCGGCGCACGCTACGCTCAGAGACAATACGGTCTTGGAAACATACTGATATTGGACTGGGATTATCATCACGGCAATGGAACTGAAGACGTGTTTTACCGGGATCCCACGGTTTTTTACTTTTCAACCCACCGCTTGAACGACTATCCTGGAACAGGTTCTCCCCAGCGTATCGGGGATGGAGCCGGCAAGGGATACAATCTCAATGTTCCGCTACCGTCACCCGGTGATATCTTCGGCCGCGTTACCGATGACGATCTCCTTGCGGCCTTTGACAACCATTTGCTGCCACAACTTGAGACCACGGGGTTTGTCCCGGACATGATATTCATATCGGCCGGATTCGATAGCAGAAAGAACGACCGTCTCGGCAATTTTTCCATTACGGATGAAGGATTTTCCGCGATTACCCGGCGGGTCATGACACTTGCCCGGACAGCCTGTGAAGACAGAATCGTGTCCGTTCTCGAGGGGGGCTACAATCCTGAGGGTTTGGCGCTTGCCACCTGCGCCCACCTGCATGCCCTCATGGAGTCAACAGAGAAACTGAAAATGCCATGGTAACCGAGCCCATCAATAATCCATCCAGACGTTCTTTCATACGACAAAACGTTGCCGCCGGCATCGGTCTGGCTGTCATGAATCCTTCATCGGCATTTGCCAAGCCTGCATATTCCGGGATGAGGCCCGGTCTTGTGACTTATCAATGGGGAAAGGACTGGGATTTGCCCACATTGATTGCCAATTGTGCGAAAACCGGGCTGCTGGGTGTGGAACTGCGCACCCGCAATGCACATGGCGTTGAAACCCATCTCAATGCATCGCAACGTGGCGATGTGAAAAAACAGTTTGCCGACAGTCCCGTGACCTGCATTGGCTATGGGTCCAATTTCGAATATCATAATCCTGACCCGAAAATACTCCGGGAGAACATTGACCAGACAAAGGAATATATCAAGCTATGCAAGGATATCGGGGCGTCAGGCATCAAAGTAAAACCCAATAATCTGCCTGTCGGGGTGCCCAGGGAAAAAACCGTGGCTCAGATTGCCGCCTCGCTGAATGAGGTGGGGAAATTCGCGCAGGATTACGGCCAGTTGGTCCGAGTGGAGGTTCATGGTCCGCGCACCCAGGAACTGCCCAACATGCAGGCCATTTTCGACCAGGTCACCGAGCCCAATGTGAGGATTTGCTGGAATTGCAATAACACGGATCTATTACAAGACGGCCTTGAAGGGAACTTCAACAGGGTTAAAAAGTGGCTTGGAGATACGATCCATGTGCGTGTCTTCAACATGCCCGATTATCCTAGCCAGCAGCTTTTCAACTTGTTGGCCGGAATGAATTTCAAGGGCTGGGCGCTTATCGAGGAAAGCACCATGCCCGCTGACACGATTGCCGCCATGAAGGAACAGGTTGCGCTGTTCAATCAACTGATTGCCAATGTGAAATAAGCATCTAACAAACCATTAATATGACAAAGAGAAGGGGTTTCATCAGGCAAGGCGTGCTCGGGTCGGCCGGCATGGCGATTGGCGGCATTGGATTCAGTGCCAAGTCTTATGCCTCGATCAAAGGCGCGAATGAACGGGTTAATGTGGCGGTCATCGGCATCAGGGGCCAGGGTCAGGCCCATATAGCTGGTTATGCCAATGCGAAAAACGCCCGGGTAATCGCCTTGTGCGACGTGGACAGCAACCTGTTTGGCGGAACCATGGAGAAAAGCTTCACCGCCAAGGGCTTGCCGAAACCAAGGATCCATACTGATTTGCGCAGGCTGTATGAGGATAAGGACGTTGATGCCGTTTCAATTGTAACACCCAATCACTGGCATGCGCTGGCAGCGATCTGGGCGTTGCAGGCGGGAAAGCATGTAGCGGTGGAAAAACCCTGTTGCCATAATTTTTTCGAGGGCCGGAAATTAGTGGAAGCTGCGGAAAAATACAAGCTGATAGTGCAGGACGGTGCCGAACAAAGGAGTAATCCGTGTGCGCAGAGCATGGCTGCATATTTGCATGGTGGAAAGCTTGGAGAAGTATATATGGCCAAAGGACTTTGCTATAAATGGCGCGACACTATCGGCAAAACCCCGGATGAACCGGTGCCCGCAGGTGTTGATTACGATCTTTGGCTGGGGCCGGCCCCCAAGCGGCCGTTCTCGAAAAACAGATTTCATTACAATTGGCATTGGAACTGGGATTACGGCAATGGGGACATGGGAAACCAGGGTGTGCATGAGATGGATATCGCGCGCTGGGGATTGGGAGTCACCCTGCCGGTGAAGATCAGCGCCACAGGCGGCCATTTCATGTTCGACGATGACCAGCAGACGCCTAATGATCTGATGGCTGTTTTCGAGTTTCCCAATCCCGAGGGAGGCGGCGATAAGAAGAAAATCCTGCAATTCGAGGTTCGTCACTGGATTACCAATCGCGAAGGGGTTAACAGCGAAAATGCCAAGGATACTTACATGGTCAGCTCCAGCAACACCGTCGGAAATCTGTTTTATGGCTCAAAGGGGTACATGACCAAGAATGTCAGCGAGTGGCAGACATTTATTGGCAAGGAGCGTGTGGCCGGGGATAAGGGAGAAGGTGTGGGTGATCATTACTCGAATTTCATCGCAGCAATACGTGCCAATGACCAGAAACTTGCCCAAGGCGATATTCGCGAGGGATTCTATTCCTGTGCATTGATGCATCTCGGAAATATTTCCTACAGGCTGGGTAAATCCCTTGAATTTGATCCTGTGAGGATGAAGTTCATCAATGCACCCGATGCCGATGCCATGCTCACACGGGAGTACCGCAAGCCGTTTGTGGTTCCGGATGAGGTCTGATTTTCATGGATTGGCAGTGCGGGTGGCGGTGTTTCGGGTTCGCTTGTCTGGTGGCGTGAGCGTTCAGTGCGCCACGCTTGAACATGGGCGCCGTTCCCATCAAGGCGCTCCCCGCCAGACCCATGACCTCCCGCAAGCGGACAAATCCGCAAGACAATATCGCGTGGTGGTTTCGTTCTAATTGCACTATCCCGACCGGGGTTGCCATTCATCATGACTCATCTTCCACGTTTCGTTTGTACCGCGGTTTTCGCGGTTTCATCGTTGTTGCCCCGGGCGTCCGCCATTGTCGATCCACAGGTCGAAGCCGCAGTCCAATCGGTCTATCCCGCACTTGTTAGAATCCACGTCGTCTTCGAGGAGGGCGGTGCGGGCCGGATGCAGAAAGGCCGCGCGAGTGGTTCCGGCACCATCATTTCCTCCGAAGGTCACATTTTGACCAACCACCACGTCGCAGGCCGCGCCACGCGCATCACCGTGCGTTTGGCCGACCGCCAGGAGGTGCGTGCCACGCTGGTGGGCACGGATGCGCTGGCGGACCTCGCAGTGCTCAAAATCGACAAGCAAGACCTGCGCAATCCCGAGGCACCCCTGCCGGTGGCGAAGTTCGGCGACAGTGCGCGACTGCGGGTGGGCGACGTGGTGCTCGCCATGGGCAGTCCGGCCGGGCTTTCCCAATCGGTCACCCAGGGCATCGTGGCGAACACCGAGATGATTGCGCCCGGCGGCGCACTGCGACTCGATGGCGAGATCGTGGGAGAACTCGTCCGCTGGATCGGCCATGACGCGGTGATTTTCCCTGGCAACTCGGGTGGCCCGTTAGTGAATCTCAGCGGCGAGATTGTCGGCGTGAACGAGGTGGGGATTGGCAGCCTGGGCGGTGCCATCCCGTCGAATCTCGCGAAAAAAGTCCTGGATGAGTTGATCGCCACCGGCAAGGTGCGGCGGAGCTGGATCGGCATGAACCCCCAGCCATTGCTCAAGAGCTCGGATGCCAAGGCGGGGGTGCTCGTCGGCGGGGTCATCAATGGCGCGCCGGCCGATACCGCAGGCATGAAGGCTGGAGACATCGTGACCCGCTGCAATGGCGTCGAGATCGCCGCCTCAAGGGCACCCGAGGATATACCGGTCTTCAACCGCATTTTGTTAGAATCCCAGGTGGGCGCGGAAATCGTGCTGGAAGGCGTGCGTGACAAAAATCCGATGATCTGGAAAGTCACCACCGCCGAGCGTGAACCTGCGGAACCCCGTGAAAAGGAACTGCTGTCATGGGGAATCACCGTCAGGGATTTGACGGCTCTCGCGGCCAAGGAACTCCTGCGTGCCGACAACAAGGCGGTGGTCGTGCAGAGCCTGCGCCCGGGCGGTGCGGCGGCTGCATCCAAGCCTTCGATCCGCGATGGCGATCTCATTCTGGCGGTCGATGGCAAACCCACACCCGACCTCGCCTCGCTCGTCGCCGTGAGCCAGGAAATCACCGCCGGCAAAACCAAACCGGTGCCCGTGCTGGTCGCTTATGAACACGACGGTTGCAATTTCCTAACAGTCGTGAAGATAGGTCCCGAGCCCGATGTGGATAAGCCGGGCATTGCGAAAAAGGCGTGGATCGGCATCGACACGCAGGTGATTTCGGCAGATCTCGCGGAAGCCCTTGGAATTGCGGGATCGAAGGGCGTGCGGATCACCCGGGTGTATCCCGCCACCCAGGCGGAAAAGATCGGTTTGCAAATCGGCGACCTCGTTCTGAAGCTGGATGGCAAGGTGATTCCCGCGTCGCGTCCTGAAGAGGCGGATGTTTTCGAGTCGCTCATCCGGCAATACCGCATTGGCACGGAAGTGGCGCTTGCGGTGCGGCGGGACAAGCAGGATCTGGTGGTGAAAGTGCCACTGGAAAAGGGCCATGAAGGCACCGTCGATCTGGCATCCCACGAATGCAAGACCCTTGAGTTCAACTCGCGGGACCTCGGCCAGGAAGACCGCGTCGCGCGCAAACTACCCGATGATTTCAAAGGTGTGTTGGTCACCGCCATCACCCCCGCCGGTTGGGCCGCACTCGGCAAACTCGCCACCGGTGACATTCTGTTATCCGTCGACGGCAAACCGGTGGATTCCATCGAAACCTTGAAATCCGTGCTTGCAGAACTCGAAAAAAACACCCGGAGTCCCGTCGTCATGTTCGTGCGGCGCGGCATCACCTCCCGTTATATCGAACTCGAACCCACCTGGTAATCCCGCTTCACCGTCAATCCATCCAATTCATCCCATGAAATCCATCTGGCGATCCGCCGTAGTTTTGTTAGCCTCGCCGTTCATCATGGCCGCCGAAGGTCCGCTCAAGGACAAGGCGCTCGCCATCGGGACCGCACACAAGGATTCGGTGTTGTTCCTCAGCGCGGTGGTTGAAATCGAACTCATCGCCGGCAACAACCCGGTGAAAAAGGAAGAGCGCAAACTGGAATTGATCGGCACGGTGATCGGCGCGGATGGCTTGATCGTCGTGCCGCTGTCCACCCTCGACGTGGCATCAACCGTCGACGGCCGCACGGTCAACGGCCCCCAGGGCCCGATCAAAATCAGCGCCAAAGGCACCACCAAGGAAGTGAAAATCCTGATGCCCGATGGCTCCGAAGTTCCGGCGAAGCTCGCCTTCAAGGATCCGGACATTGACCTCGCCTTCATTCGCCCCGAAAAACCCGAGAGCGTGAAACTCACGCCGGTCAATATCGCGGACTCCGCGCCGATGGCCGTCCTCGATGACGTGATCATTGTCGGACGCCTCGGCAAGGACCTCAACCGCGAACCGGTCATCATGACCCACGAAATCATCTCGATCATCAGTAAACCACGCGTCTGCGCCAAACTCGGCACCCAAGTACTCGGCATGCCCGTCTTCAACAAGGACGGGAAATTCCTCGGCATCGGCATCAACCGCTTCAGCGCGAAAGGCGACAGCGACAGCCAGGGCCCCATGCCCACCAACGTCGTCCTGCCAGCCGCGGATCTGATAGAATCGGCCGCCCAGGCGAAGTGAGCGGATCACCGCAGCGACCGGGGCGTGTCCCCTGATGCCTGATTTCTGATGCCTCCCTCCCCGCCATGTTCTACCTGACCACCGCCATCGATTATACCAACGGTTCACCACACATCGGGCATGCCTATGAAAAGGTGCTGGCCGACGTGATCACCCGCTACCGCCGACTGCGCGGCGACGAGGCGTTTTTCCTAACGGGCGTGGACCAGCATGGCCAGAAGGTCCAACAGACGGCGGAGAAGGAAGGCGTGAGTCCCGAGACCTTCGTGCGGCGCACCACACGGAAATTTATCGATCTGTGGGAGAAACTCGGTGTCCAATACGATGGCTGGGCGGAAACCACGGACCAGCGCCACAAGGATTGCGTACAAGCGATCCTCTCGATGCTCAAGGATCAGGGCCATCTCTACAAGAGCGCCCACTCCGGCCACTACTCGGTGCGCCAGGAACAATTTCTATCAGACCGTGATCGGGATGCCTCCGGCAACTTCGGTCCCGAGTGGGGCGAGGTCGTCGTCATCGAGGAGGAGAACTGGTATTTCAAACTCAGCGAACACACCACCTGGCTAACAGGCTATCTGGAAGCCACCCCGGACGCCGTGCTGCCCGCCTTCCGCAAAGCCGAACTGCTCAACGCGCTGGAGCGCAACTCCGGCACCGACCTGTGCATCTCCCGTCCCAAGGAACGCCTGCACTGGGGCATCGAGTTGCCGTTCGATCCGGACTATGTGACCTATGTCTGGTTCGACGCGCTCATCAACTATGTCTCGTTCGCCGGATACCTCGCCACACCGGACGCCGGACTGCCGGATTTCTCCCGGCTCTGGACCACCGACGAACGTCCGGTTCACATCCTCGGCAAGGACATCTTGGTGCCCGCCCACGGCATTTACTGGCTCTGCATGCTCCATGCCATGGGGTTCTCCAACGAAGATATGCCACGCTTGCTCGTCCACGGATGGTGGAACATCCGCGGCGAAAAAATGAGCAAATCCATCGGCAACAGCGTCGATCCCAACGAACTCGCCGACACCTTCGGCGTCGCGGCCCTGCGCTACTATCTGGTGCGCGACATCGTCACCGGCAAGGACTCGGACTTCGACGTCGAACGCTTGGTCATGCTCTACAACACCGAACTCGCCAACGAACTCGGCAACCTGTGCAACCGCGCGCTCAACATGAGCCAGCGCTTCACCGGGGGCGTGCTCCAGCGCGGCGGCGCCTTCACCGAGGACGACCTCGCCCTGCAAACATCCCTCACCCTGGCCACCGCCGCCTACCGCAACGCAATGGATGAGTTCGACGTTGCAAAAGGCCTGGAGGCTCTTGGCCGCCACGTCGTCCACTGCAACGGTTATACCGAACGCATGAAACCTTGGGAACTCAATAAAAATCCGGAGAAAAAAGACCGGCTTGCCAGCGTGCTCTATCATCTAACGGAAAGCGTCGCGCACGCCACCGTCCTGTTATCTCCCGTCCTGCCGCACGCCGCCATCCAACTCGCCGCCCAACTCAACCTCCCGTCCCTGGTCCATCTCAAACTCTCCGACCTCCGATGGGGACTTCTTCCCAACGGCCACCACATCGGCATACCCATGCCCGTGTTCCCGAAAATCGTCCTCGATGCCGTAACGGAAAATCCCAAATCCTGAATTCCAGCCGCAAAGAAATCCGGCGATCCGCAGCAGCCCCGGAGAGATGGCCGCAAGCGTGGCCTCAAGCGTAGCTGGAGCCTCCGGCTCCAGACCGTGCCCGGAGCGTCCCGCTCCGCGTGCCGGAAGAAAGCAGCAGCACCTCACGCCCATTGATCGGCCCATGCGTTGGGCAGGCGCAGTGGCTTGCCCGCAGGCATGGCCACCAGGGCAAGCGACTGCCGCGCGGTGATGAGGGTGACTCCATCGGATTCACGAATCACCTCAAAGGCACACCAGAAACGCGCACGCGCAAGCTCGTCGAGCCGCCCGCGAATGAGCAACCAGTCCCCGAGTTTCGCCGGGCGCTTGTAATCGATCTCGCAACGGGTCACGACAGGGAAGACGCGGGTTTCGGACATCTTGGGGAGGTCCATGCCCATCATCGCGGCCAGACGGGTGCGGCAGGTTTCTATCATCCGCAGGTAGGCGAGGTTGTGGACGACTCCAGCGCAGTCAGTGTCGAAAAACATCACTTCTTCGCGGGTTTGCAGGTGCGGACGAGCGGTTGACATGCGGGCAATCTGAGGGAATCCACCGGGATCTGCAATGTTCGCTTGTCACATAGCGTAAGTTCAGGCTAAAGACCGATCGGATGCTCTTGCAAAGACGACAGATACTGTGGCTCGCGGGCTGGCTCGCGGGCACGGGCGTTGCGCTTTTCGCCGGGGAATTCGCGCCGCCAGCGGAAGGACCGGTGCCGTTCCATCTGGACAAGATCCCTTTGGATGGGGACACGATCAAGGAGCTGTCCATGGATCTTGAAGTGCTGGCACGGGGCTTGAATGCGACAAACGCTCCCAAGCGCAGGAGAGCCGCGCAATTGCTCGCTCTCGCCTTGGCGCTGGACCCCGCCAACACCCAGGCCCGGGAACTGTTGAAGGAATATCGGGAGAACCGCCATGCGCCCGCTAAAGATATCGGACAGCTTGATACAATCCGCACCCGGATGGCACCTTATCTCGTGTGGTTGGAAACCGCGGAAGCCGGCAATCATGGCCAGGCCCTCGCCGCTTGTCTGACGGACGTGCTCACCCTTGCCGATCCGACCTCCACGTTGCCGGATGCCTCGCGCGAGCCCGACGAAAAGGGGGCGTGGACCACATGGATTCCCGACATTTCCGCATACCAATCCAAAGTCGTTGACAAGAATCACACACCCAATATCCCGCGACCCCGCGTGGCTCCCCCCCCCACCAGGAATGACATTCCCCTCAGCAAGGCCGAAGTCCACACCTGCCTTTGGCAAAAAGACGAAAAAGACGCGTCGGCCCATTGGATTCTCGCGCCTGCCCCCCTCCAAATGTCCGCCACCGCGATTGCCAGGGATGCGACTGGGGGACATCCGTTTACCCTCGTGATCGGACCGCCCGTCCCGTTGGAAGGCGTCAACGGAGCCGCCCCGCCGGAAGATGTGTTGGCGCCCGTGAGAACCTCACTCCACAATCTTCTTCTCAAATACCACAAAAACCTCCCCGCCGATTTCCGCCTCTCCATCACCAGCCGCGAACTGGAACAATCGCTCCTGTCAAGAAAACCCCAGTCGATCAGCGCGGCCGCAGCCGTCCTTGCCAGCGCGGCCATCACCGGGCGCGATCCGGAGGCCATCATCATCGGTCGGATCGACGAGTCCGCTGCCTTCAGGCTGCCACCCGGTTTTTGGAATCAACTCCAGGCTCTCGGCAAGGGAAACGGCCAACGACTCGTCTTGCCCACCGAGGCCGCCGATTATCTGTCCGGCCAACTGGCCATGGAAAAATGCGGTTTTTTTCTCGACTATGAAGTTCTGCTGGCGGCGAATTTCAAGGAATTGCTCGATCTAACTGCCAAAACACCGGACGAGACACTGGCCAGAACCTTGGCACAATTCCACGAGATCCGCAAACAGGCAGGCGCTCAGGACGTCCGCAAATACCTCGCGAACCGCTTCGTAAGCCAGCGCCTGGAGGAAGTCATGCGGGAGGCTCCCTTTCATTCCTCGGCGAAGATGTTGTACCTGCAGGCGAACGGACATCGCCCCACCGTCATCTCGCGCAAGGTGCTTGCCGCCGAACTCCGCAGCACCCTCGACCAGATGCTTTGGATCCTCAAAATCGCCACCATCATCGATGCCAATTGGAAAGTGGGTTATGATGCGAGTAGCAAACCGTTCAATGTCACCGAGGGTTACAAAATCAACTCTTCTGATAATGCCAGAATGGGCGATACTTACACCCTCTGCCGCACCCGCGTGGATGGCTTGAAACGCAGGTACGTGGAGAAAAAAGACCTCGATCTGGTGGAGCGCCTGCTCGATGTCACCAACGCGCTGCGCGATCTCCACAAGGGCTTGCGGACCATTGGCAGTCTTAATGTCGAGGAGGTGCGCAAAGCCTGCCGCGAGTTGATGAGCCTCCACAAGAAACTCTACGCCTTGCTCGTTCATGAAATCCGCGAACCGCAACTCCCGCTCAACTCTTGAGCTTGCGGTTTCAAAAACCCTTGGATGCCTGACATTGTAAACCCGATTGCATCGGACGGTGCGTCCGGTTAGCGTGTTGCCCATGGTGCTTCACCACCGGAATCCACCACTTGGCAAATGTGGAGTGCTGTTGCTTGCGGCCATGTTGGCGGTGGGTTGCGATACCCCGCAAAAACAGGCACTCAAGAAGTTGGCTCGGTCTGGGATCGATCCGTCCGGCCTCTCGCTGGTGCAAGCGCTGCGCGAGCAGGACACGGTGCGTACCGCATTGCTGCTCGAGGCCGGCGTTTACACCGAACAACGCGACCCCCATGGCCGAACGCCGCTCGCGATCGCCGTCGGCAACCACGATCTTCCTTCGGCTTTCATGCTCATCAATGCCCATGCCAATGTGGACACCACCCTGGC
The DNA here is from genome assembly GCA_903888515.1 of Akkermansiaceae bacterium. Lineage (GTDB taxonomy): Bacteria > Verrucomicrobiota > Verrucomicrobiia > Verrucomicrobiales > Akkermansiaceae > Luteolibacter. The sequence continues at coordinate 2,005 of CAISTY010000295.1, read as the reverse complement.
AAATCACGCGTGCGTCCTTGGCATCGCCGTGGAACGGGGAGATGCGGTGATGGCCGCAGCCCTTTTGAACGCGGGGGCGCGCTCTGATGGGTTGATGCCGGATGGTGACAAAGTCCTGCCATGGGCGATCCGTCAAGGTCGGTTGGAACTTGTCAGGATGATGATGAAAGCGGGCGCGGACCCACACCTCAAGGATAGCCGGGGAAATCCGTTGCTTCACGTCGCGATGGAATCCGGACGCCGTGACCTCACGGCAGCCCTCATTCAACTGGGTGCGGATCCGGGAGCCACCAATGCCGCAGGGGAAACCACCATCCATCTTGCGTTGCGGCAGGGTTGGATCGCCGCCGTTGCCAAACTCGCCGCCGCCGGGGCGGATCCAAATGCCGCCGGCCCCGATGGCCGTACTTTGCTGGAACAAGCGGTGGCCGAGGAAAACCCGCAACTGATAGCGCTCTTATTGAGTATCGGTGCCGATCCAAATTACCGGCAGAATCCCGATGATGCATCCACCCCGTTGCAAAAGGCCTTTGATAATCGCAACCCGGCTCTGTTAGAGGCCTTCTTGACCCATGGCGCGAAACCCGTGGACGGCAACTGGAATGCCTGGCTTTGGCGGGCGTTCCGCAAGCGGGATCTCGACAAAGCGCGCCTCCTGCTTTCGCATGCCGTCCAGGCATCCAACCTCGGACCCGACGGTCTGCGCTTGTTGGAAACCGCCGCGCATGCCAATGCATGTGACTTCGTCAAACTGCTGCTTGATTATGGGTGCCCCGCAGGGCGCATGTTGTATCTCGCAAGTGCTCGCGGCGATCATCACATGGTGGGTTTGCTGCTGGCCTGTGGGGTTTCACCCGGCTTTACCTTGATCCCCACCCGCGATACCGCCTTGAGCGCCGCCATTCGCGGACGCCATGATCACGTGGCTGGGTTGTTAGTACAACAGGGTGCTCACACCCACCTGTGCCTGCCCGAGGGCCAGACGGTATTCCACTTGGCCATTGCCACCGGTTGCCATCGCACCGTCCAACAACTCCTCGCCTCCGGCGCGAATCCCAATGCGCCATTCGTGCTTCCGGTCTCGCCAACCTTCCTCCGCCAAGTCCGCCCGGGAGTGATGCGCTGGCTCCTCAAGATGGACCGCAACGTCACACCCCTCATGGTCGCCACCGATTCAGGCAATGTCCGTACCGCCCAGGCTCTTGTCCATGCCGGGGCGAAAATCCATGTCAGGACCCGCTTCACGGAGTTGGAGCCACTCACTTTGGCCACTGAACGCAAGGATGTGAAAATGATGCGGCTCTTTCTCGGCCGGGATCCTTTCAACGAGGAACGCTCTATCGAAATCCGCCTCTCCGAACAACGAGCCCGCCTGTTGGATGCCTGGAACAATGAGATCTTCTCCACCCGGATTTCCACCGGCCGCCGCGGCTTTGAAACACCTACCGGCGAGTATGTCATCACCAATAAACACCGCGAGTGGACCTCGACGCTCTATCACGCCAGCATGCCGTATTTCCAACGCCTCAGTTGTGGCAACTTCGGGCTCCACCAAGGCTACGTGCCGGGCTACCCGGCATCGCACGGTTGCATCCGGGTGCCCGCCGACATGGCCGCCAAACTGTTCTCCCTTACCCAGACAGGTGACCGGGTGACGATTCTGCCGTGAGAAAAAATGGGGAATAGGGGACCCTTCCGGCAATTTCACTCAATCCCCTTCTGCAAATCCCTGACACTCCACAGCGTGCCTGCCGCGGCCGCTCCGTTGCCGCGCCATTTCCGCGCGCCGTCCTTGCGCTGGCCGCCAAACCGGTCCCTACACAATCGGAACACTTCATCGACAAACCCCCGGCTCCCGATCACAGCTCCATCCGTGAAATATCTAACACGGCAGCGCAACATCCTGCCCAGCGCCACATCCCGGCTCCGCTCCAGCATCTCCAATTCCGCGTCCACCACGGCTTTCTTCATCCCTTTCCTCAATACCTTCACTTCAAGTTCGCCT
>CAISTY010000294.1 GCA_903888515.1 Akkermansiaceae bacterium | reverse complement strand
CAACTTGATGATTTTAACGACTTCCTTGGCCATGATGAATGCGGTGTTAAGTTCGGGAGAGGGGTGATTGGAAATTCAGGGGCGCAGGTCCAGACAAATCACGCACGTTCGACCTGCCAATATTCAAGTTCAACGGGGGTGCTGCGACCAAAGATGGTGACCGAGACGCGGAGCTTGCCTCTTTCCGGGTCGATTTCCTCGACAATGCCGTTCTGGCTTTGGAACGGACCGTCGGCCACCTTGACCGTGTCGCCCACCTCGAAACTGATGGCCGGACGCACGCTTTCCTCGCGTTCCTTGATCTGGGAGAGCATCGCCTCGACTTCGCGCTGGCGCATCGGGGCGGGCCGGTCCTTGGTGCCCGCAAAGCCGATGACCCCATCCATTTCCTTGATGAAAAACCAGGTCTTCTCGATGAGTTGCCCGTCCTCGGTGGACAGGTTCATGTTGACGATGATGTAGCCGGGAAAGAATTTTTTCTTGGTTTCGGTTTTTTTGCCGCGGCGGATTTCGGACACCATTTCGGTGGGCACGAGCACCTCGCGGATGGCGCCGGTCATGTCTTCGGCCTCGGCGCTGCGCATGATCCGGTCACGCACCTTGGCTTCTTGCCCGGAGAGGACTTGAACAACATACCATTGGTCGCGGAAAGGGGTGGCTTCAGACATGATCGGTCGGTGGGGGATGGATGAAGGGATGGGCTCGCGCAGGTCAGCGGCCGAAGTTGGTGAAAAATCCTACGATCAACACGTGGAAGAAATCCCAGAACTGCACAAAGGCCGCCAGCAGGATCATGGCGATGAGAACCACCACGGTCGAATCAACGAGTTCCTTGTATTTCTTGAGACCCTTGATTTTCGGGTCGGATTCCCAAGGCCAACTCGCTTTGCGGAGCTCGCCTTTGACCTCGCCTAGAAACGCGGAAATTTTTGAAAACATGATGGGGTCTCGTTGGAACTGGAATAATAGAGTGGCACGGCAGGAGGGACTCGAACCCCCAACACTCGGTTTTGGAGACCGATGCTCTACCAATTGAACTACTGCCGTTTTGAGGCGAATCAAGGGCACCCCGTTGCCGGGATGCCCCAAAGTCTAGCGTTCGAATCCCTGTTCGGAGGAGCGGATTCGAAGCCGCCGGGTGAAGGGTTAATCGAGGATTTCACCCACACGACCGGCCCCTACCGTGCGCCCTCCTTCGCGAATGGCGAACCGCATGGTCGGTTCCATGGCGATCGGAGTGATCAGTGAGACTTCCAGGCTGATATTGTCACCCGGCATCACCATTTCAACGCCTTCGGGAAGCTGGATGCTGCCCGTCACGTCGGTAGTGCGGAAATAAAACTGCGGCCGATAGTTCGAGAAAAACGGAGTGTGGCGTCCACCTTCTTCCTTGGACAGCACGTAAATCTCGGACTTGAATTTCTTGTGGCCCTTGACGGTGCCGACCTTGGCGATGACCTGGCCGCGCTCCACGTCGGTCTTCTTGATGCCGCGCAGGAGGAGGCCAACGTTGTCACCGGCGCGACCTTCGTCGAGCAGTTTGCGGAACATTTCGATGTCCGTGACAGTGGTCTTCTGGGTGTCGCGAATGCCGACAATTTCCACTTCCTCCATTTTTTTGACGATACCGCGTTCGACACGGCCGGTGCAGACGGTGCCGCGACCTTCAATCGAGAAGACGTCTTCGATGGGCATCAGGAAAGGCTTGTCAATGACGCGCTCGGGTTCGGGGATATAGGCATCCACCGCATCCATGAGCTTCTGGACATTTTCCATTTGCGCCACATCGCCGTCCATGGCGCCCTTGGCGGATCCCTTCACAATCGGGATTTCGTCACCCGGGAATTCATAGACCGAAAGCAGGTCACGCACTTCCATTTCGACGAGTTCCAAGAGTTCTTCGTCGTCCACCAAGTCCACCTTGTTGAGGAAAACCACCAAGGCGGGCACGCCAACCTGACGGGCTAACAGGATGTGCTCGCGGGTTTGGGGCATCGGACCGTCGGCGGCGGAGACCACGAGGATCGCTCCGTCCATCTGTGCGGCACCGGTGATCATGTTTTTGACGTAGT
>CAISTY010000293.1 GCA_903888515.1 Akkermansiaceae bacterium | reverse complement strand
AACACGAAGGAAATAAAGATAGAGTTTAACCTGGTAATCGTTTTTCAACTCCCTTCGTGCTCTTCGTGTTCTTCGTGGTAAAGAGAATCTGCTGTACATACGCGATTTGCGCTACCTGAGTAGTACCGATGATTGTACCATCGGCCTGCATGCGTATTTTCGGCGCATGGAACGCACGGGATCGCGAAAGAGCGCGGAGTTGTAGCGGCGTCTCTATGCGTCGCTGATTGATTGATTATCTTGAAGGCGGCGGCCCATTGGCGGCGAGTCTGGAGACTCGCGGTCCGGCGCGAGACACGCAAGCGCAACTGGATTCATGATTATTTGTCTGATCAATGGTTTGCGGAGTTGTAGCGGCGTCTCTGTGAGCGTCGCTGGCTTTGCTGTATGTGGAGCGCCGGGATCGCGAAAGAGTGCGACGGTCACAGACCGCCGCTACAGGCAGAACGCAGAAGGGCCGCCGATTTGTGATCGGCGGCCCTGGTGTTGGTTAGGGGTTCGGTTGATTTCTTATCAGCGGAGACTCCGGCTCAGTTCGGGGTCACCTTGAGGCGGACGAAGATTTTGGGCTCGCCGGGAGGCAGGGCGTAGGAGACAAAGCCGGCCTGGTTGTCGACTCCAGTGGTAGGAACAATCCAGTTCTGGAGGTCGCTGGAGGTTTGGACGACGAACTGGGTGCCGTATTGGTCGCTTGGTATATTGCCGCCATTGGGCCAGGTCACTTTTCCGGTGCCGTCGATGCCCGGGTTGGTGAGGAGGCCGGTTTGTTTCATGAAGTAGGCCACGCCGTTGGCAACGCCGTCATTGTTGGAATCACCGGAGGGACCGCCGGTCACAGGAGGCACTTGCGCGCTCGCCCAAGTGTCGTAGGTGGGGCTGCTGGCAGCGGCAGCGGCTGCCATGCGGAACCCCTTGCCTTGCCACTCGCCCATGCCCTCGGTGTAATAGGAGATCGCATTGTATTGCGCCGTAAAGGTCCCTGGGCCGTCGTTATAGGGTCCACCTCCGCCGAGGATCGGGACACGGCCGGAGTATAAAGTTTCGGGTTGCTCAAAAAGGTTGCCCGCCTGATCGTAGGTGCCATACGGGCCGACAGAGTCGCCCGCGTTGTAGGACCCCACGGCGATCGGGCCGCCAGAGCCACCCCAAAGCGCCCCGTTATCCCACGCAGAACCGCCTGTGCGGGAGGTGCCTGGGGCGGCCCGTATGAGGGGCGCCGTGTCACTCTTGTAGGGGTTCGACCAGTAGCCGGCATTGGTGCCGCCGCCCTTGTAAAAGGCCGCCTTGTACCACTCGTCGTGGCTTGTCACAAACCACGTCGCCCCGGCTTTGCGAACGGCCGCAGTGCCCAGCGACATTTGGTAGGCACCGTCTTCCGTGGTGGAGTTATCCTGCGCGCCGGTCGGCTGACCGTTATGCATCCAGTTGGCGAAACGCAGGGAGCGCGCCCAAGTAATGTACTGGAGGGGACAGTCCCCTCTGCCCGAGACGACGGCATACGTGTAACTGCCCGAACTGCCGCTTCTCTCGATACACTTGGTAGCCATAGTCGTGCTGTAAAGCGCGTTGGCGTCCGTCGCGGCCACGGCGTTCAAGAACGCTGCGTACTCGCTGTTCTTCACCTCGTACTTGCCGATGTTGAAGTCGTAGGCCACCGCGCCGCGGTTCGGACTATACCGGGTGTCGGCCGTATTGCCCGCGTCGCCGACGAGGACGGTCTCGATCGTGATCAAGGCGGGGGCCGACGTGGCCAAGCCCAGCCCCATGGTGACCGCGAGGGCGAGGGGTTGGAGATGATTTCTTAGAGGTTGTATGATGTTCTGTGTTTTCATGTTCCGTGTTTTCATAATGTTGTTGGTCAGTGGTTGATTAGTCATGGGTCATGGGTCATGGGTCAGAGAAGAAGTAATCGGTGGTTGTGGTTGTGGTTGTGGTTGTGACCACGACTCAGTGGTCAGGAAGCAGGGGCAAGCAATATTCAATATTCAATAATCAATAATCAATGGTTGGGTTAGATATGATTTGCCATTGGTTGGCCGGCGGGGGACGGGGGAGCAAAGCTGAAAGTTGAAATAGAACAGGAAGAGGGGGGATTCTTGATTT
>CAISTY010000292.1 GCA_903888515.1 Akkermansiaceae bacterium | reverse complement strand
ACGCTTTGGGCCTTTTGATCATGGTCTGGAGTTCCCGGAGTTGGACGGAATCAAGCGAAAGAATGCGAATCGGACGGGCCATGCGCGTATTTTACACGCGCATTCTGTTTTGTATAGCTAATTATCGTCCGGCACACTAGAAGGCGGCGGGCAGGATGCCCGCGCCACCGCGGAAGACGCCATACGCCGTCACCTGCGGCCTGAGTTGGTGAACCGGCTGACGAAGGTGGTGCATTTCAGACCGTTAGAGATGGAGACGGCGCGGGAGATTTTGAGGAAACTGGTGTGGGAGTTGAATGAGAGGTTGGCGAATGTGGCGGGTGTTGAACATGCGCAGGGTCCTGGCGGCGTGACGCCGCCAGCACGGTCTGGCGCGGGACGCGCCAGCCACGCTGGAAGAGTGACGGTGGAACTGGACCAGAGCGCCGAGGAATTGATCCTGCGGGAAGGGTTCAGCGAGGAATACGGCGCAAGGAATCTGGAGCGGGTGATGGACCGGATGCTGGGGACACCGATCGCCGAGGCCCTGCTTAGCGGGAAAATCACAGCAGGACAAACGATCCGACTGGAAGCGAACGGCGACCAGATTCAATTCCGCCAGTGCTCCAGACCTTGAATCTGTTATATCGAATGGCTTGCCAATTGGCTAGAGAGGTGAAGCAAGCGGACTGAAGGTGAAAAGAATGCGGGTGTCCCGCCCAATCCTGTCAGTTTAAGAATTTTCAACCGCAGATGGACGCAGATGGACGCGGATGAAGAACACAGATAAAGACTGAATTTTCGCCATGTTTATCTGCGTTCATCCTGTTCATTTGACTCATTATTCAGAACAGTTAGTTCGTCTATCTCGCTTTGCTCGGTTGTGGTTGAATTTTCTGATTCTTGATAGTTAAAATGACAGTATTGGGCATCCTGCCCGTGTCTTCCATCAAAAATCCTCTTCATCTGCGTAAATCCGTGTCATCTGCGGTTAGAAAATCTTCTCAAATACGAAACACGTTTCAGACCCCGGTGCGGGAACTGCCCGGGGATGTGTTTTCTAACAAAAGTACCCCTACTCCAATTTGCGCAGGGCGTCCAACAGGTCGTTAGGCGAGAGCAGTTCCGGCAGGATGGCGGGATCCTTGCCGGGGGAGAGCAGGACATTGACGGGGATGGCGGTGCGTCCGAGTTGCCGCAGGGCGGCCTCGATTTGCGGGTCGTCATTGGTTTTATCCGCCTTGAGGGTGGCCACACCTTTCGCTTTCATGAGGGCGATGACTTCCGGGGTGTAGGCGCGTTTTTTATTAACCTGGCAGGTGGGGCACCACAGGGCGGTGAAGTCGATATAGACCGGGGTCCCCTCATCTAACAGTGCTGCGACCCGCGCTTGGGACCAGGGTTCCCACGTGAGGGCGGAAGGTTGCGGCGGTTTGGCGAGAAACAAGCCAGCAGTGGCGAACAGGACGGTGATCACGAGCGCGGTGACGCGTGTGGAGCGCTTGCGGTGGGGCAGGTTCCATCGGCCGTAGACCCATGCCGCCACGGCAATGGCGCTCAGTCCGATGACCGGCCCTAGCAGGTTTTCCGGACCGATTTGGCCCGCATACACCGCCAGCAGGTAACCCGCAGTGGCGAATAACAGGAACGACATCGCCTGCTTGAAACTCTCCATCCACGCGCCCGGCCGGGGGAGGAAGTCGATCAGGTGCGGGAAAACCGATAGAACCAGATAGGGCAGCGCCAGGCCCACAGCCATCGCGGCGAAGGCCAGGAAGAACTGGAGGGCGGGCAGCACGATGGCGACGCCGAGAGCGACGCCGAGGAACGGTCCCGAGCAGGGCGTGGCGACCACGGTGGCGAGCACGCCCGAGAAAAACGATCCTGTTAGACCGTGTTTCGACTGTAGTGATCCGCCGACGGCAGTGGCGGAGGTTCCCATTTCGAAGACGCCGAACAGGTTGAGTGCGAGCACGAACATCAGCAGCATCAGGGAGAGCACCACCCACGGGTTTTGGAGCTGATAGCCCCAGCCGACGGCGGCGCGCGCGGTGAAAAGGATGCCGCTGAGCACCCCGAACGAGACCAGCACCCCGAGCGTGAACGTGAGACCGTGCAGCGCGATTTTATTCCGATCCTCACCCGCCTGTTGGACGAAGCCCATGATTTTCAGGCCGATGACGGGAAACACGCAGGGCATGAGGTTGAGGATCAGTCCTCCTAACAACATGCCACCGAGGATTTTCAGATACCTGGAAAACGGCAGCGACGCCGGCGGCGGGCTGGCGATGACGGTATCGGGAATGGCGACCGGCCGGGAGCCTAACAGGACGCCCGAGAACGAAGACCCTTGGGGGATGGGTTGCTTGAGCGCGTCCATGGACGCACGTTTCAATTGGATGAGCCAAGCATTGCCATCACGGCGGATCGATCCACCGGCGCTGGCCGCTTGGACGAACGGTTGGTTCGGGATGAAATCGGCGAAATCCTCGGCGACGGCCTCGCCGGGATCGATGCGCAGGAGGACGTCCTGGCCGTCGGATCGGGCGGAGACTTGCCAATTGCGGGGTTTGGCGGGTTGGTTGGCGCGAGCCTTGGCGAAGAGATCCGCGGTTGCCGGATCCTTTGCCACAGCGGGTCCCACCGGCAGGACCAGGGTGAGGGGCACCTGCTCGTTGAGGCAGCTTTGTTTGCAGATTTGCCAGGAGGCGAGGGCGCTGAGAGTCACGGTATTGCCGGTGACCAGTGAGGACGCAGCGGTGATGTCTATCAGAAAAACCGGACTGCCCGTGTGCACGAAACTTTTCCCGAAGAAACCGTCTTTGACTTCCGGCACGGGTCCATGGATCGGCCCGGCGGAGAACCCTTGCGGCAGGGTCCACTGGATGGAGAGAGGTTGTTCGATGCCGCCGGAGTTCTGATAGTAGCTGTGCCAACCCTCCGGATGGGCGAGTTTGAGAGCCAGTGTGAAGGTGCTTCCCGGAGCGAGGGTTCGCACTTCGGACACCCACTGCGCCTTGGTGGCGGTGGTGCTGGCGGGCAATTCAAACTGTGCGCGTGCGAAGGGCGTCAAAACGCACCATGCGAGACAGACAAGGGGCAGGCGGGTCATGGGCGGATGGAAATGACGTCGATATGGAGCGGAGCGGAGAGCCGGAAAAAAAACGAGGCAACCAGAAACTGGATGCCCCGTTGCCTTGAGATCAGCCGGTATTAGTAACGGCCGTATTGTTCCTGATCGCGGGAATTGCCAATGAGCGCACCAGCGGTTCCGCCGGCGGCGGCACCGATGAGGGCACCCTCAGCCGTGTGGCCCGATTGATGGCCGATGATGGCGCCGGCACCCGCGCCTAGCAGGCCACCGGTTACGGCGCCGCGTTGGGTGTTGGGTCCGGCGGGAGCCGCGCAGTTTGCAAGAGCAAGTGCGGTGACAACAGAGCTGAGGGTCAAGAGTAATGATTTCATGATGAGGTTTGGTGTTGGGATAACCGTAGCGCATTTCCGGTGGTGTCCAAGTTATTTTTCGGTTTTCCCCCAATATGGGACTTGCGAAACGACGGCCCGTCCGCCCAATCCTGTTCAATTAAGAAATTCGAACCGCAGATGGACGCAGATGAACACAGATCAAATCAAAAATCTCTCTTCATCTGCGTCTATCTGCGTTCATCTGCGGTTAAAACCCTCTTCTTTTCCTGCTTAATTGAACGGCATTGGCCCGTCCGCCCGATCGCGGGATTTCCGATCAAATATATTCCGGTTATTGACGAAATTCGGCTTGCCGATTCCGGCAGACATTGCTATTGCAGGCCTTGTCGCAAGACAAGGCGGTCCGACCGAGATGCCTCGTAGGTTATTGGGTTTTCCTGGGAGGATAATTGGTCGGGCCGTATTTTTTTGCCGGTAAAAGCGGATTTTCCGGGGATTGAAGAACCGGGTCCAAACCAAGAGCCGCCGCATGAAATTGATCCGATTCGGTGATGAGGGGCGCGAGAAGCCAGGCATTTTGCTGCCGGATGGGCGCAGGCTGGACGCGAGTAGTGAATTTCAGGATTACGACGAGGGTTTTTTTGCGGCCGGGGGGTTGGATGTGCTGGGTGAGTGGGTGGCGGATGGCTGCCCGGGAGGGGACGTGGTGGATCCGCTGGCACGCTTGGGGCCGCCGGTGAAGCGGCCCTCGAAATTGGTCTGTGTGGGGAAAAATTATCTCGAGCATGCCAAGGAAATCGGTGAGGGGATACCGACCGAACCGGCGCTGTTCATGAAGGCGACCAGCGCGTGGAGCGGCCCGTTTGATGATGTGATCATTCCCCGTGGCTCGACGAAGTTGGACTACGAGGTCGAGCTTGCGGTGGTGATCGGCCGGGTGGCGACGTATGTGGACGAGCACGAGGCGTTGGCGTGTGTTGCGGGATATGCGACGTTCTGTGATTTTTCCGAGCGGGCGTTTCAGAAGGAAATGGGTGGCCAGTGGACCAAGGGGAAGAGTGCGGATAGTTTCGCCCCGATGGGGCCGTGGTTGGTGACTGCGGAGGAAATCGCCGATCCGCAGAAACTGCGACTCTGGTGCAAGGTGAATGGTGAGCTGCGCCAAAACAGTTGGACGGGTGACATGTTGTTTTCGGTGCGGCAGTTGATCGCGTATATCAGCCGCTTCATGACCTTGTTGCCGGGCGATGTGGTGGCCACCGGCACGCCGTGCGGCGTGGCCATGGGCAGGTCCCCCCCAAGATACCTCCAAGCCGGGGATTTCGTGGAATGCGGCGTCGAGGGACTGGGAGAACTGGCACAACGAGTGGTCGCCTCCAAGGGAATATGAGAAAAGAACTTTCCAAAACCCGCACCAGCCTGCTGCCGTGGCCGAAGCCGCCGGGTGGCCCGCGGTTTGCCACATGTCATTTTTGCGACACGCTGCATACGGCCGTACCCGTCCCCGAAGGCACGGCGGCACGCTGCCGGCGCTGCGGGGCGGTGCTCTATCAAAATCGACCGGCCTCGTTGGCGCGGGCGTCGGCGTTTTCGTTAGCCGCTTTGCTATTGATGGGAGTGGCCCACTTGTTTCCGTTTCTCACTCTGGATGTGGTGTCACTCCGGCGGCATCTGACTTTGGTGGGAGCGGCGATGGCGTTGATTGACGAGGGCAGTCCGGTGCTCGGTGTTGCGGTGGTGTTGTTCACGATGGTAGCGCCGTTGATGCTGGCCGGCGGGTTGCTTTATGTCTGCGCGCCGCTGTTGTTCGGGTGGAGCGCTCCGGGAGCGTTTCTGGTGGCCAAGTGGATGCATCAATCCGAACCATGGAACATGGTCGAGGTCTTCCTGCTCGGCGTGCTGGTCAGCATGCTCAAGTTGGCGAAAATGGCGGACGTGCATTTTGATGTCGGTTTCTGGGCTCTTGCCGGGGTGATGGTGTGCATGGCGGCCGCCGTGGCGGGGATAGACCGCGACGAACTTTGGGATCGGATGGAGGTGTCCAAATCATGAACGGAGCGCTGACAAAAGCCGCCGCTTGCGGATTGGCGGGTTGCCACGCCTGCGGCAGGGTTGTGGCGGTTTCGCAAGGGCGCTGCCCGCGCTGCGGCAGCCGTCTGCACCTGCGCAAACCCGCCAGCATCCAGCGGACCATCGCCTTGATGATCGCCGCTGCCGTGTTGTACATTCCCTCGCACCTGCTGCCGATCATGACGGCGGTGGAGTTGGGGGATGTGACGCAGCATACCATCATCAGCGGCATGATCACCTTCTGGAAAGAAGGTTCCTATCCGATTGCCATCGTGATTTTCACGGCGTCCATCCTGATTCCTTTTCTCAAAATCGTGACCCTGATCTGGCTCTGTGCCGCAGCCACCGGCCGGGTACGTCCCTCGCCGTCCATGCTGGGGAGGATCTATTGGTTCACCGAACTGCTGGGCCGGTGGTCCATGGTGGACATCTTCGTGGTCGGGATCGTAGTGTCGCTCATGCAGCTCGGAAATTACATGTCGGTTGCGCCAGGTCCGGGAGCGCTTGCCTTTGCCGGGGTGGTTGTGCTTACCATGTTCGCGGCGATGAGCTTCGAACCCCGCCTGCTGTGGGACAGGCTCGATGAGCAACTCACTGCCGTTCCGGTCGCTCACCCCTGAAACCAATAAATATCTTGAGCGAAGAACCAACACCCTATCAGGTCGCTGTGACTCCCGAATTCCGGGCGGCACACCGCTGGCACGTCGTGTGGGTGGTGCCGCTCGTCGCACTGCTGTTAGGCATCTGGTTGATCTATCGGAATTTTGCGGCGCAAGGCCCGGTGGTTACCGTGCGATTCGAGACGGCGGATGGTATTTCCGCCGGCAAGACCGAGGTGCGGTGCCGTTCGGTGAAAGTGGGGACGGTGAGACGTGTGAAACTCGCCACTGATCTGAGATCGGTGTTGACCTATCTGGAGTTCGAGCCCGATGCCGAACGGCTGTTGCGCAAAGGCACCCACTTCTGGGTGGTTAGACCGCGCTTTTCCGTGACCGGGTTTTCCGGGGCGGAGACCTTGATTACCGGTGCATACATTGAACTCGATCCGGGACCGCCGGATGCGGCACGGGCAAGCAGTTTCCAGGGGCTTGAGACGCCGTCGGCGACCAACCGCAGTGTGCCGGGACGCCGTTTGACGCTCATCGCCGAAGAAGCGGGATCACTCGCGGCGGGCTCGCCCGTTTATTTCCGGGGGTTTGAAGTAGGACGCATTGAGGAGCGCGATTTGGGCGAGGATGGACGGAAAGTCATATACAATGCCTTTATTCGCGAGGAATACAGCTCGTTTGTGACGCAAAACACCCGCTTTTGGAACAACAGCGGGATAGATATCAGCGCCGGCGCGGATGGCTTGAAGCTGCACACTCCTTCATTCCAGGCGATGCTCTCCGGAGGCGTTTCATTCGGCGTGATCGAGGGCAATGACCCGGGCCAAGCCGTCACGGACGGCATGACCTTCACGCTGTATCATGACGAGGATGCCGCCCGCCAATCTTCCTTCAATCCGACACTCAAATTCGTTCTGCTCTTCGATCAGTCGGTGCGCGGGCTGACGGAAAAAGCGCCGGTGGAGTTTCGCGGCATCAAGATCGGCCGGGTGGCCGGGATGTCCTTCGATTTGCTGCCCTCCGCAGGAGACACGCGGATCCCCGTGTTGATAGAAATCGATCCCACTTTGATGCGTTCCGAGACCGCGCAGAAGATCATGACGCCGGATTCGGATTTTCTCCAGGATGCGGTGAGCCATGGGCTGCGGGCGGCGCTCAAGACTGGCAGCCTGATCACCGGAGCCATGTTTGTGGATCTCGACTATTATGCAGACGCCGTGCCTGCGCAACTCGGGAAAACGGGCGAGTTCACCACCATCCCCACGGTTTCCGCAGGCTTCGCACAACTCGAGGCCAAGCTCACCGCCATCCTGGATAAAATCCAGGCGTTGCCCATCGACAAGACGATGGCGGAAATCGCGGCGGCGGCGGCAGAGGCCAAGATCACCATGGCAGATTCCCGCTCGACGCTCAAGGAAATCGAGGTCACGGCGGCGGCGGCCCGCAAGACGTTAGAGGATCCGGAATTCCGCAAATTGCCTGCCGAGCTGCGCAAGACACTCGACGAACTGCAAAAATCGGTGGCCAACGTCGGCCCGGACGGAGCCGTTCAAGGCGATCTGCTGCGCACGCTCGACGAACTCCGCGCCGCGCTGCGCGCACTCAAGGCGATGACCACCACCATTGATGAAAAACCCAACTCGCTGCTCTTCGGGCGCGAGTCCTCGGGTAACCCGACTCCGAAGGCGCCGCGTGGCGGACGCTGATAGCACCACTCCCATGATCCCACGATTCCTGCCATTGCTTGCGGTCCTGCTGCTCACCGGATGCGGCGCAGGGCCGAAGTCGTTCTATGTTCTAACGGCTGACGGCCCCGCGCCCTCCGGCGGTGGGTCGGGCATAGGCATCGGACCGGTCAACCTCGCGGAATACATCGACCGGCCGAACCTGGTCATCGCCCAATCCGCCAACCAGCTCGCCGTGATCGAAGACCACCGATGGGCCGGGGATCTATCAGCCTCCATCGCCCGCGTCACCGCCGCGAATCTCGGCCGCCGCCTGCACACCGGCAACGTGCGCACCTATCCATGGCGCAACGATACGGAAATCAGTCATCAGATCACCCTCGACATCCGCCAACTTCACGGCGGCGGCGACGGCTATGCCGTGATCGAGGCCGGCTGGCGGGCGTATTCTCTGCCTGATAGAAAACTCACCGCGTCCCGCACCTTCGTCGATCGCGAAGCCCTGGGAGCCGACGGCTACCCGGCGCTGGTGGCCGCGCAATCGCGCCTGTTGTCGCGCCTCGCCGCAGACATCGCCGCCGGGCTGCGGTGACAAGGACCGCTTGAACGGGACCGGGCGCAAAGGACCGCGAGTCTCCAGACTCGCCAGCCACAGAGGGGCGCAAGCAGCGTGCCAATGGCACTCCTGCTTGCGTTCCTGCATTCTCCTGTCTTTTGTCCTTGCTGCGGCAGTCATCTTCTAGCAGCATCAGCCAATGGGAATCGCCGCAGCCCTCACCATCGCCCCTGTCCCATCAATTCAGCGTTTGACCTCGGAAACGCCGTAGTGTCGAGCAAGCCGGATTCCCTGAAATGGTAGGGCGTGGCGGCCACGCCGCGCCGTGACTGGCCTTGCGGCCTGAAAGGACACGGAGGAAGCGAGTGGCTAAGCGCTTGGATTTTAGCGAATCAAGCTCCCTCCATTCGCACCGCCATCCGGCGGACAAGTGGGACGGCCTCAGACCGTCCCTACCATTGAGGGAATCGGACTTGCTCGGCCATTCGACCCAAACGAGGTGGTTTGCTGAGTTCTGAACGCAGGACCTCACTAAACGACCTCGATAAAGCCGAAGAGGCGAGCAAGTTAAGATCCTCCGAATTGGCGGCTTATCCGCTGGTTTCCGATCCAGCATCCCGGATTGCGGACTGAACGAAACTT
>CAISTY010000291.1 GCA_903888515.1 Akkermansiaceae bacterium | reverse complement strand
TGAAGAAAGCCGTGGTGGACGCGGAATTGGAGATGCTGGAGCGGAGCCGGGATGTGGCGCTGGGGAGGATGTTGCGCTGCCGTGTTAGATATTTCACGGATGGAGCGGTGATCGGGAGTCGGGGGTTTGTGGATGAAGTGTACCGATTGTGTAGGGACCGGTTTGGCGGCCAGCGCAAGGACGGCGCGCGCAAATGGCGGGGCAGTGGCGCGGCCGCCGCGGGCACGCTGTGGAGTGTCAGGGATTTGAAGAAAGGGATTGGATGATGTTGCCGGAAGGGCATAGCTTGCGCAAAGTCCAATGGACAGCTGTCCATAGTCACATGGAGCAACTTTCCGCCAAGCTCACGATGTCAAATGGCCATCGCCCGCTGGACATCCTGCATGTGGCGACCCCTGCATATAGCAAGCCCTGCATGTAGCGACCGCCAAGCACTTGAAAATTGAATCCATTTCTCAGCTTCGATGCAAACCAGACGAAACCCGCCACGGCCGAGGACCTGTGGGTTCATCGGTACCCATCTGCGGTTCTGTTTTCCTCCTGAAGACAATGCCTTGGAGCGCGGTTGCGAGCACCGCAACTGCCTCAGGCGAGTGCGCGGCGGATAGACTGACACGCAGGCGGGCACTGCCGCGGGGCACGGTGGGAAAACGGATGGCGGGCACCAAGCAACCGGCGGCGGCGAGTGCCGCAGAGGCCGCCACGGCGGCTTCGTTAGAACCGAGAATGATCGGAATGATCGGCGTGGCGGACGCGCCGATCCGCGAGATGTTATTATTCAGCAAAATCCGCAGCGCACTGCCATCCGCCGAGCGGATGATGCGGAGTGATGCTAGGGCCGCGTGTGCCAGGGCCGGCGGCGGAGCGGTGGAATAGATGAACGGGCGCGCCCGGTTGATGAGCAGGTCGATCCACTCGCGGGACGCGGCGATGTAACCGCCGGAAAGCCCGGCCGCCTTGCTCAAGGTGCCCATTTGGAAAGTCACCCGCTGCTGGAGGTGTTCGCGCTCGGCCAAACCCATGCCGGATTCCCCCAGCACCCCGAAACCATGGGCCTCGTCTAACAACAACAATGCCTCGTGGGCTTCTACCAACCCGACGATTTCGCGCAGCGGACAGAAGTCGCCATCCATGCTGAAGACCGATTCGGTGACGACGAGGACGCGCGCGGCCGGCGCTTTGGCGCGGATGGTGGCGAGCAGACGTTGCAGTTTTTCCAGATCGTTGTGCGGGAAGACGCGCAACGTCGCTCCGGACAGGCGGGCGGCATCGACGAGACAAGCATGGGAAAGTTTGTCCAGCAGGATGAAATCCGCCGTGCCGACGACGGCGGGAATCACGCCCAGCGCGGCGGAGAAGCCCGATGAGAAGACGAGCGCGGCTTCGGTTAGCTTGGCCTGCGCGAGTGCCTCTTCCAGCAGCATGTGGGGTGATAGGGTTCCGCAAACCAGGCGGGAGGAGGCGGAGCCCGCGCCAAACTTGCGCACGCCCTCAATCAACGCGACCTCGACCTCCGGGTGCCGGGCCAGTCCGAGGTAGTCGTTGGAGGCGAAGTTCCACAGTTGGCGGCCGCCACGCGTCACCTGCGGGCCGGTTGGCGATTCCAACGCATCCAAGTGGCGCAGCAATCCATTCGCATGGAGTTTCCGGAGTTCCTCGGAGGGACTGGGCATGGGCTGAGGGGATAATCAGGCCCCGGCCAGTGGACGTTCGAGCGCCCAGCGGAGTAGTTTGGAGGAGTCCGTCCAGATGTTAGGAGAGTTCGATTTCAGGACCACGACGATCACGGAGCGTCCATTGAGCGAGCCGCTGGAAACCAGGCAGCGCCCCGCAGCATTGGCGGTGCCGGTTTTCAAACCATCACAGTAAGGGACGGTTTTGAGCAGTTTGTTGGTATTTTCAAGCTCGCGCACGCGACCGTCGTTGAAGCGGAAGGTGAAGGTCTTGATGGCACCGTAGGATCGCAACAGCGGACTGCGGTAAGCCGCGCGGGCGGCGATGGCCATGTCACGCGCCGTGGAAAATTGTCCGGCCATCGGCAGTCCGTTAGGGGTGATGAAATTCGAGTTGCGCATGCCGAGGGATGCGCTTCTGCGGTTCATGAGATCGGCGAAGGACTCCTGATTTCCGCCGACGTCACGGGCCAGCGCGCGGGCCACATCGTTAGCACTTTTCACCATCAGCACTTTAAGCAATTCGCGGCGGCTATAGACCTCGCCGGGTTTGAGGTTGAGCTTGGTCGGTTCGCAGGCACCGTCGTTCGCCTGGATGGTAACCGGTTTGTCGATATTGCCCGCATCGACGATGCACAGGGCGGTGATGATTTTCTGGGTACTGGCCACCTCACGCCGCAGGTCTGCGTTTTTCGCATACAGGACGCGACCGCTGGCGACATCCACCACGATGGCGCTTTCGCCGATGATTTTGGGCGGTGGTGTGGGCGGGATGGCCGCCACCGCGACGGGCGCAGGCTCGCGGATGGCGGGTTGCGGGGAGTAATCCCGAGCAAGGGGCGGTTTGAGTGGGGGAACCGCGCTGCAAGCGCTGCCCAACCCCGCAATGAAAGTCATGGCGGCGACTCGGAAGCGGAACAGTTTGGACATGCGCGGGATGATTGTGATCCACGGTCGGGAATCAAGCCGGGAATGTGTCGGTTAGATCTCCGCCGGGTCACGGGATTCGAGGCGGGAGCAAACTGCCATCCATGGCACTACCCGGTTCGGGCAGGGTGGGTTCCTTGAAATCCACTGGTCCACCGAAGAGCCAGAATCCGCGTTTTCGCTCAAAGGCAAGCGCTCGTTCATGACCGCTGGGCAGCTCTTTCAAATCCTTCTCGCGGACCTTCACCACCTGGAGGCGCGGACCGGGGAGCAGTTTGGGGAGTGGATTGGAGAGCGAAAAAAACGGGAATTTGGCATGCTTGGAGGTTTGGGCCGTCTGGGCCGTCTGGAGTTTCGAGGCTGGGGCAGCCGTTTTTTTCCTAGCTGTGACTGCCGGAGTTTTCTTAGCCGGTGTTGCGTTTTTTTGGGGGGTCGATGCCGTCGGGTGTTTTTTGGCGTGTACATCCGGATTTCCCGCCTGATTGCGGGGACCGGCACACGATGACAGGGCGACGCTCGCGGCAATCATGCCAGCCGTAGCCAGATGGAACAGAAATTTCATGCTCAATGACGACTTGGGGAGAGTACCACACGCGGGTTGTTTGTCCACTGCAAGTTTTGGCACCCAAGTTTTGGCCCCCGGGAAAAATTCCGTCCACAGCAGCGATCACGATCCGAGACCACTCGTTCCCGGAAAGATTGCCGATCCGCCAGCTCGTGCCAAACTTGTGAAAGAACGACTCATGGTTCGTCCGTTTAGTGATCCATCCCACTCACCCCGAATGAAAACCACCGTGCGCTTGATTCCCTTCCCTTTGTTTGTTGTGGCCCTCCTCGTACACCAAGCTGCCGCAGCTCCGGTGGTGCCGTCCAAACCTTCCGGTGCCAACCTCGCACTGGTCGCCGCCACCTCGACCTCCTTCGTCTCGGCACATGAAAAACTCGCCGCGATCAATGACGGAGCCACTCCCCGCAACTCCGGCGACAAGAGCCACGGCGCCTATGGCAACTGGCCGAAACAAGGCACCCAGTGGGTGCAATACGAATGGTCGCAAGCGATCTCTTTGAGTACCACCGAAGTTTATTGGTTCAGTGACGGCGGCGGCATCCGCCTGCCAAAGGCATGCCGCTTGAAGTATTGGGACGGGAGCCAATTCGCCGACATCCCCGGTGCCAAAGGCCTGGGCGTGGAGCGCAACCGGTTCAACCTCACCGAATTCCCCGAACTCAAGACCTCCAAGCTGCGGTTGGAAATAGATGCCGACGGCCAAAATTCCACCGGCATCAGCGAATGGCGTGCGTATGACTCGGGCAACTCACCGAACTTTGCTCCGGCAGTGGAAGCGGGCATAGACCGCACGGTGGTTCTGCCGGGCGCGACATATCTCGATGGCTCGGTCAAGGACGACGGCAAGCCCAAGCAAGATATCACCCTCCTTTGGTCGAAACTATCAGGTCCGGGAGATGTCACCTTCGGAAAACCAAAGGAAACCACCACCGACGCCAGGTTTTCCACCCCGGGTGAATATGTCCTGCAACTCAGTGCCGACGATGGTGCGCTCAAAGGATCCTCCGCCGTGCAGGTCACCGTGGTCAATGCGCCGCCCGCCACGCCCCTCGCTCCGGTGTGGACCACTCCCTATCAGGTCAACAGCCCGTTCTGGAACCAGCGCATCAAGAACCTGATCGTCAATTGGATCCCGCATTGCGTGGCCAAAATGAGCGACCCGAAAACCCGCGAGGGCAGCATCGAGAATTTCGTCCAGGCGGCGCGCAAACTCGCCGGTAAAACCGACGCCAAGCATATCGGGCCGGTGTTTTCCGACGGTTGGTTCTATAACATCGTCGAATCGATGTGCCTCGCGCAAATGGTGGATCCACAGGGCGATCAGGATATCATCGCCTCACAGAAAGACCTGCGCAAAACCCTCGACGAGTGGGTTCCCATCATCATCGGCGGCCAGGCACCCGATGGTTATTTACACACCCAATACATCATCCAAGGCCGGTCCCGCTGGAGCAATGTCCATGATCACGAGGGCTATCAGGCAGGGTATTTCATGGAATTGGCCATGGCCCACCATTTGATGACCGGCGGCAAGGACCGGCGCATGCTTGATGCCGCCATCCGTCTCGCCGATTGCTGGGTCCGCAACATCGGTCCCGCTCCGAAAAAATCATGGTATGACGGCCATCAGGCACTTGAAATGGCGCTGGTCCGCCTCGCCCGCCATCTCGAGGGCATGGGCGAGCCTGCCAAGGCCAAGGATTACATTGTGCTGTCCCGGTTTCTCCTTGATGCACGCCGCGACGGTGCCGAATACGACCAATCCCATCTGCCGCTCGTCCATCAATACGAGGCCGTCGGCCACGCGGTGCGCGCCGTCTATTGTTATGCCGCCATGGCCGACATTGCGATGGTCACGGGCGATGCCGATTACCGCAGTGCCACCCAGTCGATCTGGAGCAACATCGTCAACCGCAAATACTATGTCACCGGCGGTGTCGGCAGCGGCGAAACCTCGGAAGGTTTCGGCAAGGATTATTCATTGCCTAACAATGCCTATTGCGAGTCGTGCTCCGGTTGTGGCCAGGTGTTCTTCCAACACCGCCTGCAAATGATCTGGCAGGACGCGCGCTACGCGGACCTGTGCGAGGAAACCCTCTACAACGCGGTGCTCGGCAGCGTCGACCTCGATGGTAAAAACTTCACCTACACCAATCCGCTGGACTCATCCCGTAAACGCTACCTCTGGCACGGCTGCCCGTGCTGCGTCGGCAACATCCCGCGCACCCTGCTCAGCCTGCCCACATGGATGTATAGCCGCGCTCCAGATGCGCTCTACGTAAACCTCTATCTCGGCAGCAAGGTGATGGTTGACAAGATCGGCGGCACCTCGGTGCAGATCGTGCAAACCACCGCATACCCGTGGAAAGGCCAGGTGGCCATCACCCTCAACCCGGCCAAACCCGCCACCTTCACCTTGAAACTCCGGCTCCCTAACCGCCAGACCAGCCCGCTCTATGCCAACTCCCCGGAAGTCTCGGGCCTGACATCCTTCGCCGTCAACGGAGCGCCCGTGAAACCCGTCATCGAGCATGGCTATGCGGTCGTCACCCGTGAGTGGAAACCCGGCGACAAAGTGGAACTCGACCTGCCGCTGCCGGTGCAACGCGTCACACCCAGTGACAAGATCGCCGCCACCACCGGCCGCATCGCGCTGCGTCGCGGTCCGCTCGTTTACAACCTCGAAAGCGTCGATCAAAGTATCGACTCGGTGCTCGCTGCGGACTCGCCGCTCACCGCCGAATGGAATGCCGGAATGTTAGAGGGAGTGATGGTCGTCAAGGGTTCATTCAAGGATGGCCAACCGATGCTCGCCATCCCCAACTACGCGCGCCTCAACCGCGGCGGACGTTCGCTCGTCTGGATCAAGGACCACTGACCGACTGCCACCACAACCTGAAGATGAGACCACACCATTTCCCATCAAGCGCCACGGCCATCTTGTTAGCCGCTGGGTTTTTGCCCTCCCCTGCGGCGGATGTGACCTTCTTCGCCATTTCCGATATTCATTACGGCGCGGTCTCGGGACCGAAGGATGGCAAGCCGAAAGTCACGTGCCCGGAGATTGACACCATCAACTCCTTGCCTGGCACTCCCTATCCGGCACCATTCAAGGGCACGGTGGCGGTACCGCGCGGCATCGTGATGCAGGGCGACCTGATCAACGACGGAGCCGTCGCCGATAAATACCCGACGCAATGGGCGAACTACATCGCCGACTTCGGCGTCAATGGCGAGGGCCGTTGCAAGTTCCCGGTGTTCGAAGCCATCGGCAACCACGATGTGAACGAGAACTTGTTTGTCTTCAACAAAATCAAGGAACGCAACCTGACGCGGCTGCAGCTCAAACACATCGGTAATATATCACCTAACGGCTATCATTATTCCTGGGATTGGGACGGCATTCATTTCGTCAACGTGAACTTGTTCCCCGGCAATGTCTGGCACGGCGAGGCCGATGCCTATGGTGCCGGACACAACCCGCTGTTAGCCCGCGATTTCCTTGTGGATGACCTGCGCAAAAACGTCGGCAATTCCGGCCGTCCGGTGGTGATCGTCCAACATTTCCGCCCGATCGATGAGAATTGGTGGACCTTTAGCGCGGCTGACAAGTATTACAAGGTGCTGCAGGACTACAACGTGATCCTGATCCTGTGCGGACATCAGGGCGGCGGCGTCAACAATCTCTGGCGCGGCATCAACTGGGTCAGCGGCAACGGCGAACTCAACGTGTTTCATATCACTCCCGACAACCAATTGCTCGCACTCAGCCACTCACGCAAAAACTGGGACAAGTCGATGCGGAAAAATATCTTCCTTTCCCATGCCACGTCCGGCCTGCCCGCGGTGGTCAACAACGGCGACTGGGCATCTAACATCTCGGCGGACCGCGCCACGCTCTCCGGGAAAATTGTCCATGAGGCGAAGTCTCCGACGGAGGTGACGGTTTACTGGGGCACCACCGACGGCGGGACCGTGCCCGCTTCCTGGCAAAACTCCAAGACTGTCACCGGGCAAAAAGCTGGTGCCGTGTTCACCACCGAAGTGGCAAACCTGAAGCCGTGGGAGACCTACTACTACCGGTGCCGTGCATCCAATGCCAAAGGCGAAGCGTGGGCCGCAACCGCTGTCACCTTCACCACCGGCGGCATCCTCCCGGCCGCTTGGCAAACGGCATTCGTCGGCTATGAACAGCGCCCGGGCGGCGGTGTCAACCATGACAATGGCACCTTCACCGTGCGCGGTTCCGGCCGCGACATCGCCGAGCGTAACCAGCCAATCGATAATTTCCAATTCGCCTGTCAAACCCTCAATGGCGATGGCGAAATCAAGGCGCGCCTCGCCACCCTGTTAGTGAAAACCCGCCAACCCAAGGCCGGCATCATGCTGCGTGAATCTCTAACCGACAATTCGCGCAATGTCGCGCTGCTGCTCGACCCGCTCACCGGGCTCCGGCTGTCGTCCCGCCAGCAAACCGGCGGCAATAGCTCTATCGCCACTGATAACTCTATCAAAAATGCCCCGTGCTGGCTCAAACTAGTTAGGAAAGCAAACACCTTCACCGGCTTTATGTCGGCCGACGGCACCGCGTGGACACAAGTCGGCAAGGAAGTCACCCTTGACATGCCCCCGAAAATCCTCGCCGGACTGGCGGTAACCGCAGGCAATCGCGACGAATCCAAACTCCACTCCTCGACCTTTGACCATGTCATGGTCAAAGGCATCCCCTGAAAACCCATGCACACTGACATCTTCCTCGATAAGAATATCCTGCTCTACGCCGCATCCCGTAGCAAATCGGAACAGCAGAAAAACCATATCCTCCATTCGCACCTCCATTCCCTCCTCACCGCCGCATGGCTGGTCGTCGGCATGCCGCTGATGGCTGCGGATCTGCCACAGCTTGGCGAGCGTTATACGCGCAACCAGGTTTCCAGCGAAACGAATCTGCCAGACACGGTGGATCCCGCCACCGGTACGGGCATCAAGTGGACGGCCAAGCTCGGCTCACAAAGCTACTCCACACCTGTGATCTCGAAGGGCCGGGTTTTTGTCGGCACTAACAACGATACGCCGCGCGACCCGCGCCACAAGGGCGACTGCGGCGTCTTCTACTGCCTGGAGGAAAAATCCGGCAAGTTCCTGTGGCAGCTTGTCGCTCCCAGAATCACCGGCGATCCCTATCTGGATTGGCCCAAGGTCGGCATCGCATCGCCTGCGACCATCGAGGATGATCGCGTCTATCTGCTCACCAACCGCGTCGAACTGGTCTGCCTCGATGTCCACGGCATGGCCAATGGCAACGACGGGCCGTTCACGGACGAAGCCCGCCACCATACGCCCAAAGGCGCGGAAATCATCCCCGTCAGCCCGACCGATGCCGACATCCTGTGGGTGACCGACCTGCGTGCCGAAGCAGGCGTCTGGCCCCACGACACCTCCTATGGCAACCCACTGCTGCATGGCGACTTTCTCTATCTCAATTCCAACAATGGCGTGGACAACACGCACCGGACCATCCGCAAGCCGGATGCTCCCAGTTTGATCGTGCTCGACAAAAAAACCGGCCGTATCGTCGCCAAAGACAACGAGCGCATCGGTCCTAACATCTTTCACAACACCTATGCCTCCCCTGCCCTGGGCACCGTCAACGGTCGCACCCTGATCTGTTTTGGCGGCGGCGATGGCATGCTCTATGGCTTCGAGGCACTCGCCGAAATGCCGCCCCCCGGCACTGTCGTCAACCTCAAGCGCGTCTGGAAATTCGACCCCGACCCCGGCGCACCCAAGGATGACATCCACAGCTATAGCGGCAATCGCAAGATCTCGCCCTCCACCATCATGAGCCCGCCGGTATTCCTCGGCAACCGGATATACGTCACGGTCGGCGGCGACCTGTGGTGGGGGAAATACCAGGCATGGCTCAAGTGTGTCGCCGCCGATCTAACCGGTGACACCACCGCCACCGCCGGACTCTGGTCCTACCCGCTCAAGCACAGTTGCTCGACCCCCGCCGTGGCCGGCCCGCTGACCTTTGTCGCCGATACCGGCAACAAAACCCTCAACTGCGTGGAAACCGCCACCGGCAAGGAACTCTGGACCCACCCGGTCAAGGGCGCAATCTGGTCCAGCCCGTTCGTCGCCGATGGCAAACTCTACTTCGGAACACGGAGCGGATCATTCTATATCTTCGCCGCCACCCGCGACAAGAAGCTCCTGTGTGAAACCACCCTGGACAACTCGATCTCCGCCCCTCTAACCGCCGCCAACGGCGTGCTCTACGTCGTCACCGACGATACCCTCTACGCCCTGGCCAAACCCTGAGACAAGCGGTGGTCTTTGACCGGCGCTGGCGAATGCGTTGCACATCTCTCTGGTATCATAGAGCGCCGCTACAATCCGACGCTCATCATAGAGCGCCGCTACACAGCATCCCCCGATTGTGGGGATAGACACGCCCGACAAAATGGGTTCATGGTGGTGGCCGAACAGACAGCCTCAGATTGCCGCCTGCCAATTTTTACTTTTTGAGAGGACCTCGATCTGTCACATACCCGCCATGAACCCCATCGAATCCACTTCCGATCACACGCCATCCCGCCGCCGCTTCCTCCGCACCCTCGCCGGTTTCGGGGCTGTCGCCACCACCCTCCCCGGCATGACGCGGGCCGCCGTCTTGCCCGCCCGCGCCGCCGGTGCCCGTTACATGGGCGACTTTGCCGCACCCTACGGCAGCGGTCACATCAACGATACGGATTTCAAGGTGCATCGCGACGGTCACAACCTTGACCGCTGCCGCACCCAGTTCAAACTGCTCGAATCCCTCAAGGAGCAGGAAGCTGCCATGCGGCAACTCGTGGCAAGCCTTGGCGCATGATGATGGCACACAGAGAATGTGTTTCTAACAAATTCACCATGACCACCGGCACGCCCGCAGCCAATCTGTAGCTGCTTTGCGAACCGCTGGCCTAAGCCGCCAAGGATTCCCGCTGCCTGAGTTATGAAGACCCAAACCTTCTTCATTTGTTCTTGAAATACGGCAATTATAATGACGGATTTCACGGTTTATTTTAAATTATTTCATTGCAAATCTGCAATGAACGTCCAGATTTCCGTCATGGCGACGATTATTCCACGAGATGGCTACCGGGCAGCCGTCGAGCAAGCCCTCGATGATGGACCCGTCGTGGCGCTGCTCGGGCCACGCCAATGTGGCAAAACCACTCTGGCGCGGGGGTTTCTCGCCGCAGACTCCAGCCATTACTTTGACCTTGAAGATCCTGGCGTCACGGCCCTGATGGAGCAGCCCATGAGCGCCTTGCAGCCCTTGCGCGGGCTGGTGGTCATTGACGAGGCCCAACGCCGACCGGAGTTGTTTCCCATCCTGCGCGTGCTTGCCGACCGAGCGGACGCACCGGCTAAATTTCTCATCCTTGGCAGTGCCACGCCGGAATTACGTCGACAAGCTGCGGAGTCGCTGGCCGGTCGGGTGTCCATGGTTGAGATGCGCGGTTTTGGCCTCGATGAGACCGGCCCCGACTCGCTCACCGCGCTCTGGCAGCGCGGCGGATTTCCGCGTTCCTATCTGGCTCGTGACGATGCTGCCAGCGACCGTTGGCGGCGCGATTTTGTCAGCACTTTTTTGGAGCGGGATCTGGCGCGCTTGGGCTTTGGCATCACCGCGCCGCTCATGCTGCGGTTCTGGACCATGCTGTCTCACTATCACGCGCAGATTTGGAACGCCACCCAGCTCGCCGTCTCACTCGGGGTGGCTCCCAACACAGTGAGGTATTATCTCGATGTGCTCACCCAGACTTATATGATACGCCAGTTGCAACCCTGGCACGCCAACCTTGCCAAGCGCCAGGTCAAAGCCCCGAAAATCTATTTTCGCGATAGCGGGTTGTTTCACCGCCTCCAAGGCATTCGGAGTGCCAGGGAGTTGCACACCCACCCACAACTCGGTGCTTCGTGGGAGGGCTTCGCGCTGGAAGAGGTTATGCGGGCGGCACGCCCCGACGAAGTTTACTTCTGGTCCGTGCATAGCGGTGCTGAACTCGACTTGCTGATGATCAAGGACGGTCGCCGGATCGGCGTGGAATTCAAGCGAGAGGACGCGCCGCGTGCCACCCGGTCCATGCGCACCGCAATGGTGGATCTGGAACTGGAGCGCTTGCTGGTCATCTACCCAGGTTCCCGTGTCTATCAAATCAACGAGTGCAGCCACGCCCTGCCGCTGCGCCTCCTCCACGACCCTGAATCCCGCAGGTTTCTGCTCTAGGATCCCAAATTTCCAATCATCAACAGGCGACAGACATCCGCCTCCCCCGAATGTGGGGATGGACTCCTTCTGCAATTCCGTGCAAATTGCTTTTGTCTATACGGCCATCAAATCATCTCCTAACAATTTCTCAGAAACACGCGTGTAGCGGGAAACGAACGTCGCGGTTGAGAAACCGTGACCGGCTTCGGCGCATACCCCACCCCGTCCTCAGATACCCACACCTCACTCCCGAAAATCATCACCCTTGGTGAGACGCCGTTGCTCATTCCAAGTGTTAGAGATCCCGGCGCTGGTGCCAGCCCGCTGCAAGACGTCTTTCACTCGGCCACCACCGACAGCCGGGCCGTCCTGGCAGACACGCTGCGCGGCGGCACCAAAATCGACCTCACCGCCATCCTCGCCGGCACCCTCCCCACCACTAAAGCCGTCTCCACCATCCCCAACTACCCGGTCAAAAACACCAACATCATTCCCTCTATCAAGGAAGGCACCAACGACACTACCACGCTCGTCGCCCCCAAGTGGGACACCCTCAAGGATTTCAACGATCGCGCCAAGAAGCTCCTGTGTGAAACCACCCTGGACAACTCGATCTCCGCCCCTCTAACAGCCGCCAACGGCGTGCTCTACGTCGTCACCGACGATACCCTCTACGCCCTGGCCAAGCCCTGAATCTAACATACAAACGGAGCGCGGCCGTCCCGGCTGCGTCGGAAGGCACTCGTCCCGAGTGCCGGGTGGTGATCCGGGTTTCATCTCAGTGGCGGATGTCTGCCCTAACAGGCGGGACGGCTCGGCTGAGCTCGCCGAACGCGGCTGTTGGCCATGACAGCCGGGACGGCCAATGCTGTTCAATGAGTACCTGGCGAGGCGCAACCTCAGGCATCGTGAGCGCTTACTTATGAAACACGATTCTGCCGCTTGTTGATGAAAACAAACAACGCGTCGCATGCCAGCGGTTGGGCCAGGTGTTCGACGGCGGCGATGGAGAGTCCGTTGAAGCCCTTGCGCATATCGCAGAGTTCCACGGCCAGATAGACTTTGAGCGCCGACATGCCGAGGCCGATCACGAGTGCCCACCTTCCTTGAATCGTAAGCGTCCTAAATTCGTCCCCCCGCCCGCTGGGCGGCGAGACGTTTGTTAGGCGACTTCCTGCGCTTCGGCGCTCAGCGCGGCGGCGAAGCGGGCCGGGGTCAGCTCGGCGGCT
>CAISTY010000290.1 GCA_903888515.1 Akkermansiaceae bacterium | reverse complement strand
TTCATGGTGATGTATCCCCAATCAGATGCGCGCAGCATGGCCCACTCTCGGAAGCAAGCCAATCAGGGATATTGGACCGGATACGTGGACATCTCGGACGCGGCCTTTGACACGGCGGTAGGAACCACTGGCGGAGTAGCGGACGATGCGTTCTACCGCTATCGCATGGCGTATGATGCCCTTGCGCAAACCCTGACCTTTGATGTGGAAAAGATCAGCGGGTTTGGTGGCACGGTTACCAACAGTGGTCCCGGAAACATCCGCGTCGTCAGTTTGGCAGGCATGGGATACGACGCCACCAACGGCAGGATCTTCTTCGGAGGCTATAATAGCACGTTTGACAACCTTTCGGTCATTGTGGCGGGTGGGAGCAATACCGCCACCACGACCACGGTGGGCACCTCCGCCAATCCGGTCACCGCCGGCGCTTCGGTGACGTTGACGGCGACGGTGGCCCCGGCCAGCGGCGCGACGGTTCCCACCGGATCGGTCCAGTTCCAGGTGGACGGCGTGAATGTGGGATCGCCGGTCCCGGTCACGGCCGGAACCCCCGGCCCGAATGGCACCGCGGCGCTTGTCACGACCGCGCCTGCCGCCGCCGGTTCCCACACGGTCACGGCAAACTACACCGCCGCCGACGGCTTCAACAACAGCAGCGGCAGCACCAGCCTTGCGGTCAACACGCCCACTTTCACCACCGGCTTCGCCGGTCCTTCATTGGACCCCAACCTGACGCAAACCTATACCGCTCCGGGCACCACGCTCACTGTGGGTGGCACCGCTGCATTCACCGGCGGAGCCGATGGGCGATACCGCAGCTATGTGGGCACGGTTGGCAGCGGCTACGGTATATCAACCAACAACTGGACGGCAACCATTGAAGTGGCCACCCCACCGGTTGGTGGCCCCCAACTGTTCTTCGGACTGGGAAGAGGAATAAGCGCGGGACAGAATCCCGATCCCTGGGGCGAGCCGATGGAGTCTACGCAGCCTGCCGCTTTCATGGTGATGTATCCCCAATCAGAATCGCGCAGCATGGCCCACTCTCGGAAGCAATCCAATCAGGGATATTGGAACGATTACGTGAACATCTCGGACGCGGCCTTTGACGCGGCGGTCGGAACCACTGGCGGAGTAGTGGACAATGCGTTCTACCGCTATAGCATGGCGTATGATGCCGTTGCGCAAACCCTGACCTTTGATGTGGAAAAAATCAGCGGGTTTGGTGGCACGGTTACCAGCAGTGGTAGCGGAAACATCCGCGTCGTCAGTTTGGCCGGCATGGGATTCGACGCCACCAACGGCAGGATCTTCTTCGGAGGCTATGCCAGCACATTTGACAATTTTTCGGTCAATGTGGCGGGCGCTGGCGGTTACGCCGGCTGGGCGACCGGCCATGCGGGTGGCGGAGCGCCTGACCAGGATTTCAACCACGACGGCGTTGCCAACGGGATCGCCTACTTCATGGGCATGAACGGCCTGGCCATCAATCCGGGCGTCGTGGGCGGCAAGGTCACCTGGCCGCATGTCAATGCGGTCTCCTCCTTCGAGGTGCAGGTGTCCGACAACCTCACCGACTGGTCGCCTGCCACCGCGGGGGTTGACACCTCCGATCCGTCCAAGGTGGTGTTCACGCTGCCCGCCGGCGCGGAGAAGAAATTCTGCCGCCTGATGGTCGTGCCGTAGGAAGAGAAAATCCGAAAACTGAAAACTGAGAGCTGAGAACTGAGAACTGAGAACACATACCACCACCAACCCAAATGACAGCCAGGAAAGACGCCATCATCACACCACGATCGGAGATCGGCAATCCGCGATCCGCGATCCGCGATCTCCTGGGCGGGCGCATGCCTGCCGTCATGCAGTCCCTCCGTCCGCCGCTCCGCGCTCTCGCAACGGGCGCGGCGTCGTTCCGCGCCGCCGTCCTTGCGGCAGGCGTCTCCGCTGTGTTTGCATGCGTTCCGGCAATGGCCGCCAACTCATTCAGCACCGGCTTCGACGGTCCCGCGTTGGACGCCAACCTGACGCAAACCTATACCGCTGCAGGCACCACGCTCACTGTGGGTGGCACCGCTGCATTCACCGGCGGAGCCGATGGGCAATACCGGAGCTTTGTGGGCACGGTTGACAGCGACTACGGTGTGTCACCCAACAACTGGACAGCAACCATTGAAGTGTCCACCGCAGGCCCGCTT
>CAISTY010000289.1 GCA_903888515.1 Akkermansiaceae bacterium | reverse complement strand
TGAAGCTGCTGCCCGACTACACCCGGCTGGAATTGAATGGCGAGACGTGGCTTTTTGTGGGCGGCGCGGTGAGCGTCAATCGGATCGACAAAATTCAATGCGCCGAATGGTGGTCACGGGAGGGCTTCCGCCTTGACCAGTCAAAGGCAGGCCCCGCCGACGTGCTGGTCACCCATTCCGGTCCCAGTTGGATAGGCCCGGGATTCAGCTCCCCAATCATCAAAACGTATGCCCAGGCCGAAAACGAGTTCGGAACCAGTTCGCTGGTCACCGACCTGAAGGAAGAACGCCGGCAACACGACCGGCTATTCCGCATGGTGAAACCACAGACCTGGTACCTCGGTCATTTCCACCAAAGAGCGGAAAAGCAAAACGCCGGATGCCGGACCCGGATTCTCGATTGTGGTGAGCTCATCAGGCACACACTGGTCTGATAGATCACACTCCTAAAGCGAACACTCACCGGCACTGGACCGGTGGGGGTTCTTTTTTCACGTGACGGTTAGGCCCGCCGCTCATGACAGCCATGATTCTTTCATCACCATTCTCCCCTGTTACGTGCGGTGGACGAACTTTCACAAAGGTGCTACCCATCAAGTATGTGCAACACCTACCTCGCCAAGCCCAAACGCGGAGCCTCCGGATGGCAGGACCAGGTTTCAGATGACATTGCCAGGCTGAAGTCCACTTTGGTGAGGAAATCCGATCCAGGCGTCGTGGTGCTCACCAGTGCCCAGGAGTTCAGACCGAAAATCATGCGCTGGGGATTCTGGCGGGCGTTCAACCCGTCGATCAACAATTCCCGGAGTGACAAACTGGAATCCGGCATGTGGCGGGATGCATTCCGGGAAAGGCGGTGCCTGATTCCGGTTTCAGCCTATTACGAATGGGGGGAGGGAACCCGGGGAAAAAAACAGACTTTTGAGATTGGCGGGGAAGAGGAAAAATGGCTTTGGATTGCTGGAATCTGGGAGCAGCACCCGGATCACGGACCCTGCTACTCGATGGTCACCACGGCGGCGGCACCTTCCGTGGGGTTCATCCACGACAGGATGCCGGCCGTCTTGGAATGGCCCGGTGCCGAGGAATACCTTGCGGGAGGCGATTTCCGGTTCTCCCCGTTCGCCGGTCCGCTGTCGGTTACCCCCTGCGAGAGCCCGCTCGCAAGGAAGAAACCTCCCGGCGGCGGCCCGGAACAAATCCCGCTGCTCTGAACTGTTCTCGAGAACACTTTCGGTATTGACCAGGCCCGGCGAGCGGATCCACCATGGCCGAGCCGTGGACCGCCCGCTGATCGCCCTATTCGTCGACTGCGATTCCTTTTTCGCTTCGGTCGAGCAACACTTGGACCCCGCACTTCGCGGTCGGCCGGTCGGCGTGGCGCCGGTCATGGGCAAGGTAAGAGTGCTCCCCAAGTCGAATCTTTCCAATGCGAAATTTCCAATTGACGCCGCCGCTGGCGCGAATTACTATTCATCTGCATAGCACATGGCCATTCTCACTCCAAAACAGAGGGAGATTCTCCAGATGTTCCTCCAGAGATGGGAGAACGGAGAAGCCCCCCCGACGCATCGCGAAATCTGCGCCCGCTTTGGCTTTCGTAGCCCGAAGGCGGCGGCGGACCATATCGCGGCGCTGGTGAAAAAGGGTTGCCTTACGCACGGCCCGAATCAATCCCGCGGGGTTTCTCTCACCGAAAGGGCTATGGGAATTCCGATTCTGGGAGAAATTCCAGCGGGGCTGCCCGTCCCTACCGATGAATCAGTGGACGGCTATCTGACACTCAACACCAAAAATCTAGGTCTCTCGGATCGCCGCAACGCGTTTTTTTTGCGCGTCAAAGGGGACTCCATGACCGGACGACAGATATTTGATGGAGACCTCGTATTGATCGAAAAATGCAGTCGCGGCCAGCATCAGGATATCGTAGCCGCCTTGATCGACAACGAATCCACATTGAAAACCCTAATTATCAACAACGGAGCAATCTGGCTCCAAAGTGAAAATGCC
>CAISTY010000288.1 GCA_903888515.1 Akkermansiaceae bacterium | reverse complement strand
GCGATCTCGACCCGAAGCGATACGTTTGGAAGGCCGAAGGGCAGGAAATCCTCAGAAAAATCCAACGGGCTAAGGACGCCCTCGCCAAGACCAGCGGCAAGAATTAATTATGAATAGCTATTTAACGTCCGGCACACTAGGGTAATGCGCCCCTTCGCATCGGGGCGGATAGTGAGGACTTTTGTCATGCCCCGATTCTGCCACGGGAGGGCAAACTTTCAAGTGGGAAATGAACTCTTTCCCACTTTCCGGAAATCAATGATCGTTCTCCAGCGCGCCTGCTAACAGCGCGGCGGCTTTGGAGTCGGCTTCCCAGCCGGGCAGGCTGTGTTGGAAGCGTGACAGGTAACTGCCTGCCGTTTGCAGGCATGTGCTCGGCGAGGTTCCGATAACTGTCCACCATGCTACGCCTAAAGTTCTCTGAGTCATCCGCGACCAGGGAATCGACCTGCGTCTCACCGGCTTCGATCCCGCCAAGGTCGTCACCGGCATTCTAGCCTGAGGCTGGAAATGTCCCGGTCGCGTTTACCGGACTCCCGAACGGGTATATTGCGGGCCGCACGCTTTGCTCCTCAAGCGCGGCCAAAACGGGGGTGAAGATATCCCATGCTGCCGCCAACTCGTCGGCACGGATGAACAGGCTCCGGTCACCCTTGATCACATCCAGCAGCAGACACTCGTAGGCATCCGGAATCCCGACGTTGAACGCCGTTTGATAACGAAGATTGAGGGGCATCGGTTGCAGCACCATGTTCAGGCCGGGAACCTTGTTCATGATGCGCAGCTCGATCGCCTCGTCCGGCTGAATGCGGATCGTCAGTTCGTTGGCCGCCACCCCCCCCATGGAGGCATCGAAAATATTGGCCGGCACCGGGCGGAACCGGATCTTCACCTCATTGACCTTCTGCTCCAACGCCTTGCCGGCTTCCATGAAGAACGGGACGCCTCGCCACCTATCGTTGTTGATCCTGAGCACCGTGGCGGCATAGGTGGGGGTAAGCGAGGTCGGCGGCACCGTGGGTTCCGCAGTGTAGGCGGGCTGTGTTCCGGATTCGGACGCACCGTACTGCCCCACCACGATCCGGTCGAGCGTCGGCGGCTCCACGCAACGCAGCAAGCGCACCTTTTCATCGCGTACCGCGTGTGCATCGAATCGCCGTGGGCGCTCCATGGCCAGCAGGGCAAGGATCTGAAGGAGATGATTTTGCATGACATCGCGGATGATCCCGAACTGATCGAAATACCCGCCTCTCATCCCCACGCCAATGGGTTCCTTCCACGTCAGACTGACGCTCTCAATGTGCTCGCGACTCCATACCGGCTCGAAAATCAGATTGGCAAACCGGAGCACAATCAGGTTCTGAACGATCTCCTTGCCCAGGTAGTGATCAATCCGGTAAGTCGTCTCCTCCGTGAAAACCTTATGCATCTCCGCCACCAGCCGGTCCGAGGACGCGCGGTCACGCCCAAACGGCTTTTCCACGACGATGCGGGACCATTCGCGTTTCGAGCCGCAGGCCACCAATCCGGAATCACCGAGCGCCTTGGCCACTTCCTCAAAAACCGTCGGGGGAATGGCCATGTAGTAAAGCCGGTTGACCGGCCCGCGCCCCTCAATCCCGCGCATGAGCTCGAACAGATCGAGGAAAGTGCCGCTCTCGCCGTAGGAGCCCGACGCATAGTGGCACCGCTCGAGAAAGGCCGCCGTCTTGGCGGCACAGGACTCGCCCGGCGCGTAGCGACAGGTCAGGTTCCGCGCAATCAACTCCCTGAAGCCTTCCGCCGTCATCCGGGTCCGGGCGATGCCGAACACGTGGAACTCCTGCGGGAGCAGTCCTTGACAATAGAGCGCGAAGAGTGCCGGGATGATCTTGCGTTGCGCCAGATCGCCCGACGCCCCCACCACCACAATGCCCAACGGAAGATCAGTGCTGTCCCTCGATGTCGTCATGTTAGTACTCCTTCCCTGTAACTGGCTTGCGCATTGTTAGGAATGTAGGCGTATTGATACACGTCAGGAATTTCTCCCAGCTCGCGCTTTCTGCGCTTCGAGTAAATATCAAATATGCTCATGGTGTGGAGTGTAGCGGGTTTTTCGGCTGGCGGGAATTTGAAAATCTCACAGTTCTCCGCTGAATGCTTGGAGCAGCAGCGACTTCTTCAACGCCTCCAGCGCGGCGATGCGCGATGGGTCGTGGCGACCGTCACAGGGTCACATGTGACCCTGTTAGAAGGGATGTCCGGAAACCGCGCCAATTGGCGCGTCCATGCTCACTAACGCGAATTACCACCTTCCCCCGGCAGTCTCCACGGTGGAGACTTTCCGGAAGCTCCTCCGGCATCAGGACGCGATTGCCACAGCCGCATCCACCGGGTACGACTGAATGGCCAACGAAACTTCTTGGCAAAGCGGACCGGATAGATATTTTTTGTGCTTGAGGAGTTTTCCCATGAATCCGGTCGCAAACCATTGTCCCATGCCCAAATCCGCCGTTTGGAGGTTCCTGTCTCTTTATTTTCACCGAAACACCGCCCTTCCGAACCACCGAAACACCTCTTCCAACCCCCCTTTTCCCCCGCAACCCCCATTTCCCCGTCTTCGGGTCCGGCCACCGGCTCTTTCAACGGCATTCACCCCAAAAGCAATTTCCTAGCAATCAATGTATGTCGATCATGTTCAAGATAGCCTGGGTTACAGTTAGTGGCGCTGCAATGGCGGCGGCGCTGTTAGTGCTTTCATCATGCGGAGAAAAAGCGGAACGCCAAGCGAAACCACCCGGCGACCCACGCCCGGAGGAGGCGCCCCGCAAAGAGCCGGATGGCGCCGCGCAGACGAAGCCCCCCGCGGACGAGCCGGACGAAGCACCGACACCGCCGCCCATCTCGTTCCGGTCGGAACTGGAGATCGACGTCTGTGAACTGGTCGGAGAGACAAGCCAAGCCGCCAAGGTCGGCAGTATGCCGGGCGAGAAAGACCGGAGCATTTCGCTGCGCGGCGACGGGCGTTGGTACGTCGTACCCCGAGCCGAACAGCTCATGCCGGAGAATCTGACCAAGCTGGTCGCGGAGATCGACAGGGCACAGATCCTCGGGCTGAGTCTGGCCGGCCGCAAAGAAATCAACCAGGAAAGCCTGGCGACGGTTGCGCAAGCCACGCAGTTGCGGCGGCTTGATCTTTCACAGACGGCGACCGGAAACAGCGCGGTTCCCTTTCTCCTCAAAATGGAAGAGCTGCGGGCGCTCGATCTGAGCGGGACACAGGTCAACGACGAAGGGCTCAGGCACCTGACCGCGCTTCCGCACCTCGAAGAACTCCGCCTCTCGTCGAACGTGATCACGGACAACGCGCTGGTGTACGTGAGCCGCATGCCAGAGCTGCGCATCCTGCACGTGGGCGGACAGGACTTCAGCGATGCCGGAATCGCGCATCTGCGGCGGCTCCGGAATCTGCGGGAACTGGTCGTCTCATCCGGTCGGATCAGCGACACCGGCCTGCAATGGTTGGCGGAGCTGAAGAATCTCAGGAGACTGCGTCTGGACGGCAACGCCGCGACGGGGCGGGGCCTGGCGGGTCTGGCCGCAGTCCCGAGACTGCGCGAACTCGAAATCCGCGGGGGCCTTAACGATTCCGCCGCCCCCGCGCTCGCGAAGCTCGCGAACCTCCGATCCGTCCGCCTTGCGGATGTGAACATCGGCGACCCGACCGTGACTGCGCTGGGAACGCTCCCGGATCTCGTGTCGCTGCGGATCACCGGGGTTGCAAACGTGCGGGATTTCTCCCTGCGCAACCTCGACGCACTGAAGAAAGCCCGACGGATAGTCCTGACGAACACGGCGCTGAACGAGAACGGCCTGGCCGCGCTGGATCGACTGTTTGACGGCACGAAGCCGGAGGAGTCCGACCGGCAGGCACTGGCCTCGCTCAATCGGATCGCACTCGGCGGATCCGGTCTATCCGAGACCGGCCTGTCGTTTTTCGGCGCCGCCAAGGGCCTCAAGGAGCTCACCTTGCGAGGGTCCGGGATCACGGACGCGGCCATGCCGCATCTCGCGCCGCTCAGCGAGCTGGAGATCCTCGACATCTCGGGGACGGCGGTCGGCGGCGACGGCCTGGCGGTCTTGATCGGGCTGCAGAAGCTGACGGTCATCAAGCCTTCCGAATCGGCGCTCGGCGACAAGGGTCTGGCCCACGTAGGCCAGATCGCTTCCTTGAAAGATCTTCAGATTACCGGCAAGGACATCACCGATTCCGGACTGGCGAAGATCAAGACGCTGAAGGGGCTGGCGAGTTTGAGCCTTACCTGCCCCGGCATGACAGACGAGGGGCTTGCGCATCTCGCCGGGCTGACGGGGCTTCAGTCGTTGCGGATGCACTCGCACAATGCGAACGGTGTCGGGTTCGAGAAACTTGCGCCGCTGGCGCAGCTTTCCACGCTCGAGGTTCATGGCGGATTAACGGATGCAGGGGCCGCCGCCCTGGCGAAGCTCCAACCGCTCCGATACTTGAGCCTGGCGGACCCGAAGATTACGGACGCGGGGCTGGCGGCGCTCGGAACCCTGGTCGCGCTTGAAACACTTCGCGTAACGGGCGCCGCCGCGGTGACGGATTTCGGCCTGACGCCATTAGTGAGTCTTGGGAGGCTTCGCGAACTGATTCTCACGGACGCGTCGTTGTCGACCGAAGCCCGGACGGTCCTGTACGGCATCTTCGATCCCGCGCAAGCCGTGGCGGCGAACGCCGGCGGGCTGCCCGCCGTCGAACGTCTCGCGCTGGCGGGCACCGCCTTGACCGACACGGTTCTTGAAAAGCTTGGCCCCCTGCGCGGCATCGAAGAGCTGACGCTCCGGTCCAGTCAAGTCGGAGACGCGGGTATGAGCCATCTGGCCGCCCATGCGGTATTGCGCAAACTGGACATCAGCGGAACCGAAGTGGGCGATGCCGGCGTCGCCGAGTTGACGGGCCTTCCGCTCGTGGAACTGCGCCTGCCGGGGAGCGTGCGAATCACGAACGGCGCCCTGGCCCATGTCGGCCGGTTCGCCGCCCTGGAAATCCTGCGCGTTCACAACGGCAACATAAGCGACGGTGGGCTTGTCCTCCTGGCGGAATCGGAGAAGCTCCGGGAGTTGCGGTTCGCCTGTCCAAAAGTAACCGACGCCGGCATCGAGTGGCTCGCGGAGATCAAGGGGCTCGAAGTCCTGCACGCTTACGCCCACATTGCATCCGGGGCCACTCTAGGGAAACTGGCCGCCCTGCCCTCCTTGCGCGAACTGCACATTCACGGAGGTCTGAGCGACGCAGCCGGACCCGGCCTTGCGCAACTGAAGCAACTCGAGGCGCTTCACCTGATCGACACCAACCTTGGAGACGGGGCGGTTGCCGGACTCGGCGCCCTGAAGCAGCTTAAGACGTTGTTCCTCTGCGGGGCGCCGTTGACCAAAGAGTTCAGTCCGAAAACCGTGGAGCCGCTGGCCAAGGCCGAACGGGTGGTGTTGACCAACACGAAACTGGGAGAGGAGGGACGAGCGATTCTCACCGCCATGTTCACCGCAAAGCCCGCCGTGGTCGACACGAAGCCCATCGAGAGCCTGGACCGCCTCGCCCTCGCGGGAAGCGCGTTGTCGGACGATGGGCTGGGCATCCTACAGGCCTGCAAACAGCTCAAGGCATTCACACTCCGCTCGGACGCGGTAAGCGGCAAGGGTTTGGCCGTGATCGCGAACTGGGGCGAGTTGCAGGCGCTCGATCTGGCAAACGTGCCCGCCGCCGCCGCCGCGCTGCCTCACCTTAATGGCCTGAAGAATCTGACCGGACTTTTTCTGGCCGGATCGAAGGTCGACGACAAGGACATGACGCATTTGAAGGCCATGAACGCCCTGACCGTTCTCGACGTAAGCGGAACCAAGGTGGGCGACGTCGGCCTGGCTCTCATCAGCAGCGTGGCGCCGAAACTGCAAACGCTCGATCTGAGAGGCCTGGCCGTCACTGACAATGGCCTGGAATCGATCTGCAAGCTCAAGGAGCTTACCTCGCTGCGCCTGGCCGGAGAGGGAGTGACGGAGACCGGTATCGAGCGAATGAAAGGCCTCGATAAGTTGATGTCCCTGGAACTCGCCTGCCCGAAACTGACCGACGCCGGGCTCGGACAACTCAAAATCCTGCCCGCGCTGACCGACTTGAAGCTCCGGGACAACTCCGCCTCCGGCGTCGGGCTTGCAGGCCTCGCCACGACGGGGAAATTGAGGACGCTGGAAATCCACGGCGGCCTGACCGACCCGGGGGCCGCGGTGCTACCAAAACTCACGCAGCTAACCGCTTTGTTCCTGTCCGGGTGCGGCATTACGGATGAGGCCCTGGTGCCGATCGGGAAGCTGGGCCAACTGCGTCGCCTGTCCATCACGAGCGCCGCGAACCTCACGGATTTCTCGTTGGAACCGCTGTCGGCGCTGCGATCCCTGGAGCGGGCGCTGATCACCGACGCGGCGGTGGAGGGGACCGAAATCGGCGACGCGATAGGCGCCGAGCGTATTGCGTTGGCCGGGTCGGCGCTCACGAACGACGACCTCGCCGCGCTCAGCGGGGCGGAGAGCTTGAAGGATCTCACCCTGTGGGGCGAAGGCATCACGGACGCCGCCGGTCCCCGCCTCGCGAAGCTGGATTCGCTCGAACGTCTGGACCTGCGACGAACGAATATGGGCGATCCCGGCCTGGGTGCCGTCAAGAAACTCAAGCATCTCACCGAAATCCGCTTGCCCCTCACGACCGTGACGGACGCCGGCCTGGCACAGGTGGGCGAGATGAAGCGCCTGCTAGCCCTGACGGTACAGGGGGCGCAATTTACGGACAAGGGGCTTGTCGGTCTGCTCGGACTTCCCGAACTGAAGCGTCTGACCCTGGACTGCCCGAACGTGACCGACGAGGGCTTGAAACGCTTGGGCGATCTGCGATCCTTGGTCCGTCTGGAACTGCGCAACAACGCCGCCGAAGGCACCTTCCTGAACCACCTGTCCGGACTGCGCGAGTTGGTCGTCCGCAAGGGGTTGCGGGCAGACAAGATGAGCGGCTTGGCCTCCCTCGCGAATGCGAAGTCGCTGACGCTGGAAGAGGTGGGATTGACGGACGAGGGCACAGCTCACGTCCGGAAGATGGAAGGGCTGGAGATCCTCAGGTTACCCGGCAACGAGAATCTTACGGTCTTCGGCTCGGCCAATCTCTTCGCGCTTCCAAGCCTTCAGGAAATTGACCTCTCGCGGACGCGGATCAGGGGAGATGCATTGGTACAGGGAACGGAGCTGGGCAATCTCAGGATGATCAGGCTGCGCGAGATGAACATCGATGACAGTGCGCTGTTCAACCTCGCCAAGTGGAAATCGCTGGTGACGGTCGACCTTTACGGAACGAATGTCAAAGGCGAGTCGCTTTCCGCTCTGGCGGCGCTGCCCGGGCTGCAGGTCCTGGACCTGTCGAAATGCCCGCTGGTGGACGCGTTCGAAATCGACAAGCTCACCCAGCTCCGCGAGCTGGAGCTCAATACCACGGGGATCGGCGACAAGGGCTTGGAACGCGTAGCGGCGTTGACGAAGCTGAGGGTTCTCGGACTGGATCATACCCGGGTTACGGACGATGGGTTGGCGCACCTCAAGCCGCTGTCCTCGCTCGAAACATTGCGCTTGGCAGGGACTGCCGTCACGGACTCCGGACTGAAGCATCTCGAGGCCCTGGCGGCGCTCAAACATCTGTACCTGGATTCCACCAAGGTGTCGGAGGAGGCGAAGATAAAACTGACCATGACCCGCCCCAGCTTGACGCTGCATTACTGAGTATCCTTTCAAACAAGATCATGCCCCGCTCCAAGCATCGTGGCGGTGCCGGTTTGGGGATCTGCCCCATGTGCGCTAACTTAAGCCCGGTGCTTCAAAAGGTTCGAGATATGACCGCGGCCCCCTTATTCCATCGCCGCTTCTGATTGACGATTGTTGATTGTTGATTGTTGAACGCGGTGGGAGCGGTAGCGACTTTGGAAATTGGCGCAGCCCTGACTGGCATAGCCGGAGGCAATTCTGATTTATTTAATGTCTGCCATGACACCTCAAGTTCTTGAAGAAAGACTGATTGATTTTACCAGAGGCTATTGCCGAATGCGATGAACTGATCGCAATTACGGGTGGAAGAGAGTGCGCCGTGATCGGATGCGATGGGCCTTTCCAAACCATCGTTCAATCTGTTTATTTCCCGCGTCCCATGCAATTCCATGAATTCTCCGGGTTGATCTCGCGATTTCCCGCATTCCGGTTTTCAGGATTGCGGAGACGCCAGCGGGATGCCATCTTCCGCCCAGCGTGAACGTGAAAAAAAGGCAGTCGGAAATTTGGTGACATCAGCGCCAGCCAAGGCGCGGGGGTTTCAGGCGATTTGCTTGCGGCCTTCCAAGAGCGATTACGCGACCTTTGCCAAGACCACGGCGCTTGCCATGGGCAGGACCGAACGGAACGCATCCACGCCCAAGCCGAACAAGCGTTTGCTCTCGCTGTTGAACTTGGGTGCCTGAGAGAACCGGGCTTTTCATGGGAAGAATTCCTCGCCATTTGCCCGGACGCCACCCTCGGCACGGAGCACATGGTCGAACTGGACGCCCATGCTACCTCAACGACGGCGGCTTGCAGCCGTTCGATGTGATCCTGTGCGAGCCGGATGCATCCTTGGAACGGTATCTGGGCATTTACCCCGGGTGACCCGCGGGCATTCCCTCTAACAGTGAAGTGCCGGGCTTTTCTCAAAAGCGGAGAAATGAGGAAAACTTCGGAAAACTGAAACGATAAAAACCAAGACGGAACTTGGCGGATTTGTTCCCACTTTCGTTCCCAAACAGCCATTGTTAGGCTTTATATGGGTCGTAACTCATTGAAAGTCAATGATGGTGCGCGCTGCAGGGTTCGAACCTGCGACCCCATCCGTGTGAAGGATGTGCTCTACCACTGAGCTAAGCGCGCGATGTGATGGGCGGTGCCCGCCTGGTGGGTTTCCGGGTGGGCGAGGGGAGGATGGAGTTGCGATGCGCTACTTGGCAAGCACTTCAGTGGTGGCTACGTGATTTTCCTGGTTTGCGGGATTGTCCGGTGCGGTGCGGGGCGTATGATGGCCGCACCGCAGCAGCCGTGGCCCAGATTCCCAAGGAAAGCATCGAGCAAGTTCTCAGCGCGACGGATATCGTCGAGTTGGTCGGTTCGTATGTGCCGTTACAGCGTGCCGGATCGCAGTTTAGGGCGAACTGCCCGTTTCACCACGAGAAGACGCCGTCGTTTTATGTGAATCCGGGGCGGCAGTCGTTTCATTGTTTTGGCTGTGGCAAGGGCGGGGACGCCATTTCGTTTGTGAGGGATCATGAGAATCTGCCGTTCATGGACGCGGTGCGCAAACTCGCCAACCGCGCCGGTGTCCAGATCCGTGAGGAGGAGTCCGATCCCGAGGCCGACCGCCACCGGAAAAGCCGCGGACGCATGTTGGATATCCACCGCGAGGCCGCGGCGTTTTTCCACGACTTGCTGGTCAAGGATCCGGCCGCGGCCCATGCCCGGGACTATCTGAAATCGCGTGGCTTCGGGCGGGAAATGGCGGCGCACTGGACGGTCGGGTGGATGCCGGAAAACGCGCGGACGTTTCTCGATTGGGCGCGCTCGCGGAAATTCACCGGCCGTGAGTTGGTGGACTCCGGCATTGCCTATCTGCGGGAAGAAGGCAATGCCACATCCGGCATCCGCGTGCGTTTCCGCGATCGTCTGATGTTTCCCATCCGCAACGAGATCGGCGATGTGATCGCCTTCAGCGGCCGCCAACTCCGCGCCGACCCTAACAGCGGGAAATATATCAACTCGCCCGAGACCTCCATTTTCCGCAAATCCAAAGTCCTGTTCGCCCTCGACCGCGCGAAAAAACCGATCCTGCGCGAAAAGGCCGCGCTGCTGTGCGAAGGCCAGATCGACGTAATCTCGTGCCACGAACTCGGCATCGACCACGCCATTGCGCCGCTCGGCACGGCCTTCACCCGCGAGCATGCCCGCCTGCTGCGCCGCTATACCCACCACGTGCTGATCTGTTATGACGCCGATAAGGCCGGACTCGCGGCATCCGAACGCGCATTCCGCGAACTGGCGCCGGAGGGTCTGTCCGTGCGGGTGGTGTGCATGCCTGCGGGCGATGATCCGGACACCTATCTCAAAAGCCATGGCGTGGACGCCTTCCGCAGGCTGTTAGGAGAGGCGAAGGAGTTTTTTGATTTCAAGCTTGAAACCGCGCGTGCGCAAGGGGCGCTCGACACTGCCGCAGGCCGCGCCGCAGCTCTCACTGATTGTGCGGGAATGCTGGCGCTGGTGAGCGACTTCGCCGCGCGTGAAAACCAGATCAACGGGGTCGTCGCCTACTTGCAGACCTCCGCGACGGTGTTGCGCCAGGAGATTGCCAAACTGAAAGCCAGGCCGCAGCGGGCGATGCCCGTGACCAGTGGCACATCTAACGAATCGGCGCCCCCGCCCGCACCGACACCGATGCACCGGATCGTCACCTTCCTCTGCCATCTCGCGCTGACGTCGTCGGCCGCGCAGCATTTGTTGGCAGAGCAGTTCGAGACGCTGCACGAGGCGGCCCGCTGGTTGGAGGGCATACAAGTGTTGGAAGGTATTCTCGCGGCCGCGCCCGATCCGGCGTCGCATGCCGCAGTGAACGTGTTTCTGGGAGGCTTGCCGGAATGCGACCGCCTCGCGCTTACCCGCGAGGTCGTTCTGGAGGGAGCACCGGAGGACGGCATGCAGGCGGCCGAACACGCGTTGTCACTGCTCTCCGCCACGGTGTTGCAGCGACGCGCTGCGGCGGTGAAGGCCGCACAGATGGAAACCGGCCTGACTGCGAAACGCATCGTCGAATTGTTAGAGGAAGCCAAGGAAATCAGCGGCCTGCTGCGCGGGATGGGAAACCGCTTCGAGTTCGATGATGAACTGCCCGCGTCCACATGGAAGCCGAAGGCGCCTGTCTGGAAAAAGTGGTAATCCATGG
The DNA here is from genome assembly GCA_903888515.1 of Akkermansiaceae bacterium. GTDB lineage: Bacteria > Verrucomicrobiota > Verrucomicrobiia > Verrucomicrobiales > Akkermansiaceae > Luteolibacter. Next base: position 2,102 of record CAISTY010000288.1, on the reverse strand, counting down.
TCATGAACGCGCGTGTCCACCCTGACAATCAGCCGCCAAAGAGATGGCTGGGTGGCGGGTTGATGGTCGCGATATTTCATGGCACTCCTGTTGGCCGTATGAGCAAGCGCCCGTGGATTCCTTTCCTGTGGATCATCGCGGCGAGCGCGCTGGCGCATTTGTGGTGTCTCGGATCCCTGTTTTACATGGACGACTTGGCGGGCATTGTGGACAACGAGGCCGTTAGAGAGGGGAGTTTCGGGCAGAACCCGCTGCTGGCATGGACTACTCTCGGTTATGTCATCCAATATAAGCTTTGCGGGATGTCGCCGGTGGCGTTTCACGCGGTGAACTGGCTTTTGCACACGGCGGTGGCCTGTGTGTTATTCGGCTTTGGCCGGGATTTCCTGCGCGGCCGGGTTGATGCCGGGGTGGCGTGGTTTGGCGCGTTGCTGTTTGCGGTTCATCCGTTGGCGAGCGAAATTCCCAATTATGTACGGACCCAGGATCTCGCGTGGGTCACGTTGTTTTCCCTGCTCGCCGCATGGGCGCTGCTGCGTTTCCTGAGGGATGGTGGATGGCCGGAATTGTTATGGACCGTGCTGGGCATCATCGGCGCGACCTTGTCCAAAGGTCCGGGCTTGTTTCACGCGCTGATGATGACCGGTGTCGTCGGCCTCGCATGCATGACTCCGGAACACTGGAACATGCTCCGCCGCCGCATATGGTGGATGGCGGGAGTGTTGCTGTTAGGAATCGCCGTGCTGTGGGTGAGCGGGATCCTCCCCAGTCTGCTGCGGGCGACCCGGCATTGGGGGGAGCCGCGATTCATCGGGCACGCCTATACGCTGGCCCGTGTGTTTTGGGAATTCGCCTGGCGCAGCGTGATCCCGGTGGCGCTTTGCTCGGACCACCACATCGCCGAAACCCTGGTGCCGCCTGGAGCAGGCTGGTTCAGCATCCCCGACACCGGCGCGATGTGGGCGGCGGCGGCCATGCTCGCCCTAACAGGCTTCAGCCTGCTGCTTGCCTGGCGGAAATCCACGCGCCTGATAGCTGTTTGCTTGTTCCTCTATGTGGCCACGATTTTATTCCGGGTGGCGTATGTGATACCGGAGTTCATGCCGGAATACCGGATCTATCCGGGGATGCCGTGGTTTTGTCTGGGCGCGGCCATGGTTATGAACGCCGCGTGGCGTGCTTTGTTCAGCGGTGTCGCGCCACGCGTTCCGGCGCTTCTGTTAGTGGGGCTGTGCGCCGTCATGTCGGCGCGGCGCTCGTTCCTCTGGCATGATCTCGACCGGCTCACGGCGGACATTCTCCATCAATATCCGGCGCAGGCACGCGCGGTGTGGGAGTTGCATGACCGCGACATCGCGGCGGGTGATTGGCAAAAAGTGATCGACCGTCAGCGCCAGGTCTGGCCACGGGTATTTCACAAGTTCATGGAGGAAAACCGGCGCCTTGCGCCGCGGCGGGAGTTGCCCACCGGTCATTTCGCCATGGCCGATGTTGCCTGTGCCGGGCGATATGCGTTGGCGCTTGCCCATGTCGATGGACCTGCGGTGGGGTTGGCGGAAATCCGTCGCTTGGAGAGTTATATGCGCCGCCTGCGCATGGATCCGGTGGCACACAGGATCCACTGGAATTATTATTTCCAATCCAAGGTCCTGGTGCTGGAGCAAGCGGGCAACTATCAGGAAGCGCTTGACCTGATGCAGCAGGAGGGCGTGGAGCGATTCCGCAGGAAGGATCGCGGGCGCATTGAGGGAAAACTCAAGCCGGGTTCGTGAACTCAGTGGTGGGAAATGCCGCTTCAGCCGGTTCCATTTCCGCATTTGGGTTTATTTTGCAGGTGCCGGTTTCGGCACCTGATCGACAAGTGTTGTGAGCAGCGGAGCCGTGCCGCCGGGTCTGATATGGACAATGAAAACCTGGCGGAATGCGTCGATATATTTACGATCACATCCTTCACATACAGCTCCGCCACGCCACGGGATGGATCATGCAGGAAAGCCCGCACACTCAGCGGTGCGGCGGACGGCTTGGCATCCTGAGCGTGCGCCAATGCGGACAGCAGGAATGCGCAAACCAGATGCCAATGATTGCCAGTGATCATGTAT
>CAISTY010000287.1 GCA_903888515.1 Akkermansiaceae bacterium | reverse complement strand
CAACGTGGTTTCAGGCGTCGCTCCGCGACGCGATCCCTCATGTGGGATGCCGTAAACCGTGGGTTGAAACCCACGGCTACCATCATGCGGTCGCTCCGCGACCAAGATGGTGATCGGAGATCCAAAAAATGTGTATAAAGACCAGGGCCGCAATGGAGGGCGGGAACATGGGGGATGCTGCGCCGTGATTGCAAGGAAATTGCTTTTGACGTGAAGACCGCCAGCACCAAAATCATTCCGTAGTCACCGAGCGGAATAAACTGCCTGGCACTGTATGATGGTTGGCCGTCAAGCGAGTGGGTGCCGCCGAGCCGGGCGGGCAAGCCAGCCCCGCAGTGGGATCTTGCGGCACAGCGCCCCACCCGCCCGTCGCTTGATTAGCGCGTCCTATCAAAAAAAATTCGCAAAAATATCTTGACGAACCCATGAGTCCTGCGCAAAAGTCACCGCCGTGAAACACAACCTCAAGGAAGCTGGTCTATTAAGGAATCTTTTGTTCGTGACTCTCGTGGCAGGCATCCATCAGGGAGCCGAAGCGTCGACCTTGTCCTTCAGGGCCGCTGCGCAAGCGACCCCGGGTCTCATTCATCAGTGGGGCTTTGACGGGGCTGACGTCTCGACGGCTGGCTTGGACCTGGAGGGGGCCACCAATCTCGCCCAACAGATCTATGGCACCGGCGCGCCTATAGCCTACGATCAGCTTGGATATGATGGGACCTCCAACGCGTTTAGGACCAACCGCTCTGTGGGCAGTGACGCCACGGGCGGCGGCTATTTGAAGGCAACTAGTGCGAACCCAGTCAGTGCACTGGGCAGCACCTTCTCCTTCGAGATCATCTTAAAGGCCGATCAGGCATCTATCACCGGCGGAGTCAACAACCTCGGTTACATCCTCTCAAACCGGAGTGCCGATAACGCTAGCCGCGGATATTTCCTGGTGCAGGGCCAAGCCCCTTTGCCTGCCGCCGCCTCTCCGTTCAGCAGCACGCTGGGCAACGGCTACAACGTGGCCAACACGAACATCATCACCGGCAGCCCGCTGACCGTGGGAGACTGGTATTACGTGGCAGGCACCTACACCGCCATCCCCGGAGTGTCGGTCACTTGGACCAATTACTTTGCCAACCTGACGACCGGCGGGCCTCTCGTCACGAGCGGGCCCTTCACGAACTCGGGGGGCACCTACCCGATGGGTGCAGCCCTCCAGTTCGGGATCGGTGGTCGGTACGACGGCCAAGAAGCCTTCCCGGGATACATCGACGAGGTCAACCTGTACAGCACGGCGCTTAGCGGTACTGACATCCAGACGAACTTCAACGCACTGATTCCCGAGCCGTCGACCTTTGCGTTGTTCTCGTTAGGTCTGTTATCGATCCTGCGTCGGCGGCGCCCGGTTTGCTAGGTTCGATGTCGGCACGGCAATCGGCTGCAAGGAAATCGCTTTCGCGCCCGCCGCACCGGGACCGGTCAGAACCGGGCCGGGCGTCAGGGAGATAGTCAGGGGGTCTGGAGCTTGCCAGCGACGCCGGGTTGATGGTAGCACGGGCTCTGTCCCGTTGTTCTGCCCTTGTTCTCAGCCGTCAAGCCTTCCGGTCGTCAAGCGAGAGTGTGCCGCCGAGCCGGGCGGGCAAGCCAGCGCTGCGGCGGAATCTTGCGGCGCAGAGCCCCCCCCACCCGTCGCTTGATTAGCGCGTCTTATCAAAAAATCTAGCAAAAAAATATCTTGGCGGACTTTTGAGTCCTGTGCATATGTAGCTGCGATGAAACACAACCTCAAACTCAAAGAAGCTGGTTTATTCAGAAATCTGTTGTTCGTGTCTCTCGTGGCAGGCATCCCCCAGGGAGCCGGAGCGGCTACCGCTGACCTGCAAAACACCGCTCAAGCGAACCCGAATCTCATTCACCAATGGTCATTTGACGGGGAGGACGTCTCGACGGCTGGCAAGGACCTGAAGGGTTCCTCCGATCTCGCCGAACGGATCTATGGCACCGGTGTGCCCCTAGGCTACAATGTGAGTGGATTTGATGGGACCTCCAATGCCTTCTCGACAAACCGCGCCCCGGGCGGCGACAGCACGGGCGGCGCGTATTTGAAGGCAACTGGAGCGAACCAACTTCCTGCTTTGGGCGACACCTTCTCCTTCGAGATCATCGTTAAGCCCAGTCAGGCTGCCATCACCGGCGGTACCTTCAATCTCGGTTACGTCCTCTCCAGCCGGAGTGCCGATAACGCTAGCCGCGGATATTTCCTGATGCAGGGCCAAGCCCCTTTGCCTGCCGCCGCCTCTCCATTCAGCAGCACGCTGGGCAACGGCTACACCGTGGCCAACACGAACATCATCACCGGCAGCCCGCTGACCGTGGGGGACTGGTATTACGTGGCAGGCTCCTACACCGCCGACCCCGGCGGGGCGAACGTCACGTGGACCAATTACTACGCCAATCTGACGACCGGCGGACCTCTCGTCACGGTCGGGCCCTTCACGAACTCGGGCGGCACCTACCCGCGTGGTGCCGCCATCGACTTCGGGATCGGTGGTCGGTACGACGGCCAGGAAGCCTTCCCGGGATCGATCGACGAGGTCAACCTCTACAGCGCGGCGCTGGACGGTGCCACTTTCCAGGCGCACCTGGACCAACTGTTGATTACCGACACCCCCGAATTGCGCCTCTCGATTCGCCGCGAGGACCAGCCGTCGCCGGCGCTCGTCGTCTTCTGGTCCGCCGCACTGACCGACGCCACCCTCGAAAGTTCCCCGAACCTCGCCGACCCCTGGACTCCAGTCACCGAGGGCATCACCGTGGTCGGCGACATGTTCGAATACCGCATCCTCCTCCCGTCAGCCGTACCCCGATTCTTTTTCCGCCTCAGGCGCTGAGCGGCCGCGTGTTGTGTATAAAGACCGGTGGCCGGACTGTGATCTTTATACACAATTCAGGGGAGCGATTCCTCGCTTGGTGTTCAGTGCGGGTTGGGGTTCCAAGGTCGCGGAGCGACCCTGGAGGGTAGCCGTGGGTTTCAACCCACGGTTCCAAGGGTGATATGAATGATGCGTCGCGTCGCGACGCTTGATGTGGGCGTGTGCCAAAGGGCAACGTGGTTTCAGGCGT
>CAISTY010000286.1 GCA_903888515.1 Akkermansiaceae bacterium | reverse complement strand
TCTTGCGCAAACCATTGATCATTTATCACAAACCATTGATCAGACAAATAATCAGGAATCCAGTTGCGGATGCGTGTCTTGCGCCGGACCGCGAGTCTCCAGACTCGCCGCCAATGAACCGCCGCCTTCAAGTGAGCTGTCTGTGTTCAGCTCGATGCCTTCACTCTTCATGGGCCGGGCGGTTCGGAGACCGCCCCTCCTCGCCAAACCATTGATCAGACAAATAATCAGGAATCCAGTTGCGGATGCGTGTCTTGCGCCGGACCGCGAGTCTCCCCACTAACTTGAAATTGCACCACTTATTTCCAATGGGTTACAAAACGGGTTTTCCTGACTCACTTGGTGCGTTCCCTGCCAAGTTAGTCTCGTCGTTGTCAGCCCATCGGCGGTGGGTGCTCCAGACTCGCCGCCAATGATCCGCCATACCTATGTTCTGACCGCACCCCCGTGGGTTGCCTGCGGCAATGCCAGTCACGGCTGCGCCGGTTTTTGCCGAGTTCGCCAACGCTCACGCCGCGTTCTGGCACCTCGCCTCTGGTATCTGGTATCTGGCCTCTGGTATCTGGCCTCTGGTATCTGGCTTGCCTGCGGCCATGCCCGTCACGCCTGCACCGCCCGATAGATTTTCGGCACGAATCCGGGCGGGGTTTTCATTTCAAACAATTCCTCGCCGACGTGTACCAGGTGCCAGCCATGTGCCAGCACCGCCTGCCGGGCTGCGGCGCTGCCATCCACATACGCCACCATCCCTTGGAACTCCTTGTCCCGGTGCTCCGGCATCCAGCGGAAGATACCATCCATTTTGCGCTGCATCTGCTCGATGGTCGCCAGGTCCAGGCTGCTCTTGACCTCCACGATCATGCCCTGGTTCTCCTCACCATTGCGGTAGGCCAACACATCATACTCCTCACTCTCCCCGCCTTTGACCACCGCAAACCGCGGCGTGATCGCCTCCATGCCGAAGTCCGTCCGCAATATGCGTTCAATCGAAGCAAAGGCCAATCCTTCCGCGAACGTCCCGAATTTATTCCCCAGCCCGCCAATCTGTTTGCCTAGTTCCTTGAGCTTGCGGTCGGTCTCCTTCATCTGGAGATCCGTACCCCGTTGCGAGATCACAATGGATTCGATGAGTTGCTTGAGTTCGGCGGTTGACATGCTGCATGCTGCCCCACGCCCGCGGCCTTGTCAAGGCGCGTGCACCCCAAAACAAAGGGACAAACACTTTATCTTGAATTTCCGATCCCCCACTGGGTCGCGGCGCGACTGCATGATGGTAGCCGTGGGTTTCAACCCACGGATTGCGGTATCCATCATGAAACCAGCGTCGCGGCGCGACGCTTGAATCCGGGCATGACCCGTCGCCGCCCAACCACATCAAGCGTCGTTCCGCGACGCAATCCATCTATCATCTGGCAAACCGTGGGTTGAAACCCACGGCTACCATCAATGGTCGCTCCGCGACCCGTCCGTCCCTCCGACCTCAAGCCCCACCCTCCCATCTTCAATCAAAATTCAAAATTCAAAATTCATAAATCTCTCCTCTTCCTCTTTCTAACATATATAGCAGGGACGTTTCCGGCCTTCGTAGCTTTAGCGAAGAAGGCTCGTCCCGTTCGCCAAATGCAGGACGAGACGTCCTGCCTCCTTATTGACCGCGGTATGGTGAAAATTCTTCCTCTTCACTTGATCATTGGATATTGAACGCGGAGCGAGCACTAGCGAGCATTGAAAAAACCGGCGCAGCCCTCACTGGCATGGCGCCGCGCAGCGGGGCAATGTTGGATGTTGGAAATCTTCCGCGCACTCCATCGATCACGGCTTCCAAGTCCCCCCTTGAACTCAGTGCCCCTTGAACCTGACATCGTATTCACGCCGGAGTTCCTCATGCCGACGCTCCAGATCGATGATCGCCAGTTCGGAGAGGCTATCCACAGTGTCCG
>CAISTY010000285.1 GCA_903888515.1 Akkermansiaceae bacterium | reverse complement strand
GTCCTGCCAACCTGGCACGAAAAGTTTCGTTCAGTCCGCAATCCGGGATGCTGGATCGGAAACCAGCGGATAAGCCGCCAATTCGGAGGATCTTAACTTGCTCGCCTCTTCGGCTTTATCGAGGTCGTTTAGTGAGGTCTGAACTCATTTGCAACCAATTCATTAGAATAATGAAAACAAAGACATGAAAAATTTTGTCAGTGCCGCATTTTGATGGAAAGTGTATGAAAATCCGTCACTGTGTCAAGTATTCTGACAGGTCTCAATGTCTGAAATGGCGGTAGCCGGTGAAGACCATGGCCATGTTGGCGGCGTCGGCGGCGGCGATGACTTCCTCATCGCGCACCGAGCCACCGGGCTGGATGCAGGCGGAGGCACCGGCGTCGATGGCGGATTGCAGGCCGTCGGCGAAGGGGAACATGGCATCCGAGGCGACCACGCTGCCAGTCAGGTCGAGACCGGCTTCCTTGGCCTTCCACACGGCGATGCGCGAGGAATCGATGCGGCTCATCTGGCCGGCGCCGATGCCCAGCGTGCGGTCGGTGGTGGCATAGACGATGGCGTTGGATTTGACATGTTTGACGATGCGCCAACCGAAGCGCATGGCGCGCATTTCCTCCTCGGTGGGCGGGCGTTTGGTGACGACTTTGGATTCCAGGTTGTCGAGGCCGAGAGCGGTGTGGTCGCGGTCCATGACCATGATACCACCGGGGCAGGAACGAATGACGGACGATTTTTTTTCCACCAGATAGGCGTCGTCCATTTTCATGAGGCGCAGGTTCTTTTTTTTCTGGAGCAGGGCGCGGGCGTCGGCCTCGAACTCCGGGGCGATGATCACGTCGGTGAAGATTTCCGAGATGACGCGGGCGAGTTCGAGGGTGAGCGGGCGGTTGCAGACGATGACGCCGCCGAAGGGAGCCTGGCGGTCGGTTTCGAAGGCCTTTTGCCAGGCGACGCGGAGGTTTTCATCGTCTTGGCCGACGCCGCAGGGGTTGGTGTGTTTGAGGATGGCGACGGTGGGTCTGACGAAGTCGAGGATGATATCGGCGGCGGACTCGATATCGAGGATATTGGTATAGGATAGTTCCTTACCCTGGAGTTGGGTGAAGAACTTGCGGAAGTTGCCGTAGAGGGCGCATTTCTGATGGGGATTATCGCCGTAGCGGAGTTCTTGTTCGAGAGGCAGGCTGAGGGTGAAATTGCAGCAGGTTCCGGTGCGGCACTGGCCGAGGAAATTGGTGATGGCGGAATCATACTGCGAGGTGCGCAGGAACACTTTCACGGCGAGTTGTTCGCGGTAGCCCTTGGTGGTTTCGCCGTTATGTTCCTTCATTTCCTCGATGACCCGCGAATAGTCCGCGGGATCCACGACGACGGTGACATGCGAGTGGTTTTTGGCGGCGCTGCGGAGCATGGACGGCCCGCCGATGTCGATGTTCTCGATGGCTTCTTCGCGGGTGACGTTGGGTTTGGCGACGGTTTGTTCGAACGGATAGAGGTTGACGACGACGAGGTCGATGGGCGGGATGTCGTTCTGTTGGGCTTGGGCGAGGTGTTCCTTGTCGTCGCGGCGATGGAGGAGACCGCCGTGGACTTTCGGGTGGAGGGTTTTCAGTCGGCCGTCGAAGAGTTCGGGAGCGCCGGTGTATTCGGAAACGTCGATGACCGGGATGCCCGCATCGCGGAGGGCCTTGGCGGTGCCGCCGGTGGAAAGCAACTCGACACCGAGGTCGTGCAATTCCTTGGCGAAGGCGGCGAGGCCGGATTTATCGGATACGGAAAGAAGAGCGCGGGTGATGGGCATGGCGGGTTGGTATGCTCGGGGTTGATGGCGGGGCGGCGGATGCCGACTGGCGGGGGGATTGGATAACCCGGCAATGGGGCCGGGGGCAAGTGAATAGTAAGGGGGAATCAGGCTCCATCCAAGGACGCGCAAAACTCCCGGAACGCCTGTATTTCCACGTCGCTGGCCACTCCGGCCACGATGTGTCCGGCCAAGCTACGGATCACATGGCTTTGGTTGGCGGGCAGATCGAGCTTACGAATGACCAGCGCAATGATCGAGCTGAAGGTGTTCCCGTTGTAGAAACAAAAGGGAGCCAAACGATGGCAGCGGCGGCAAAGATCAACGGCCTCGTCCAAACCCATGGGTTCGCGATGATAGTTCTCCCAAAGCGTTCTCGTGACGTCATGGCCGTCAGAGGTCGGTTGGTGCAGGGCGTTCTTCGCTGTGCAGAGCATGGCATTCTGCGCGGTCACCATTTCCCACGTGAATGGTGCAAGCCATGGCTGTTCTGGTTGCATGGTTTATTTGCCCGCAGGTTTCGTTTTTGCCTTGATCCGTTGCAATTCCTCAACGCCTTCACTCTTGAGATAACCTTTCCCAGTCCGGGCATAAACCGGTTCTGCGGAAAAGCGATGCTGGATTCTCAACCCTTCGGCTACCAACTCCTTGAAGAGCGGATCCTCGAGCAGCTTGGAATCGATCGTCGATGGCAAGTCCGGTTTCATCGGGCACAGCATACGCCATCCGCGGTCGCCGCGCAATCCCGGCTTTGCGGGCATTACGGCAAAGCATTTCAGACTTCCACGGCTTGGGCGATTTGCAGCAATTTCGCTTCGCAGAGGTGGGGGCCGAGGATTTGCAGGCCGACGGGCAGGTTGGTGGCGCCGTCGAAGTGGGTGGTGCCGCAGGGCACCGAGATGCCGGGGATGCCGGCGAGGTTGGCGGAGAGCGTGAAAATATCCGATAGATATTCGTGGAGCGGGTCGTTGGCGAAGGCGCCGATTTTGCGTGCCGGGGTGGGGGCGACAGGCGAGAGGACGGCATCGACCTGTTGGAAGGCGGCCTCGAAATCGCGACGGATGAGGGTGCGGACCTTCTGGGCGCGGCCGTAGAAGGCGTCGTAATAACCGGAAGATAGCACATAGGTGCCGAGGATGATGCGGCGTTTCACTTCGGGGCCGAAGCCCTCGTCGCGGGATTTTTTGTAGAGGTCGAGGATGTCGGCGGGTTTGGCGGTGCGGTGACCGTAGCGGATGCCGTCGAAGCGTGATAGATTCGAGGACGCTTCGGCCGGTGCGATCACATAGTAGGTGGCCACCGCGTGTTCGGTGTGAGGCAGGGAAATGCCAACGATTTCCGCGCCTTGGGCGGCGAGTTTTTGGATCGCGGATTCGACGTTTTTGCGCACTCCCGGATCGATGCCCGTGCCGAAGTATTCCTTGGGCACGCCGAGTTTCAGGCCGTGCACGCCGTGGTGCAGGCCTGCCAGATAATCCGGCACGGGCACGTCGAGGCAGGTGGAATCCAGCGGGTCGAAGCCGGCGATGGCCTGGAGGACGAGCGCGGCGTCCTCGACGGTTTGGGTGAGCGGGCCGATTTGATCGAGGGACGACGCGAAGGCGACCAAGCCGTAGCGGGAAACGCGGCCATAGGACGGTTTGAGGCCGACCACGCCGCAATGGGATGCCGGTTGGCGGACCGAGCCGCCGGTGTCCGAGCCGAGGGCGGCGATGGCGGTGGCGTCGGCCACGGCGGCGGCGGGTCCGCCGGAGGATCCGCCGGGGATGCGTTCGGGATCGCGCGGGTTGCGGGTGGTTTGCAGTGCCGAGTTTTCGGTGGCGGAACCCATTGCGAATTCGTCCTGGTTCATCCGGCCGAACGGGATGGCCCCGGCGGCGCGGAGTTTGCGGATCACCGTGGCGTCGTAGGGCGAGCGGTAGTTTTCCGCTAGAATCTTCGATCCACAGGTGCACGGCTGGCCGAGCACGTTGATGTTGTCCTTGATGGCGATCGGAATGCCACCGAGAGGCAATGTCAGATCGGCGAGCGCGGCTTCGGCGAGCGCGGCTTCGAGGTCGTATGACAGATAGGCGCCGGTTAGAGAATCGCGGGCGGCGATTTCTCCGGCCAGATGGTGGAGGATGGCGGCGGACGTGGTGTCACCCGCGAGAAGTTGCCGACGGAGCGATGCGAGGGTCATGGGGGGCTTATGGATTGTGGATTGAGGATTGTGGATTTCAGGGTGCTTATCTATCTGTTTATTCTCCGCTCTCCGCGCTCACGCATCCGTGACTACTTTGGGCACGCGGATTTGTGCTTGAGTCTGGTCGGGCGCGTTGCGCAGCAGGGCATCCGGGCTGAGGCTTGCGTGCGGGACATCGGCACGCATCCGGTCGAACACGGGTGCCGGGTGGGCGGTGGGTTCGATGCCGGTGACATCGAGTTGGGAAAGCGCCTCCGCGTGGCGGAGGATCGCCTCAAGCTGGGGCTGGAAGATGGCCACTTCCTCGTCGCTGAGTTCGAGGCGGGCGAGCTTGGCGACATAGCGGACATCGATGTGGCTGTGCGACATGCGTGCAGCGTCGGGCAATGCCCACGGGATTCCAAGTGCCAAGTTGGGCGAGAGAGAAAGATTGAAGGAACTTGTGGGACTTGTGGGGACTATGGAACCTATGGGGCCTATGGGACCTATGGGACCTATGGGACCTATGGGACCTATGGGACCTATGGGACCTATGGGACCTATGGGACCTATGGGACCTATGGCCTCTGGTCTCTGGTCTCTGGTCTCTGGTCTCTGGTCTCTGGTCTTCACTCACCCATGAGATCTTCGATTTTTTTCGTGATGGTGGCGGCTTCCGAGGGATTATTTACGGCTTCGTAGGCGCGTTTCAGGTCGATGAGGGTTTTCATGTCGTTCGGGAAATCCGTGAGAGCCTGTTGATAGGCCGCGATGGCTTCGGTGGGTTTTTTTGTGGCAAGGTAATAGTCACCGAGCCGTGCGGCCATGGGTGTGAGAATCATGGGGGGGAGGAGCAGCGACGAAGGATGTTGGAGGTCTGTGGCGGCGCTGAACCAGTTGTAAGCGGAGCCTTGTCTTTCCTTCTGCCCGACCAAGGCGAGGCGTCCCCGCAACTCGCTGGCGAGGACCTCCAGGGCGCGGAAAGAACGGATCCACGCGGAGCGTTCGCCACTGGCCGCAGCGGCGGCTTGGGTTTTCTCCATGGACGTTCCATGTTGCGTGAGCGTGGCGATGACCTCCCGCGCGCCTGTCAGGTCACCCGCATCGATCAAGCGCCGGGCATCGAGGTCGAAACGCAGGCTGTCGATCCACCAGTAGGCGAGGGAATGGTCATGGAATTTTTTCATGTCGGCCGGTTTGGGCAGCGAGCGTGCGGCCTCGCTGGCGTTGCCGGGCAAATTGCGATACATCAGGATGCGGGCGGGTAGGGACGCCGCCTCCCATAACAGAAAACGCGTGCCGGGTGAGGACGGGCGGTTCGCAGGCAGGGGGATTAACGCCACTTTGCGCGACGCCGCATAGGCGGACTTGAAGTCTCCTTTGGAATTGAGCGCAACAATCCGATAGCACTCCGCCTTGCCCCATTCCGGACAATCGGCGATGCCCGCCTGGTTCTCCTTCATCCAGCCTTGGAACAACCTGGCCGCGCGGGTGAACGCGGTGAGCGCCGCCGTGTGATGACCACAGCGCCACTCGTAGTGGCCTAACAGATGTAGGTGGGGCGGGTAATCCGGTTGCAATTGGCAGAGCTTGCGGGCGAGTTCGAGTGAGTCTGTCAGGTCCGGTTTTTCGGCGCGGATGGAGAGCAGGGCGTTGAGCGGCACCGGGTTCTGCGGGTGTCGTTGGATCAGGTTGAGGAGGCTGTTTTCCGCCGCGATCTGGTCGGGTGTGGGATCCCCTGTGGCATCGTAGCCGCCCCGGCTGAAAAGCGCCGCGAACACGCCGGTTTGTAGATCGTTGGGAAATTTTGCCGCGACTTTGCGGAAGGCGGCCGCGCCACCGGCCGCCCCCTCTTCGATGTATTTGATGAGTCCGTATGCATAACCGCGTTCCAATTCGGTACCCTTCCCCTGATTGACGAGTTCGAGCAATCGATCCGTGGCGGCGTTGCGTGCCGGGCCGGTTTCGGGTGATGGATTGAGCAGGCACAGGACCATGCCCCAGTGGGCGAGCAGGCAATCCGGATCCTCGCGCATGGCCACGGCGAAATGCCGGCTGGCTTCGAACTCCCAGCCACCATGAAGGTGATTCAAACCTTGGTTGACGTGGGTTTGCACTTCCTCCGTGGTGGCGCTAACCGCCATCTGGATGGCACCGGGAAAGTCCATCATGCCGGGTTTTCCAAGTGCCTTGACCGGACCGGGGATGGCGGCCTCCACATCCGGCAGCTTGACGACCGGTGCCGCCGCCGTGGTTTCGGCGGCGCGGAGAACCGCCGCCGTCATGCATCCTGCCAGAACTGCTGCAATCCAGTGATTTCTCATTGCGCAACCATGGCCATGTTTCCCCCGGGCTCCAAGCAAAATGACGGGCGGAGGGCAATCCTGTTCCATCGTACGATCATGGTTAGGGGAGGGCGACGGGTTCGACTTTTTTCCGGGTGAAGCGCACGACGAGTTGGTAGTTTTCGCCGTCGCGAGCGGTGCCCAGCAGGGCGGAGCCGACGCCCTCGATGGCCCACAGGTGGGAGGGGAAGAAGGCCCCTTCGGCGAGGCTTCCGATGGCGGGCATGGAACCGTTTTGGACGGGCTTGCCGTAGAGTGTTTCCAACAGAGAGATGAAGGCTGTCCAACATTGTTCGAGATCGGCGTGATAGGCAGCGGCCGGCAGGGATTCGGTTTGGAGGGTGACTTCCTTCAAGCCGCCGGTGTCGGACCAATCGAAATTCAGCATGGCGCTGAGTTTGCCGATTTTCCGGCGGGTGCGGAACACGCCATTCAGGCCGGTGCGACCGAGAAAGGTTTCGGGCACGGTCAGTTCGACGAATTTGCTGGCTTTGAGTTTGGCGGTCACCTGATCGCGGGTGTCGCCGAAAACGAGTTGGTCGAAGACCGCAACTTGCGCCGGTTTTTTAACAATGGCCAGGGGATGGTTGTCGTTGACCCAGGCGCGGTCGTCCGGGTGGAGTTGATCGAAGGGGATGGCGAGGTCGTTGCCGTTGGGTCTGCGGATGGTGATGCTGGTGGCATCGCGCTTTAGGAATTCGCCTTGAATGGAAAGCTGGCCGTCGGTGCTTTTCCACGGGCGTGGTGCGGCGTGCAGGGTGCTGGCGGAGGCGAGCAGCAGCAGGAAGAGAAGGGATTTCAACTGCGGATGAACACAGCCAGCCGCGGATGAAGAGAGTTCTTTGATTTTATCCGTGATCATCTGCGGTTCGAATTTCTTCATTGAACAGGATAGGGCGGAATGCCCGGGTTCCGTTAGGGAGGGTCAGTGGCCTTGGGGTTTGGTGTTGCGTGGTTGCCATTCCTTGCGGGTGCGCGAGCGGACTGATAGAACCACGGGGATTCCCGGTGCGGGGTGGGCGGCGCGGTAACGGTTCACCAGATAGGACTCGTAACTGGCGGCCATGAGCCGTTTGTCGTTGACGAAGAGCACGATGGTTGGCACCGGGATGACGCTGTATTTTTCGAGGGTGGCGGCGGTTGCGTAATAGAGTTTGAGGCGTTTGCCGAGTTTTTTATCGACGGGCGGGGGGTTGGTTTCGAAGGCCGCATGCAGGATGCGGTTGAGGAGGCCGGTGCCGGGGATGTTTTGAGCGCCTTTGCGGATTTTGAGGGCCTCCTTGAGGATGTGGTTCACCGAGCCGCCGGTTTTGGCCGAACAGGCGACGAACGGGGCGTAGTGGAGGAAGAACAATTCCTTGCGGACGTAATCGGTGACTTCTTCGAGGCGTGCGGTGCGGTTGGCGCCGGGGTGATAGAGATCGAATTTATTGAGCGCGATGAGGCAGGGTTTTTTTTCCTCGAGGATGACTTGGGCGATTTTGCGGTCTTGCGCGGAGATGCCGGCGGCGAGGTCGATGACGAGCACGCAGAGGTCGGCGCGGCGGATGGCCTTTTCGGAGCGCATGGCGGAGAATACTTCCACCGAGTTGTCGCGTTTGCCGCGGGGACGGAGGCCGGCGGTGTCGATGAGGGTGAAATTCTCCCCTTCGAACGAGTAAGGCAGATCGATCGCATCGCGGGTGGTGCCGGCGATTTCCGAAACGATGGTGCGCTCATCCTTGAGGATGGCGTTGACCAGCGAGGATTTGCCGGCGTTGGGTTTGCCGACGATGGCGAGTTTGATGCCCACGGTTGCGGCGACTTCCGCGACCGCCACGGTTTCTGCGGCGAGCGGGGCGATGACGGCATCGATTTCATCGCACAACTGGCCGAAGTTGCGGCCGTGTTCGGCGGAGACGAAGATGCCGGACTTGAAGCCGAGGCGTGCGAAGTCCGCGAACACGGCCTCGTGTTTCGGATCGTCCACCTTGTTGATGACTAACAGCACGGGTGGCTTCGCCTTGCGGAGTTTTTGCGCGAGCGCCTGGTCGATGGCGGTGAGGCCGTCGTGGGCATCCACCACGAACAGGATCAAATCGGAGGTGGCCATGGCGATGTCCGCCTCGATCGAGACCTGGGCGTCGAAGCCATCGTCGATGTTGCCGCCGATGCCGCCGGTATCGATGAGCGTGCAGGCATGGGCTGTGGCCTTCGAGGGCGCAGCGATACGGTCGCGCGTGACGCCCGGTTGGTCGTGCACGATGGCGATTTTGCGCCCGGCAAGGCGGTTGAAGAGCGCGGACTTCCCGACATTGGGGCGTCCGACAATGGCAACAGTGGGCATGGCGCGAAATGAATAGACCGAAAACCACAAAGCGCAAGCGCGGAGGTTGTTGGCGCCAATCGAGTGACGGCTCACCGTCTCGTCCAAAAATCTTGAGCTTCACCGGCTCGGAAGCAAAATCAATCTCTCCCTGGTGCAGTGCAATCGCGGTGAATGGCTCTTCATCGATCATTCGAATCGTCTTCTCGGTCGATTCATACAGCTTGCAGATTGCAGCAACCAACCGATCACTGCGCTCGCCCGCCCTGAAAAAACGGACCCCGCCGCGATAAACGTGGTCTCGAATCAAATCCATATTGGCATCGAACCCCGATTTGATCCCTTTCTGGACGACAACTCCCATGCCGACAACTTGATCTTCGAATGAGGCAGCAGCATTGAACCGGTAAAAGCTGTCGTCCTCGACCAGATCAAGTATTTCGAAGGTTAAATCAACGAGGCCCTCCTCGCTGAACTGATCAAGGATTGGATATCCTTCACTGCCGACTTGGATGCTCATGGGTTCTGACCTCCAGCGTTGAATCTGAAATTCTTCATTCTTGCACAATGTCCAGCTCATCCACGGCGGGAAGGGAAGCCCGCATTCAAAGAAGGACGTTGCCCGCCGTTGGATGGAGCGTCTTGTTAGCCTTTGGTCCATATCCTACACTCCAGGCTGTCGAATCGTTCGGCAACCTTGAGAAATGGGTCAGCCCATCCGCTGCTCAAGCTCACCTCTTGAAGTGGTCCAGTCGGAGCAAAAAAAACGGAAACGTCGAGTCTCTCGGGCAGATCGCCACTCTTAATTTGATTGATCAGGCCCTCCAACTCGCTCCTCGCGTCGACAGCTGATCGCCACGATGACCATGCGAAATCGTTGTCTGGATGTCGATCAGTTCTACGGCGGCTTCAAGAACTTGGATAAGTCCAGTCACAGGGTCAACTTGATCGACGCCCTCGTGAATCACTCTCCGTGTCTGATCGAGTTTCATTCTTTGGTCAATGGTCATTAGTCATTAGTAAAGAGGAAGAGAAGAGGTCATTGGTCAATGGTCATTAGTCATTAGTAAAAAAGGAAGAGAAGAGGTCATTGGTCAATGGTCATTAGTCATTAGTAAAGAGGAAGAGAAGAGGTCATTGGTCAATGGTCATTAGTCATTAGTAAAGAGGAAGAGAAGAGGTCATTGGTCAATGGTCATTAGTCATTAGTAAAGAGGAAGAGAAGAGGTCATT
>CAISTY010000284.1 GCA_903888515.1 Akkermansiaceae bacterium | reverse complement strand
CTCCGGCACCCCGAATGTTGAAACCATCCGTGGCAGCGACTATGGCGGCGGCATCGGCGGAGTGCTTTATTCCATCCGCTCGGGAGCCCGTAGCTATAACGCCTATAACTCCCGGGGCGACGTGGTTTCCAAAACCGACGATTCCGCCGCCATCACCTGGCAATCCACTTATGAAGCCTTCGGCACCCGCACACAGGAACAGGGAGCAACCGAAGACCGCCAGAAAGCCAACACCAAGGACGAGGACGCGTGGGGCGCTCTCAACGAGGGCCATCGCTACCGGGACCTGGAGTTTGGCGTCTTTCTAACGAGAGACTTTGCGGGCTTTGTCGATGGTCCCAACGTTTACACCTACGTAAGACAGAATCCTTGGACAATGTTCGATCCGCTAGGGCTGGAGGCTTTTAATGCGGAAGTCTATGGCAACATGAAAAGGTTTGATCGCCTTTTGATGCGCAGCGACCAGCCGTTGGTTAATCCTGCCACACTCCCTAGTCCGCTAGCTCGCGCGAGTGCTTTGCTCTTCTTTGGTGAAGAGAATCACGACATTGTGGGCCGCTCTAGTTTCAAAGCACTGCAAGATGGCGTTCAAGCGGGACTCACGTGGGCAGAGCGTGCATCGTGCAGCGTTCCTATTTGTGGAAACGCTTCAAACGGCGAATTGTTGCCCGAAAGCAGCATTCAATCAGGCTCATCCTTTGCCGGAAAAGTCTATGCCAATGTAGTCGATCCCACCTTGCGTGACATGGGTCCAGCAAATCTCAAAACACGCACAGCGCTTCAGACGATGGGCTATGATTTGAGCAAGATCACCAATGCCGATGTTGCACAGGCTGGGAAGTTGGTGCGTAGCTGGGACGGTACAGCCCAAATAACCCAAGCCTTGGCACAGGCCGCAGTGAAAGATCTAAGCCCCTTGATTTCGAGTCGTGACATTCAAGAGCAGACTCAAATTACGGTGAATTATCTTCGTCGAGGTCCAGAAGCATTTTGGTCGAGGATTCGCGGTGAACGCAACTTGAGTGCTGACGAGCTAACGGCGTGGAAAACCAACCCTGAGACTTTCGTTGATTCTCAAGGCAATCGCCCGAAGCCCATTGATCCAGGTGAGATTGACCAAGATCGGCACAAACAAGTAGAGGAGATCACCGATGAAAAATGATTTTAGGCGAAATGCATTTAGACTTATTCTTTTTCTGTTAGCCGTCCTTAATTGGAGCTGCCAAAAGAAGAACGAAGTCCGGGGAGTGATCATTGAATATGGGCAAACCGCATCACCTTCATTTGATGATCTTGAGTTGCTGGTCCCGGGCGGGCAGCGCAAATCCCTTCGATTTTTGGTTTCCGGAAATCGATTGAAGTGGTCATTTGATGATCTGAATAGCGACGGGAAGCCCGATCTAAGAATTACAAGCAGTCTTGATAAGACTTACTTTGCCAAATTCTTGATTCAAGATGACGAGCCGCGGATTCGACTCCTAGAAAACAAAGGAATCACCGTAACAGAAATGCCATCTACATCATCCCAAAAGTGAATGGTATTACACCACGAAGGCTAAGTGTTAGAAGCCCCGCTTCGCCCCGCTCTAGCAACTCCCTCACGGAAGATCGTCGCTCCGCACCCTGTATCCATCCCGACGTGCTGTCACAAATGAACCCACGCGCCAACCAATGGCATTGGCTGTGCCAACCCATCTGAAAAATTAAAGCAAGAACGGCTTCTCGGCTATGAACACTCTCTGGCAGCAGACGATCAGAGTTTCTAGCGGACTTTTTCGCGGCAACTGGCCTCTCTCCGATTTTCTCCCAGACCCTCGTACTCCTTTCTTACGAGTGAAGTTCGCCTACCTCCGACTGAACACCCCAACGCCATGCCCGCCTCGGAGCGCTGTTCCGGTTAACTGGGGGAAACCCTATTTTGCGCCATGGCGGGTTTCCGGCAAGAATTCGGTAAGGGATGCGACACGTTCCATGCGATGTGGCCGCGACTTTCGGGATTCTGCAGCGCGTAGGCAAGTGAAGACCTGCAGTTCGCCCTTGATCGGCAGCGGCGGTGTGGCAGAGATGTGTCGGATGGTGTGGAATTCCACACGGATTTCACACAAACTGACAGTTCGTGACGCATCATCCTGCGTCACCGGGAAAAACCAGAGACGCAAAGAATGCCATGAAAACGAAGAATGAAGCAAAGAGTGCAGGGTTCCCACCCTGTCCGCCCCCCAAAAAAAACTCCCTTCGCGGGAGTTTTTTGGTTTCCGGGCCGGGATGGTGGGAACTCTCGAGCGCAGCAAGACGTTTGAACCTACCTTGCCTCACACATAATACGTCACCGTGTCCTTGTCATCCACATCGATGATCCTCTCATTTTTCAGTTCTTCCAGCACCTTCAACACCGATGTCTCGGACCCGTCCTTGCCGCACATCGGCTTGGCATGGGCGATCAAGCCCTTCGCTTTCTTCGGCCGCTTCGGTTTAGGCAGTTTCTTCAGGTTATCAACCAACTTTGTGACACAGCTGGACAACGCGGATGTCGCAGATGTTTTCGGAGATACAGGAGCCTTGGGCGCTGTCTGAACCTTTGGTTCGGCAGCAGCCTGAGAAACTGACGTCACCGCAGGCTGGGGCGGCGATTGGAAAGCCAGCCCGCACCAGTCCACATGACGCTTCACCTTCACCTTCCGGGATTTGAGAAAATCCACCAGCGCATCGAATCCGGCATCCTTGCTGATGATGTGAAAATAGCCTTTTGGATCGGTGAGCACAGCCTGGCCCAGATGATACGCCAGCACGAAGTCCAATGCGTTCTTACCCTGCTTCGGACTGCGGATCATCTGCACCGTCTGCGCGTGCTCAAGCAGCTTCTCCACCACATCCACCTTCAGTGTCTTGTTCTCCGGCCCAAGAAACAGGTGGACTCTCAGATTACTGTCGCCGATCACCGAGGGATCGACACTCTTTATATTTTCATAATCCACAAACACATGGTTGACCGGCAGATATTCGGGTGCTTCGCTGGACATGGCAGGTGACTCAAATGCAACAGAAATCACCCCATCTGGCGAGAGTGGATTTCACAAAATTGCTGTAACCCCCTCATTGACTCCGCTGCTCCCACACTCTCATGGGCCACGTGGTTTCAGGCGTCGCTCCGCGACGCGATCCCTCATGGGATGCCGTAAACCGTGGGTTGAAACCCACGGTTACCATCATGCGGTCGCTCCGCGACCAAGATGGTGATCGGAGATCCAAAAAATGTGTATAAAGACCAGGGTCCTGCCACCGTTTTTTGCATCGGCCTTCACGTCAGAAGCGATTTTCTGTCGGGAAAGCGATTTGCTTGCAATTCCCATGGCGGATGGATACAAGAAGCGGCGAAGATCAGGGTTCACGGACAAAAAATAGAAAGGACTGTTCAAATGATGGAATTCAATCAGGTGACTGTGGTTAAGAAGGCGAATGTGTATTTTGACGGAAAGGTCACGAGCCGCACGGTGATTTTTGAAGATGGCACCAAAAAAACTCTCGGGATCATGATGTGCGGGGACTATGAGTTCGGCACGGTGGATCAAGAGATCATGGAAATACTGTCGGGAAGTCTGGAGGTTCTGCTTCCGGATTCAAGCGAATGGAAAAGGTTTGGTCCCGGCGAATCCTTTGAGGTCCCGGCGCATTCGAAATTCAGTCTCAAGGTGACGTCGATCGTTGATTATTGCTGCTCGTATATCAAGTAATGCGGTCAACACCCCAAACCGCGCCGTACGTCACTTCTATCAACAATCCTCACGCCAATCGAAATCCAATCGAACTTGACGGACCAAGCTGTCACGCCAGACTCCTTTTGGTTCCGGCATCGCCGGGTTGGGATGATCCGCCGATGCCGCCGCCCACCAAGGTTGGTGCGGCGGTGGTCGTGAAATAGTCCTTATCTTTCGATTTCCCGTGCCTGAAAATTCCCTGAAAACCATGATTCGCTATTTCCGCAAAGCACTCGTCCAACTTCTGTTCGCCGCCGTCATCCTCATCCAAGCCAGCCCACTCCCCGCCCAGGAGGAATCCGGCAATGACCCGGCGCTCAAAGACTACTACCTCGGCAATGGCTCCTACAACCGGAAGCTCTACGCGGTGGCGATCAACTATTACGAGGCTTTTCTCAAAAACCACGGCGAGCACCCGAAGGCGGACCTCGGACGGCGCGGGCTCGCGCTGAGCTTCTATGCGCTCAAGCAGTATGAAAAGGCGATGCCGCACCTGACGGCCCTGCTCGCGAAGGACAAGCTTGATGCCGCGATCAGCCGGGAGCGACTCATCATGTTGCAGGGGCAGTGCATGATGCTGACCGACAAAAAGGACGACGCGAAAAAACTGTTCGTCGCGGAGATCGACAACCTGAAGGATGAAACCTTTCGGGCCGGTGCGCTCGCCGCGATTTGTGATGTGAGCTTTGGAAAATCCGCATGGGAGGATGTGGCGTCGTGGAGCGGGAAACTACTCGCCGCGAAGCCCACGCCCGAGCAGTCGGCGCGCGGGCACTACCAGCAGGGCTACGCGCTTTACCAGTTGAAGAAGACCGATGAAGCGATCGCCGTGCTCGGCAAGATCGGAGCGATCGAGGCGGACAAACTCTGGAAGACACGCGCGGACTACCTGCTCGGCGAGTGCCACAATTTGAAAAAGGCATACGACAAGGCAGAGGCCGCGTTTCTCGCAGCGCAACCGGGTCTGACTGGCAAAGAAGCGAGCGAGTGTCGCTACCGGCTCGGGCTGACGCGTTTCATCCTGAAGAAATACAAGGAGGCCGCGGCGGATCTGGCGGCTTTCCTGGCCGATGCGAAGGATAGCCCGCGCGAGCCGCAGGCGAAACTCTACATCGCGCGGTCCAAGCTGGAACTGAAGGCGTTCGACGACGCGGAGGCCTTGTTGAGCGGGCTGAGTTCGGGTAGCGATGAGATTGCGGCGCAGGCGAGCCTCTGGCTGGCGCGGGTGAAGACTCGCAAGAGCGGGGACTTCGCCGCCGCCGCGAAGGCGCTGGAAGCGGCGGTGGCCAAATTCAAGGATTCGTCGCTGATCGATGACTTGCAGTTCGACTACGCGAACGCGCTGATGGCGCGCGAGGAGCCGGATTGGCAAGCGGCGCTCGTCCTGCTGCAAGGGATCGAGGCGCGCGGCAAGTTCGGGCAGATGGCGGACCTTCTGAGCCAGCGCGCGGTGTGCCAACACAAGCTCGGCGACTACGCCGGCAGCCTCGCCAGCAACGACGCGTTCCTTGGCAAGTATGCCGATGGGCCGCTGGCTGCCGACGCCCTTTTCATGCGGGCGGAGAATTTGATGCTGCTCAAGCGCCTCGACGAGGCCGGCCAGGCCTACCGCAATTTCGTGGCCAAGCACCCCGATCATGGCAATGCGCTCGCGGCGAACTTCCGCCTCGTGCAGATCTTCCACATCCAGGGCAAGTGGGCCGAGTGCCTCGCCATCGCCGCGCCGATGCTCGAGAAAAAGTCGTCGGGAAAGCTGTTGGCGCAATTGCCATTCATCGTCGGTGACTGCCAGTTCCGCCAGGAGAAGTGGGCGGAGGCGATCCAGAGCCTGCGGGCGTTTCTCGCGCCGCGACTGACCTCGGAGGCTGGCATGGCGGAGCTGAATGTGGACACCGCGCTGATGCAAACGGCGGTGGCCCAGGACCGCCTCAAGCAGAAGGATGAGGCGTTGAAAAGCCTCGCCATTCTGGTGGATAAGATTTCCGGGAAGTCCCCCCAATTGCCGCTGGCGCTGGCCGAGCGCGGCCGCCTGGCATTCGAGCAGGGCGATCTGAAACTCGCGCGCAAGGCGCTGGAGCAATTCCTGAGTGCCGACTCGAAGGATGCCGAGCCATTCAAGAAGGGCGCGCCGTTGCAGCGTGCCCGGGTGAATTATTACCTCGGCTGGGTCGAGGCGGACGAGGGGAGGCACGAGCAGGCAGCGCAACGATTTGGCGAGGTGTTGAAGAGCGATGCGAACCACCCGTTGGCACCTGACGCAGCCCTGCAGCAGGGCGTCGCCTGGGTGAACTCTGGGAATTTTGACGCCGCGGCGAAACATTTCCCCGAAATGCTCGCGCGCTACCCGCAGCACGAGAAGCTCTCGCGCGTGGTCTATTACGCCGGTCTCGCGCTGGCGCGCAAGGATCAGTGGGACGCGGCGAAGATTCATTTCAAGCGCATCGCGGAACAGTTCGACAAAGCCGAGTTCGCCGACCAGGCGCTCTATGAATGGGCATGGTGCGAGCGCCGTGCGAAGCGCAACGAGGAGGCGATCAAGATCTACGACCAACTCTTGTCGAAACACGCCGAGAGTCCGCTGGCGGTCAAGGTGCAGAGCGAGTTGGCGGAGCTGAACCTAGAGAGCGGCGCACAGGACAAGGTGATCGCCAACCTGACCAAGACCCTCGGCACCGTGAAGGACGCCGCGTTGCGCGAGGACATCCGCTACCAACTGGCCAGCGCCCATTTCAGCAAGGGCGACCACAAGACGGCGGCGAAGCAGTTCGAGCAGTTGCTGGAGGACTATCCGAAATCGAAACTGAGGGCGTCGATGCTATTCCAGGCGGGTGAGTCGCGCCTGAAACTCGGCGAGGCGGCGGCCGCGCGCGCCCATTTTGCGAAAGCCGCGGCAGCCCCGGGCGTACCCGAGGGCCTCGCGGAATCCATCACCATGCGCCTGGCCGAAACCGAGGCACTGACCAACCAGTTCGCTGCGGCGCGGAAATCCTACGCGGCATTTTTGGAGAAATTCCCGAAGAGCCGCTGGACGCGCAACGCGAGGTTTGGCCTGGCATTCGCCATGGAGAGCGGCGGCGAATCCGAGGACGCGATCCCGGAATATCAGAAACTGCTGGCCGATCAGACGGTCGATCTGTGGACGGTGCGCGGGCGGTTCCAGCTCGGTGAGTGTTACTTCAACCTGAAGAAGTATGAACAGGCCGTCAGCGAGTTCGTCCAAGTCGAGATCAACTACAAGCAGTATCCGGACTGGCAGGCGAAGGCCGTGCTCGAGATGGCGCGCGTGCTGATCGCTCAGAATAAGAAGGACCAGGCGGCCGAGCGCCTGAAGGATTTGATCACCCGTTACCCGAAGGAGAAGGCGGCGACGCTCGCCCAACAATACCTCGACGAACTGCGCTCCAAGTGATGAATAAATCATATATGACCAACCAGACAGCCAAACACCACCCGCCGCGCGTACTGTTTCGCGTGCTGTGCCTGCTTTTCATCACCACCGGCGCGGTCATGGCCGCGGAAGTCGTCGTGGATACCGGCATCCCCAAGGAAACCTTGTTCAGCCTGATCCGCAAGGGCGGCGTGGTGATGATCCCGCTGGGCATCTCGTCGATCATCGCGGTGGCGCTCGCGGTGGAGCGCTTCATCTCGCTGCGCCAAGAGAAGGTGCTGCCGTCCGGATTCCTCGAAGGCCTCGGCCAAGCGTGGGATGCGGACCCCAGCGGGCAGGCGGCGCTCGACTTCTGCAACCGCTCCGGCGCGGCCGCAGGTCATGTTTTCAAGGCGGGGATCGCGTCGCGCCACCATGGCAGCGAGGCCGTTAGCCGCGCCATCGAAGACGCGGGCGCGCGCGAGGCCGGTCGCATGAAGCGCAGTGTGCGCGGACTATCCGTGATCGCCGGTGTCGCGCCCCTTCTCGGCCTGATGGGCACAGTGTTCGGTCTGATCAGCGCCTTCCAAACGACCGCGTCGCGTGGCGGTGCCGCCAAGCCGGCGGATCTTGCCACCGGGATTTACGAGGCCTTGGTAACGACCGCGGCCGGCCTGGTGATCGCCGTGCCGGTGATGCTCGTTTATCAGTATCTATCGCACCGCGTCGATGGACTGATCGATCACATCGACGAGATCGGGACCGAATTCATCGTCCAGCATGCGCGCGGGGACGGATACCAAGCGGAGGAGGGGTAGGCTGCCATGCGCTCTAGGACCGAGGAACCGAACGACGGCGAGATTATCAACCTGTCGAGCATGATCGATGTGCTCTTCATCCTGATCATCTTTTTCATGATCACTACGACTTTCAGGGAAGAGGAGGTGGACCACTTGGTGAAACTGCCCAGCGACAAGCGCAACCAGTCGCTCACGCAATCGAAGGGCAACCTGATCAATGTCAACATCCGCGAGCATGGAGAATATATCGTGTTGGGTACGCAAATGACCGAGGAGGAGCTATCGAAGTGGATGAAAGAAGAACTCGGACGCAAGCCGGACCTGAAGGTGATGATTCGCTGTGACAAGGAGTCGAAACACCTGCATCTGGCAAATGTCATGTCGATCTGCCGGCACATCGGCGTGCTCGAGGCGAACATCGCGGTGAGGACGGAGAACTGAGGTGTTCTAACTGATGACGACCCGGACCCCCATCGCGCCAGCGCCCGAGCCGCCGAGGATTCTCGGGTTCGGGCGCCAGCAGCGTTTCAGGATCTATCTCGGGTTCGCTGGTTTGTTGGTGCTCGCTTTTCTGCTGTGGAGTTGGTTCTACCTGAAGCCCTCGCGCTGGTACACCTACACCGATCATGTCGCTTTCCGGAAGGTCGCGCGCGATGTGAAACCCGGGCATGTGGCTTGGAAGCCGGCGGTCTCCGCGTTTCCGGCGGAGGACAACATCCGCCAGCCGACGATTTCCTCCGATGGCACGCGCATGGTCTATTCGTCCGGCAAGGGTGGGGGAAACGCGGACCTTTTCATGCGCCGCTGGGACGGCACCAAGTGGGGCGAGCCGCGACCGATGCGGGCGCTCAACAGCGCCTTCAACGAGACCGCGCCTTGTTTGAGCGGGGATGGGAGTTACCTGTTCTTCGCCAGTGATCGGCCGGGCGGATCCGGCGGCGATGATATCTGGGTCGCGCGGTGGGACGGGATCGGATTCGCTTGGCCGCTGCCTCTCACCAGCAGCACCAACTCACGCTTCGATGAAACGGACCCGGCACTCTCGCCCGACAACGGGCGTCTGTATTTCTCGTCGAATCGTCCTTACCTCTCCCAGCAGCAGGCACTGCGGCGCTCGGCGGCGACCGGGAAACCACTCGGGGAGGCCGAAGATCAGAAGAGTAATTTCAATCTTTACGCCGCCGATCTCGCGGGCGACACGCCGTTTGATCTGGTGGTCGAGCGCCAGTTGAGCATGTTGTATTCGCTGCGCGAGGGAGCGCTCGCCGACGCCGAGGTGATGAGGAAACTTGGCGGCACGCCCGAGACCGAGTCGGCGGTGAGTCGCGGCCTCGAATACCTGGCGCGAAGCCAGGAGGCGGACGGGCGATGGGATATTGCCAAGGGCGGCGGCCAGGGAGGGCACGATGTGGCTGCGACATCGTTCGCGCTGCTGGCATTTTACGGTCGGGGTGAACGCCACGATGAGGATAGCAAGTACCGCGACACGGTCGCGCGCGGTCTAACATGGCTTCTCGGCCAGCAGAACCGCGTGACCGGAGACTTGCGTGGCGTGCGCCCGCAGAACAACGCGATGTATGACCACGGCATCGCCTCGCTCGCGCTGATTGAGGCCTACGGCGTGACCCGGGACTTGGATTTGCGGCCGCGCGCGATCGCGGCGATCGAATTCATGTCCGGTGCGCAGCACGCCGAAGGCGGATGGCGCTACACCCCAGGCGAGCGTGGCGACCTCTCGGTGACGGGATGGTACATCATGGCGCTGGCCAGCGCGCGAATGTCGGGCGTCCCGGTGCCGGAGAAGACCTTCAACGGTGCGCTGAAGTTTCTGAATTTCGTGCGCGGTGGCGAGCACGGCGGTGCCTATGGTTATACGGATCCGCCGGGGCGGAGTTCGAATCGCATCGGGATGGACGCGGCCGGGTTCTTCTGCTCGCAACTGTTTGGCGCATCGCCCAATGCTGCGTCGGCATGGGAGTCGGCATCGATTCTAACCAAGGAGGGAGCGCAGAAAGGCGAGCTATACTACCTGTATTACGGGACGGTCGCGGCGTATCAACACCAGGGGCCGCTGTGGCGTGAGTGGCGCCAGCGGATGCAGGAACGCCTGGTCAAAGAGCAGCACAACGAGGGTTGGTGGCGCTCCGACGGTGGCCACGGCGGCCAGATGGGGCGCTATATCGCCACGGCCATGACCGTGCTGTGCCTTGAGGCGCACTACCGCTACACGCCGCTTTACGGGCTCGGTTTCCAGCCGGATCCGGGCGGCCTGATCCCCGGCGCACGCGCCCTGACGGAGTTGCCCGAGCCGCCGCTTTTTCGCCACGCCAAGTACTTGGAGGAGTTCAATACGCCGGGCGATGACCGCGCACCGGTCGTGACCGACCACGGCGATTTCCTTTACTGGGCTTCTGATCGCAGTGGTGGATTCGGCGGCTTCGACATCTACCGCGCGCGCATCAGCGGCGCGCGGCCAGGCGCGGTTCGGAACCTCGGAGAAGAGATCAACAGCAAAGGCAACGAGTCTGACCCGGCGCTGCGCATGGAGGGTTTCCAACTGTTCGTCAACCGCGACGACGGCGCGCTCCATGTCGCGAACAGCAACCGATTGGTCCAGCGCCACAGCATTTTCAGGCTGCCGGGATTTTTCTGGCTGTTGGGCAATCTGCACTGGTTCGCCCTCTTCGGCGGATCGGTCTTCGGTTGTTTCTGGCTGACGCGGCGCGCCTTGAAGACAACTTCAACCACGGAGGAGGGTGCGGGTGCGTGAGAAACTCCAAGCCCTGAAACCATGGCTCTGGCCATTGCTCACGTTGGTCCTGGCGGTGATCGCCGGCTCGATCCTTGTCGGAAAGATGAGCCGCGAGGTGTGGACCTACTACACCGATGGCAAAGGCTTGAAGACCGGTGTGCGCGACGAGAAGGCGCGGCCGGTCTTGTGGCAGGACCCGGAACCGCAGTATTTCGAGGAGAAAGACCGGCAAGCTCCGGGCGCTTCGCTCGAGGCCGCGTTTTCCGCTGACGGCACGACGATGGTGCTGGTGCGCCGCGGCCAAAGCGCCGACCTCTATCTCTCGGACTGGGACGGTCGCAAGTGGAGCGCCCCGCGCCCGATCGATGCGGTCAACTCGGACGCGAACGAGCGCAGCCCGGCGCTGTCGAGCGATGGCCGATCCCTCTATTTCGCTTCCGATCGGAAGGAGGGCGCGGGGGGCTACGACCTGTATGTCGCGGAGCTAGAGAACGGCAAGTGGAAGCCGCCGCAGGCGCTGCCGAAGGAGATCAACACGAAAGCGAACGAACTCGGCCCCGCGCTCTCCGCCGACGGGATGCAGTTATACTTTTCATCGGATCGCGGCGGCCGCGGTGATGACATCTTCGTGGCGAAGGTCACCGACGGGAAATTTGGCGCGGCGGAGCCGGTCGATGGCCTGAACTCGAAGGCCTCGGATGTGCGCGCGGCGTTGACCGCCCGGGGCGATCAGGTGTTTCTCGCATCCGACAGGGACCGCGACAGCAAATCGGGATTCAAAGTATATATCAGCCGCGTGGTCGATGGTCGTGCTCAGCCACCGGAGGAAGTGGACCTCCACATCGACCGCGGCAATGTGCTGGACCCGGCGGCGCGCATGGACGGGTTCGACCTGCTTTTCAGCGTCGGCGAGACGGAACAATCGGGTTACCTGCTGTATCGTTCGACGACGCGCGAGGTGGTTGGCTACACTGATCTGACGCGCTGGGAGGATTTCAAGTCGCTGTTGCGCAACATCTCGTGGTGGCTGCTGCTGGCGCTCACGGCGCTGATGGCGCTGATATACATCCTCGAGAAATGGCGCGACATGACGACGCTGTTTCACAAGTGTCTGGCGGGCTCGGCGGTGTTGCACCTGATCGCGCTACTGATTGCGATGGTTTGGTTGATCGCGCAAAAGGTGGAGGATCAGGAACTGGAAGCGGCGGAGGTTGCGATCAACGTCGATGCGCTCGCGGAGGAGGAGCTGGCGATGGAGAGCGTGCCCGAGGAGACGCAAATGACCGACGCCTCGACCCATCTGGAAAGTGAAAAGGTCCAAGCGGAGTTTGGCGCACCGGGATTTCAAGAGCAAAAGGAAACGCAACCGGTGCTCGAAGCGGCGCGCACGGTCAATCAGGCGGATGTGGTCGAGGTGCGGCTGGCGAACTCGGAATCGCCGCAGGAACCGGTGCCGCAGCCCGCGATGGCGTCGGAGTCCAGCCTGTTGAGCGATCTGGACGCGATCAAGTTGCCTAGTGTCGATGAGCCGGTTTTGGAAGAGGCTCAGCAGACCAAACCGGTAGAGGCGGCCGACGTCAGCAAGGATGCGTTTGAGCCGGAGGCGATCGCGGCGACAAGCACGGCGAAATCGGAAACGGCGAAAATTGCCGATTCGGCGGTAAAGACCGAGGCCGACGCCACGCGCGTGACGGAAGTGAATGAGCCAATGCCGCCGGCTGATGCGCCGAAAGAATCGTCGGTGAAGGTGTCGGTAGCGGAGGCACCGACGGAATCGCAGGACGAACCGCCACCACTCGAGTCGGCGATGTTGAGCGATCTCGAAGTGGCCCAGCCTGTCAATCCCGCAGAGGCCTCGCTGGATGAGGGCGCGCCCGCCACCGCGGTGGCATCGGCGGACACAGCGGCCGATGAATTCAAACCGGACGCCTTGGCCACTGGCCTAACCAGCGGGCAGGCACGGGGTGAAGTCGCCGCCGATTCTGCCAAACACGATGCTGCGGAAGCGGGCGCGGTGGCGACCGGCGAGGCGCCGAATGCATCGGTGTTGGAAGCCACGGCTGCGGAGGCGCCGACGGAACCAGCAGCGGGGCAGACACCGCTCGAGTCGGCGATGTTGAGCGATCTCGAAGTGGCCCAGCCTGTTAATCCGGCGGAGGTTGCGCTGGATGAGGGTTCACCTGCCGCAGCGGCGGCACGGGCGGACACGGCCGCCGATGCATTCAGGCCGGACGCTTCGGTCGCCGGCCTAACCAGGAAACAGGCGCGCGGTCAAACGGCCTCCGATTCCGCCACGCAGGCTGCAGCGGATGCGGACGCGGTGGCAACCGGGAACGCAGGGGAGCAGGTTTCAGCGCTCGAAACCGTCGCGGCAAACGTCAGGGAGCCGGCTGCGAGCGAGGGGGCGATGCCAACGGCGGCACTCGAACCCGGATCGCTCAGCGGGCTACCGGAGATTGTGCCCGTCGATCCCGGCACGCCGATGTTGGAAGAGGGGGCGCAAACTGCGGGTCTCGTCACAGCGGATCCCTCAAAAGATCAATTCGCGCCGGGCAATGCCGTGCCGAATCTGGCGACTGCGCCCGCAGGCCATCGCCCGCTGGCCGCTACGGCGCCTGCGGACAAGAGCGGCGCGGAATCCATAGCGCAGGCATCAAGCGAGGGGATCTCTGCGTCGATCCCTACCCCGGGCCAACTCGAGGCGAGCGGTTCGTTGCCGAATCCGGGCGCGGATGGCGTCGCCCCGGAGCTGCCGGTAAGCAGACCGGTGGCTGTGTTGTTGCCGGACCGGTTGGAGGTCGATCGCGAGGGGGATCCGAAAGCCCTCGCGGCGGCGTTGCAGAAGCAGCGTGGCAAACCGCGGATCGATGCGATCAAACAGATGGGTGGTTCGGATGGCACGGAGAAATCGATCAACTCGGCACTCGAATGGCTGACTGCCAATCAGGATCCGGCCGGGCATTGGGACAGCAGGAAACACGGGGCCACCATGAACTACAACAACGGTGCCGTAGGCCTGGGGCTGCTATGTTTTTACGGCTGGGGCGAGCGGCACGACCAGGCCTGCAAGTATCAGGACAATGTGCGCCGCGCGCTCGACTGGCTTTTGGCAAAGCAGCGGAAGGACGGCTATCTGGGCGAGGGGCCGGGGATGATGTACAGCCACGCAATCGCGACGATCGCCCTCTGCGAAGGCTACGGACTCACCAAGGACCAGCGCTTGCGGGAGCCGTCCGAGCGCGCGATCGCCTACACCGTGGCCGCACAAAGCAAACGCCGCGGCGGCTGGCGCTACTCGCCCGGCGAAGACTCGGACACCTCGGTGACCGGTTGGCAGTACATGGCCTTGCACAGCGCCCGCATGGCCGGCCTGGAGGTGCCGCAGGATTCGTTTGATCGCGCGCGCGGGTTCCTCGACCAGATGGGGGGGGGCAAGCACGGCGGCCTTTACGGCTATCAGGAGCGCGGCAAGCTCTCGCGTGCGATGGTGGCAACCGGGATGTTCTGCCGACAACTCGATCTCGTCCCGCCGACCCACCCGATGATGCAGGAAAGCGCGCGCCTGTTGAAGATGTACCCGATGGAGGCGAAGGACCCGGATCTCTACTATGTCTATTACGCGACCCTGGCGCTCTATCAACACCAGGGGCCGATCTGGGAGCAATGGAACGAGCGCATGAAGGAGATCCTGCCGCAGATCCAGGCGAAGGACGGTAGCTGGAACCCGAGCAGCAGCATGACCAAGGCCGGCGGCCGCGTGATCAGCACGGCGCTTTCAACACTCAGCCTCGAGGTTTACTACCGCCTGCTGCCGATGTATGGATTCCGCAATGAGGAAGAGCCGGCACCCGATCCGAAGAAGCGCGGGAACTAACAGCGCATCCGCGTTGAAGGATGGCACCAGGGGCATTGTCCATGTGGTCACCAACAGTGAATCGACCGTGCTCCGCATGCAGAGGTCGCAAGGTGGTGACCAGTCATGGTTCCCGAAGACTTTCCAAAAGAACCCTTGGCAAAGCGGGGCGGATAGGTATGTTCGCGTTTGAGGAATTTCCCCATGATTCTGACGAAATCCCGAATTTTCGCGCATGATTCCGCCGGACAAACTCCTTGGTTGGCTTCGATGTTGAGGTGTTTGCGCCAGTATGGCCCCGCAACCCCCGTTTTGCCGCCCTCCGCTCCGGCCACCGGCTCTTCCAACGGCTTTCACCGGGAAAGCGATTTCCTGGCAATTCCCATGGCGGATTCCGCCACCTTCGGTTGGCCTTGGCGACAGGATTATGGTATAAAAAAACGCAATGTGAAGGCTTTGGTGTTCTTCGTTCTCGGTGTGCTCGTCGCGTCAAATGTCGAAGGCGCGGAAACAGAGCCCCCGGCCCCGGCACTGAAACCGGCGGTCCACATGCGCGCCAACGACATCATCTACGGCCGCAAGTACGGAATGGCGCTGACCATGAATCTGCTGAAACCTGCCAACCCCAACGGTGCGGCCGTCATGTGGGTCATTAGCGGGGGATTCTTCTCGAGCCATGAAGAGACGCTGAATGCGGGCTTTGTCGCGCGCGTTGAACCGCTGCTGGATCGGGGGTACACGGTTTTTCTGGTTGTGCACGGTTCCGCTCCGCAGTTCGAATTGAGGGAGGTCACCAAGGACATTCACCGGGCCGTGCGCTTTGTGCGCTGCCATGCCGGTGACTATGGCATTGACCCGCAGCGCATCGGCATCACGGGCGGTTCCGCAGGCGGCTATCTGGCCACGTGGCTGGGCACGACCGGTTGTGATGGCAATGCAGCCTCGGCTGATCCAGTCGAGCGCGTATCAAGTCGGGTTCAGGCCGTGGCGTGTTTCTTCCCTGGTTTACAACCCTCAATACCCAAGCAACGCCGATGCTGGAGAAACTCAAGGCGTGCGGCGTCCCATGTGATATCATCGTCAAGCCAGGCCTGGGCCACAGTTGGCCAGGCATTGCAAAAGACTCCGGATTGATCGCCGACTGGTTCGATGCGCATCTTCTGTTATCCTCTTTGACCGATACGACGGCCCAAAAATGCTCCGTCTCGAACCCGGAGCGGCCCACGGCGGAACGGCGGGACTGAACCCGGAACAATACCGGCAGGAAGTGCGTGCGTTCTTCATCGGGCACTCGCCTCGTAACAGGTGAACACCTCGCGGGCCAGACGGCGCTGCTTCGCAACAAAGTGCAGCAGACCCTCGAAGGTCATTTTCCGCACCGGCTGAGGAGTCGCCCCGTCGAGTTGCCGGGTGACGTAATACCACTTGGCGTGGGCGTTGATTCCGAGATTGATGGAGGCGTAGGATTCGGTAATGGTCCCGGCCGTACCTAAAATCCCGGCCTTGACAGGGCCGAGGGGATGCGCCTAGTTGCGCGAGGACAAACTTCCCACTCACCAAAAAGGAAAATCCCTCATGAAACTCATACCTTGCCATTCACGCCCGGTTAGCTGGTCCCGACTCGTTACGTGCCTTGCCTTGTGGGGTGTGCTCGCCTCTGCGAGTCACGTTGAGGCCGGATCGATTGTCATTCCGGCATGGGCGTTTGATCGGGGCAACG
>CAISTY010000283.1 GCA_903888515.1 Akkermansiaceae bacterium | reverse complement strand
GGCGGACGTGTCGGTGATCGGACAGATCGTGGCCGCCCAGCAGGAGGTACTGGAGCAGGAAATCGCGGCGTTGAAAGACACGGCAGAGAGGACTGCCGAGGAGGCGAAGGAGCTTGCAGGCGAGGTGCCGTTTTAGAGAGATGACCCGGAGCGAGACGCTCCTTGGACGGACTGGCGCAAGATGCGCCAGCCACCGCTCCTTGCACAGACTGGCACAAGATGCGCCAGCCACCGCTCCTTGCACAGACTGGCACAAGATGCGCCAGCCACCGCTCCTTGCACGGACTGGCGCAAGATGCGCCAGCCACGACGCGCCCGGCGGTCACGCACTACCCATTTTTCCGAAGGGCGGCGGGACGCCACCAACACGGCCTGCCGCGGGCCGCGACAGCCACGGACACGCGGGAGCTGGCGTACACCGTTGCCGTTTTATGAATTAAGAACTCCGCGATTGCATGGGCGGCGTTCGGGTGCTAGCTTTCCCGCATGTCACAAGTCGCCGAAATCCGCAAAGTGGTTTGCCACCTTTCCGCGTCAGACCGTGCCGAATTGGCGGCTTTCCTCTTGGGCACTCTTGACGAAACCCATTATTGGGTGGACGACGAGGAGGTCAGCCGCAGGCGGGATGAATTGAACTCGGGGCAGGTAAAGGGGCTGAGTTTGGAAGAATTCAAAATGGCTTGTGAACGATAAGCGGCGACGGTGATGGAACTCATGATTCACCCTGGAGCTGCGAAAGACGCTCGGGAAATCGCTATGAAATATGCGGGGATTTCAGACAACTTGGTGGATAGATTTTGGAACGAACTTGATTCCGCCATCGACGGAATCGCCTCATTCCCAGAACGCTATCACTATGATCCCTCGGGTCTGCGCCGATCGAATCTCGTGAAATTTCCCTACCATATTCTCTTTGAACAGCGATTGGATTGCATCCATGTCATCGTGATCCGCCATCATCACCGGAATCCGTCCTATGGCCCCGGCGTGGGAGGATGAGACGGGCTGACTTTTCGGTATCCGTGGGCGGGTTGGGGCGTTAGGGTGGGCGCGTGACGAGGGACGGACGTGATTTGTTAGTGGCGGCGCCGGAGCGTTGGGACGAAGCGTGTTTCGCGGTGCCCTGCGGTGTTCGATGGAGACCTTTAAAAATGCGATGAGTTATCCAAACCATGAGCAGAAGTCCGTTCTGGACCATCTCTATGGGACCTTGCTGGTGCTGGCCCCGGCGGGCACGGGCAAGACACGGATCATGGCGGATCGCTTGGCTGCGGTGATCGCCAATGGGATGCCCGCAGAGAAAACCCTCGGTGTCACCTTCACCAACCGCGATTAATCCCATGACAAACACACACGCCGCGGCGAATCGCCACCGTGTGGCCTGTTGTTCCCGGCGGTTTGCCGAATCCAAACAGTTTTGAAAGAAACGGACCGACCCTTCCTCACCGAGGCGTTTCGCTATTTCGAGGCCTTTGCGACACCGGCTCGCCATTGCAAATAAATCATTCTGCGTGCTATGGATATTTGTGAGGCTACTGAGTGC
Source organism: Akkermansiaceae bacterium (assembly GCA_903888515.1). GTDB lineage: Bacteria > Verrucomicrobiota > Verrucomicrobiia > Verrucomicrobiales > Akkermansiaceae > Luteolibacter. The sequence goes on along the minus strand of CAISTY010000283.1, from coordinate 2,699 downwards.
TTCCAAGGCCAAGTGCCAGTCTCCGTTTGCCTCAAAGGTGCTCAGTATCTTGAAGAGCGTGTTTTCGATTTCCGGCGGGCCGAAACCATGAAGCGCGCCCCTGTTCGTTAGATCATCCAGCACGCGCTTGGCTTCCGCTGAGTTCGGAAACGTCGTTCCCCATTGGAGAGGGGCGGGTTGAACAGTCGGCGGACACGGAGCCGGTGATGGAACGGAAGGTCGGGGACTATCATCATGGGAACCAGCACGATTCGCTGACGTCTGCCTGATCATCGCTGCCCCGGCGAGCAGTTGATTCATAATCGTTCCCCATTCCGCCTTTGATCCTGGCTGCGGGTGCTGGCGAATTTCATGAATCGCGGTCGCTGCATCCGGATAGATGAGAAGGACTTTGTCAAAACGCAATAGTTCAAAGTACGATTCCATGTTGCGGTTGCCACCGACAAAAGCCACCACGAAGGAACCTTCGTTCGCTGAACACCTCAAAAACGGAACGGGAAGCCCGGATCCAGCATCGTCCATGAAAGAGACATCCTGAAGGTCAACAATCACGCAAGGACACGCATCTGCGGGAGGGGCTGACGAAATCCGCAAAGCCAGCTCGCTCAGCCATTGCGTCGCCTCATCGCGGGCTGCCCGACATGCGGGATTGGACAGCGCGCCCTGCACCAGACGCAAGACCGGAGCGTGGCAGCTATCGGATCGAGGATTCCACGGGCCGACCGGAAGGTTTCCATGCGGGCGCTGCTACCCCGGAGACAGCGCCTCGGCCGTGTTGATCCGGAACAAGGGCAGCACGGTGATCTTCTCTGTGAGGGAGTAGGTGCGGTCGCCCGGATAGATGACCCAGAGGTGGTCAAGCCGTAGATCCGTCATCGCGCTTTTCATGGATGGTGTGAGGCGCGGGGCGGAGGCGTATTTCACTTCGATGGCCAGGTTTCTGCCGCCCTGTTGCCAGTAAAGATCCACCTCGGCCCCGGAATGGGTGGCCCAGAACGAGATTTCACCTGCCGGTCTATCGAGCGTGCGGATGATGGTTTCCAGAGCAAATCCTTCCCACGATGCGCCCAGCTTGGGGTGCGTGGCGAGCTGTGTGGGCGTGTCGATGGCCAACAGTGAGTGCATTAGCCCGCTATCGCGCAGGTAGAGCTTGGGACTCTTGACGAGCCGCTTTCCCACATTCACGTGCCAGGGCTGAAGCAAGCGGATCGTGAAGGTGCCTTCGAGGATTTCCAGATATCGGCGCACGGTCATGTCGGAGATGCCGAATGAACGGGCGAATTCCGCATGGTTGAGGATTTGGCCGTGATAATGGCAGAGCATGGTCCAAAACCGCCGCAGGGTGGCCGCCGGTATCCGGATGCCAAGCTGTGGAATGTCGCGTTCGAGAAAGGTGGTGATGTATTGCTGGCGCCACAGTGCCGAGATTTCATCGGACGCCGCCAGCACCGAGAGCGGCAGACCGCCCCGCAGCCAGAGCCCGCGCCATTGCCCGACACCCAGATCGTCCAAACGAAGACCGCCGAGTTCGTGATAGGCAATGCGTCCGGCCAACGATTCGGACGACTGTCTCAGCAGATCCCGTGAGGCACTGCCCAGAACAAGATAGCGCTGCTCGGGTTTGTGGTCTACGAGGTAGCGCAGCAGGGGAAACAGCTCCGGCACACGCTGGATCTCGTCGATCACGATCAGGCCGGAAAGCGACTCCAGAGCGAGTTGGGGGTCGTCGAACGCGGCGAGATCCCGCGGGTTTTCGAGATCGAAAAAATGGGCTGCCCCAAATTTCCGGGCGAGGGTGGATTTTCCACACTGCCGGGGGCCGATAATGGCCACCACGGGGAAGGTCTTTAACAACCCTTCCAGCTTCCGGATGTCGTCTGTCCGCGTGATCACAAGGGGAAATTACGATTTTTCATTGAAATGCCAAACTCTAAATATGAGATTTCAATGCGACTTTGCGGTGAAGTATTTGGAGTTACTACCGGTTCCACGCCTCCGGCGGCCGGATGCCGCTGAGCACCACCCGCCCGTCCGGCAGAATGACGGCCTCCGCCTCGGGCGTGGCGGCGATTTCTTCCAGCGTGTGGCGCGGGCTCAGGAGGTGCACGGTCTGATTGGCCGATCCGAGCAACCCCACAACTCAGCGTTTGACCTCGGAAACGCCGTAGTGTCGAGCAAGCCGGATTCCCTGAAATGGTAGGGCGTGGCGGACTCGCCGCGCCGTGACTGGCCTTGCGGCCTGATAGGACACGGAGGAAGCGAATGACTAAACGCTTGGATTTTAGCGAATCAAGCTCCTTCCATTCGCACCGCCATCCGGCGGTCAAGTGGGACGGCCGAGGCCGGCCGTCCCTACCATTGAGGGAATCGAACTTGCTCGGCCATTCGACCCAAACGAGGTGGTTTGCTGAGTTCTGGAGATGATCGCCAAGGACCCGCAGGCGTTCATCCTGAAGCAAGGGTGGGCGTCCATCTCACTCGACGTGACGCGCGGGCTGATGGAACTGCGGTCGCTCTATGAACACCTCCAAGCCCGAATCCTTGAGATGATCGAAACCCTGGACGAGGTGCGGGCCAGCGCGGATTACCAAATCTTCCAGGCGGCCGAGGCGGACGTGTCGGTGATCGGACAGATCGTGGCCGCCCAGCAGGAGGTACTGGAGCAGGAAATCGCGGCGTTGAAAGACACGGCAGAGAGG
>CAISTY010000282.1 GCA_903888515.1 Akkermansiaceae bacterium | reverse complement strand
CTGCATCTCGCGGGTGGTGGACCGCAAGCTGGTGTTTGGGCCGGATGAGAAGGAGAAGTTCCGGACGTTCATGCGGATGCAGGAGAATTTCACCGGTTGCCGGGTGGTGGCGTATTGCCTGATGTGCAATCACATCCACCTGTTGGTTGAGGTTTCGCCGCTGCCGGAGGGTGGGTTTACCGACGCGGGATTGCTGGAACGGTTGGGGGCGATTTACAACGAGGCGGAGGTTGCGGCGGTGGCCGGGGAGTTGGCGGAGGCGCGGAAGTCGGGCGCGGCGAAGCGGGTGTTGGAAATCCACGCGCGTTACACCTATCGGATGCACGATTTGAGCGAGTTCATGAAAACCCTGATGCAGCGTTTCACGAAATGGTTTAACCGGACACACGCACGGACCGGCAACCTGTGGGAGGACGCGTTCAAGAGCGTGATCGTGGAGGATGGCGTGGCGGCGAAAACTATTGCGGCGTACATTGATTTGAATCCCGTGAGGGCGGGCATGGTGAAGGATCCTGCGGAATATCGTTGGAGCAGTTATGGGGAGGCCATCGGGGGCGGGGCGAGGGGGTATGGAAAGAAGGCGCGGGCCGGGTTGGTGCGGGCGCTGCGGGCGCACACAGGCAGCGGCGCGGATGCGTCTCTCTGGGCGCATGATGTGGCCAGGGAGTACCGGTTGCTGTTGCTTGCGGGCGCTGCGAAGAAGTTGGAAGCGCGGGTGGGCCGGGATGGTCGGACAGAGACGCGGCGCAAGCGCAAGGGAATGAGCGACGCGGAAGTGGGGAATGAAGAAGCGAAAGCCGGCGTTATTCCGTTAGGAAAAATGTTGCGGTGCCGGGTGAGGTATTTCACGGATGGTGCGGTGATTGGCAGCCGGGGTTTTGTGAACGAGGCATTTGCGGCGGCGCGGGAGCGTTTTGGTTCAAAACGCAAGGACGGGGCACGCAAGCTGCGCGGCAATGGCGCGGCGGCGGCTGGCATGCTGTGGAGTGTTAGAGATTTGCATCAAGGGATCAGTTAGCGACAGACGGATGGGGTCGGTGGCCGTGCATAACCATTACCGGGACGGACGCATGGCAGGATGCCGGTGCCCAACGAAAACCCCGGAAAACCTCTGGAGGAAACCGACATCCTCGTGCAAACGCCAATGCGCCGGACGAAAAACTTACTTCTTCCCTCCAAGCCGTCGATCCGCTATCAGGCGAGCCAGCGATGACCGCCGTCCTAACAGCCCCCGCCGCCGTCCCCCAGGCGGTGGATATTGGCGTGCCGGGACCCGATGACGATGACGTCAACCCGGGTTTCGGGGCCATTCTGCCGAAATCCGGCCGCCGGCCGCCCAAACCGATACTGACCCGTCAGAAACGTATATCTTCAGACTTCCTGACCTCGACTTAGAATTGTCGAGGAATTGACGATTGTTGCCGGAAAATGACTTGGCACATTTTGGAGATGACCGGACCGGTTCAAGATCGGCGAGGTCGGGCATATTGTCGTGCGTGACAAGCAAGGTGG
>CAISTY010000281.1 GCA_903888515.1 Akkermansiaceae bacterium | reverse complement strand
AGGCCGCGTCATTGAACCCGGTCTCCCGCCAGCCGGCCTGCTCGCTCGACTGGGACTTCCAGGCCGGCCCCGTTTCCAACGTGAGTTGGCGGCCATCGGCGAGTTCGGCCGTCACGCAACCGAGCAATCCCGCCGGGTTCGGCTTGTCACCGCCGTTGCCTGCCACCACCGCGAAGACATTGTCACCGGCCTTCAAGAGCGCCGTAAGATCGGCCTTTTCGGGGGAGTTCCAACTGCCGCCTTTAAGCACTTCCTTGCCATTGACGAACAACACAAAGTCACCGTCGGCGCACATCGTCACCGAGGCGCGCCGGAGAGCACTATCCGCAGGCAGTTTCAGGCGGCCACGGAAATAGGCCGGGGTCGCCGGCATCTCGGCGGTGGCCCCGGCATGCGGAAACCAAATCCAAGCGCAGCGGTCGAGGCCACGCATCCCGAACATCCAGGGGTCGGGCTTGACCCACTTCGCCTGCCAATCCTTGGCGTCTAGCAGCCCCATCGACCAACCGGCCGCAGCGCTCCAGGCCGACGGCTTGCCGATGGAAGAGTTGTCGGTTGTCGGTTGTCGGTTGTCGGAGAGAAACCCATTAACTCCGGGAAGGCATCTTGTAACAGATCCCAGTTGTATACTTCTGCCTCATGGTGAATATCCGCGTTTCAGAAATTTTCGACTCATCTGCGATGTCGGGGAATCGGTCGATGCGCTTCAGGAACCCACGGGTTTCAGTTTGAATTTCCGGATGCTGAGACCCTTGTTGGGAGCCTTGACCGTGAACTGGAACGAGTTTGAGCCTTTCTTCAAGTCGATGAGCACCGGCTTTGTCTCGCCCCAGTTTCCCTTGGTGTAGGGCAACACGATGTTGACGAGCGTGCGCCGGTTCAAGCGGAGCATGAATTCCCGGCCCATGGTCACCGTGCACACTTCCGCCGTCAGTTCATATTGGCCGTCCGCCGGCGCATCCACACTGTATTTCAGCATTTCCGGCTGAGCGGCACCGAGGGCGTAGTGAACCTGCACCTCATTGCCGTCGATGGTATGCATGAAGCGCAGCTTGTCGGTATTCACCGTCGATGCGGCCGCAGCCGACGGGATCGTGATCACGCCATCCGCGCCGATCACGATCGTCTTCTGGGCATCCGTCAACTCGATTTGATCGACCTTTTCAGCCGCGGCTTCCGTGTTGGACTCGGCGAGTTCCTCCCCGGTCACACCGACATCCTTGATCGCCGCATCTTCAACCAGGGCCAGTTTCCGGTAGAACGCGAGCAACTTCCAGAAACCGCCGTCCGACCCATAGCCGGTCACTCCGTCCTCTCCCAGGGCATTTCCCAACCACTCACAATTCAGCACCTGGTTGTAGGGTTCGGGTTCCTTGTGGCACTGCGACATCAGGAGAAACTCCAATCCAGGGAGTCCGTTGACGCTACAGTGCGCAAAGCCAGGCCCCAGGACAGGGGTCCAGCCATCCGGAGTCCAGCGCGCCATGGCACCATGTCCCGGAGAAGGGGCCCGCCGCGTCGGTATGCCGAATGCGTAGCACGAGATCTGTCCGACAAAAGCGCGCGGGCCGCAAATGCCGCCTTCGAGAAAGAACTTCTGGATATTGCTCAACTCTTCCGGCATGCCGCTT
>CAISTY010000280.1 GCA_903888515.1 Akkermansiaceae bacterium | reverse complement strand
CATGTGCCATCGGGCTTCTTCTTGCTTTCCCAGCGAATCACACACTTCGGATGACCCGCCACCGAGTTGTCCTCGGTGATATTTGGCGCGCCGTAGTGATTGTAGTCAAAGGTGTAAGTGATGTCGGTGCTGTGGCAATCCTCCATCTCGATTTCAAATCCATGACATTCGGAACCGGTGTCATTGACGGTGTCAAAGTTGTTGATGCTGCCGTAGGCAATGCTGGCGCGAGCGGAACCCGTTGCGAGGTGGGCCAGCAGCAGCGGGACAAGGAGGCTTCGGTAGGGGGAATTCATGTGCGGAAACGGGTTCTCTACCCAAGCTGTCCGCACCTCGCAATGGAAATCGGCAGATTGACAAGAATGTTAAACGGAACTTCCAGAATGAATCATGGATTTTTTGTTGTGCAAAACGTTTAAAATCAATGTTTTGCGGCTGATTTCCGGCGCTCCTGCAACTTCACTCTCGTGACTACAACCGGTCCCAGCGCAGGTGCTGTCGCTGGTAAAGCCACTCCCAACGCCGCCAGCAGGCGGGCCTGCTCGTGGGAGGGATCTGGAAGGTGGCGGCTCACGGTCTGATCCGTCCCGGTTTCATACAGTTCCATCACGCAGAGCTTGGAGAGTTCCCCTAGCCCCTCTTCCACGGTTAGGTTGAGCGGTTCCCAGGCGCTTTCCAAGCGCCGCCGGATCTTGAGGGCCAACATCGCCGTGAGGGCGTGCGCCCGCGTGTTGTCTTCGGTGAGCACATACCAGGGACGGATCTCCAGGTGCCCGTGTTTGAGAGTCCGGAAATCCGCCTCCACTTTGGCCAGATCCTTGTAGCGGTCATGCACGGTTTGGGTGTCCGCCACGGCGGCTGGCAAATCGCTCACGATCCCATAACATCCATCCAGTTTGGAGTGTTCCTTGAGCTTCCCATCATCCGTGCTCAAGCGCAGGGTGCGACCCTCGGCTTGCAGTTCCATCCATGTGTTGAGGTGTCCGCGTTTGAGCCGCAGGGTGCCGTTTTTGAGTTGGGTGGCCACCTGCGCCTTGGGGTGTTCCAGCAGATAGGTATTGGCTTTGTCCACCCATGCTCGGAGCCGCTCTTCAAACCCGCGCCGGGCAGTCTGAATTTCCTCGCGGCGCACGGGATTGCATCGTGTCACAAGTCTGCGTCCGTCCTCCAACGTGGTTTCGTGGACGTCATCCTCGAAGAACTCCATTTGCAGTTCGCCGGATTTGAGCAGGGTTTGAATTTCGGCTTTATGAAGGGCGCTGATGTAATGGTGGCCGGCTTCGTTGGCGGCGGCTTGCTGCGGTTTGCGGATCATGCCGCGATCCCCCACCAGCGTGATGTGCTGTTGTTCGAAGGTGGTTTTAAGGCTCTCGAGTTGGGTGTTGAAAGTGTTCAGGTCGCTGGTGTTACCGGGAAAGAGACTCACGCTGAGCGGCTCGCCCGATTCGTCTGTTAGAAGGCCCATGACGAGTTGCTTTTTGCCTTTGGTCTTGTCCCGGTTGTAGCCGAAATCAGCCAAGGCGTTGTGTTGTCCCTCGAAGTAGGAACTGGTGACGTCGTAGAGGAAAAGGCTTTTGGATGGGGCGGTGGCAAGCGGGTTTTCGCGCCATAATTTGGCCTCTACTTTGGCTTGTCGCGGGGCGAGCCATGCGCCGTTGGCGTAGAGATCGTCCTCGTTGAATGAAGCCTTGAATCCTAACAAAGCAGGGGCCACGCAACGTCCGGCGAGGCGGACCATGGCCAAAAGGGAGGTGGCGGGGGCCAGCACGCGGGCGCAGACCTGCCAGAGGGCGAGTCTGGCATCCTCGCTGGTGCCCAGTGCCTTGGGAATGGCGCAGGCCTTGGCGACTTCGTGGACCAGAAAGATCGCGCCGAAGGACTCGGCGCAACGCAGGCGCAGGCTGCCATCGCCGGCCGCGACCAATTGGGCGATGGACTGCGCGTCCTTGCCGCATTTGACAGCCCGCTCGACGACGGTGAGGAGCCAGTCGGGCAGCTCAGTGAGGATGGCGAGGGTTTTGGAGACGACGGATTTGCCGACGCGCGTGGATTGGCGGAGCAGCACTGAAACGTATTGGCGACCGTCTTTGCCATTGGAGTGAACGCGTGAAATAAACATGCTCACAGAAAAATCGCACTATATTGCTGATATGCAAGAATATAATGATAAAATTATGAATATATTCTGCCTACATTTCAGGAAAATCAAAATCCGCTGGAACTCAATGGTATCAAGGGATTCATGGCAAAAACTCACCCAGAATGGCTGGAAGATCCGTCAGAAATGCGGCACACGCAAATCCTGCGCAGGTCGTAGTCACTATCAATTTCATGCGGCCTATCCTTTCCATTGACTTCCTTTCCATAGATTCATCTATTTGCTTCTTCACCCGTCGTGCGGCACCAGTTTCACCTGTCGCAGGTTCATCACGCCCTGGCCGGGCTTGCTCAGCGGCTTGATGATGAGGGTGAGCTTGCCGGCCTTGGAAATCCGCAGGGCGCCGGCCTTGACGGTGGTGTAATCGTTCCAATCCTCGGTGGCGGCGACCTTGCCGGTCAGTTTGGCCTCGCCGCCGATGTTGATATCCATCATGGGATGGGGCTATTGCGGAGTTGACACGAGTTGCAGCACCGGCTGCTCGCCGGGGAATGCTCGCCACAGGACTGGTTTGCCGGGTTCGCCGGACTCCTTGGTCCCGAGGGTCAGGGGCTTCTGGCTGTGGTAGGTCCCACCGTGCAGCCAGACGACGATGCCGTCGGCGGGAAGT
>CAISTY010000279.1 GCA_903888515.1 Akkermansiaceae bacterium | reverse complement strand
TTGCCGCCGGACTCCGGCACATAGATCTGGATGGATTCGGCACGCTCTGGATCTGCCAGCCGGGCAGCCGCCGGTATGAATCCCGAGCTGCGTCCCATCGCTTGCAGAACCGAGACGCATTCCGAGGTGCTAATGCTGCGGTTCTCCTCAATCACATCCCGAACTACGCATGCCCAATATCGCGCCGCACTGCCGTACCCGGGCGTATGGTCAATTAGTTCGAAGGCCTCATCCCCCAGATCGTTGTCGATTGTCTTCGGAATGCCCGTGGCCACCAGCTCCACGCCCCGTTGGCGAGCCAGGGCCGCGACCTTGGAGGCGGTGTCCATCGAGTCGTTGCCCCCGATGTAGAAAAAGAAACCAACCCCGTGAGCACGGCACACGTCCAGAATGCGACCAAAATCCTCTTCCTGCCCCGCGTGCAGTTTGTATCGGCAAGTCCCAATCCCGCCGGCCGCCGGGGTCTGCCGCAGCAACCGCAGTTCCTCCCTGGGCTGGATCGACAAATCAATCAATTCCTCGCGCAGAATCCCCTCGACTCCATGCCATGCACCCAGCACTCGCCCGATCCGCCCCGGATAATCACGGCACGCATCGATCACACCCACCAGACTGGCGTTGATGACCGGGGATGGACCACCCGATTGAGCTACCAGAGCATGTACTACGGCACACATCAATTCGAACACCTATCAATTTGTTACTGCGGAACCATGCGTGTTAGATTCCGCAGCGCAAGCAAATATTTCACCTCCGCCGGAACCGGGCCTTTGAGGTTCCAGTCAGGTCAGGCGGGAACAAAGCGCAGTTCCACCTTCCGGCCGAGGGCGGCGGCGGCTTTGCCAAGGCTGGCCACGGTGAGTGATGGATTCTGGGGATCGAGGATACGGTCCAGCGATGCCCTGCTTGTTTTCATCCTGGAAGCGAGCTGAGTCTTGCTGACGCACTCTTGCTCCAGAATTTGTTGGAGCTGGAGGGCGACTACCCGCTTGAGCGCGAGGATTTCCACTTCGGGAAGAATCCCCTCCTCGGCGAGAAAATCAGCGAAGTCACTCCCGCGGTGGGCGTTTTGATGTGCTTTAGGTTTCATTTCTTTCGGTTTTGATGTGCTTTCACATAGCTGGCCTGCCGCTTGCGGGCAGTGTCCTGTTCCTGTTTCGATGCCGTTCGGGTCTTCTTGATAATGCCGTGGAGCAGAATGATCGCCTCATCGACCACGATGAAGAAACCCGGGCAATCCGGTCGCCAAACGAAGATCTCACTTCCCACAGCCCTCCGCCCATCGAATCCACCAACGGTTTTCCCACCGGCCATTTCCACTGAACGGCGAGAATGTCGGCACCGATGATTTTCTTTTCAGCCAGGAGGAGACCGCGCAACCACTCCCGCACCGGTTCGTTCCCGGCTTCCGTTTGGAAGAACAGGGTCCGGAGAGGTCGTGGTGCGGGCAAGGCCATGCACAGAACGTATCTAAATTGATACGTTCGCCAAGTGGTTTTTCGTCCTCGCCGAAAAGATTTCAGCCGGGCAGCCACACATACGGCCTTGGTAGTCAGCAAACGCAACCTCTATTGCTGGCGCATGCCCACCACCTTTAGTGACCAGTATTCCTATCTGCGTTCCCTGTGATAGACAATGGTCCTGAAGGTCTTCCATGGAAAACACCTCCTGAACCTGCCAATTCTCATTAGCCAGAGGTTTCCAGTGTACAACCCCCATTTCCCCGCCCTCCGGCCACCGGCCCTGGTCTTTATACACATCTTCTGGACCTCCTCTTGGTCGCGGAGCGACCGCATGATGGTAGCCGTGGGTTTCAACCCACGGTTTATGGCATCCCATGAGGGATCGCGTCGCGGAGCGACGCCTGAAACCACGTTGCCATTTAGCACACGCCC
>CAISTY010000278.1 GCA_903888515.1 Akkermansiaceae bacterium | reverse complement strand
GGGTCTGGGTTTTGGGGATGGTAATGACATTTTTGGTGCTCCAGGTTGCGATGACGTCCTGGCCGCTGAACACGCCGTCAATGAACTTGATGACCGCGTTGTTTACGGTCGTTGAAAAAGCCTGGAAGGGCGCTAACAGGTTGTAACCCACTTTGTAGTAAAGCGAGCCATAGGCACCGGAACGGAAATCATAACCGGCAATTTGTGAGGCGCCGCTGGTGACGGGTTTGCGTATCACGCGCAGATCTCCGTCAATATCCGATTCCCCGGCTAGGCCGGCAGTGCTGACGGTATCGTCCACGACGGCCGAATCCCGCAGAAACAAATTGGAACCCACAAAGCCCACATTCCTGGGGAACATGGCGTAGAAGGACAAAAAGTCGCCATCGAGCACATTGCCGCTCCAGCTCAGTGCTTGGCCGTCGGAGCTTTTACCACGCAGCGATGCGACTCCGGCCGTGCTGATCGAGCCGGTCAGATAGCCATCGCCGCTGGGCAAGCCTTCCTTGGGCAAGGTGTCGGCAGGGAGAGCAAGGGTGTAAAGACCCGCATCCGCAGTGGGATAGGTTTTCGAATAGGCGGGACGGCGCAGTTCAAAGACGTAAGGGTCGCCGTAGGGAACGGTCAATTTGCCCTCGATACGGTAAGGATTGCTGACCGAATCATAGGGTAAAAGCGGGTTGCGTAGCTCGAAGTGCATGCTCAGCAAGTTGCTGAAGCCGCTGCCCAGTGAGACCGGCAGGGAGTTGACCACCCCGGTACTGCTGAACGATCCGCGGAAGCTGGCGCTTTCGGTCAGCCCGATGATTTTTCCGGTGTAAGCGCCCTTCTTGGTCACGCTCAGGGTGAACCCGGCAATGGGGCCCTTGGCCAATTGGGTCAGGAAGCCCTCATACTTGCCCGCAGCTATACTTAGATTCACGGAGGCGGGCACGCCCTCCCCGAAGCCTGGAACGTTCGGGTCGTTGATCAGGCGGAACAGTTCATCATAGTCGCTGGCACCATCGCCGTCGCTGTCTTTGGCATAAGGATTGGTGGCGGAGAGTTCTAACAGATAGCTTCCCCGGAAGCTGGAGCTGGCGGCTTCCCATTGCTGGGTTTCGGTCAGGCGCCCGCGGTTGTTTCCCGCAGTCGAAGAAGGCTCGCCGCTGGCCCAATTGCCTGTGATGACGGCGGGTTCAAGGACCGGACTGGGCAATTCGAGGGTTTCAGTTTCCCACTCCCAATCAGGGGGAGACACAATGGATTTTTTGAGACCGACCCAGAGCGGGTAGGGAATGTTCTGACTGGGCAGGGCGGGGGAATAACGCTGTTGCAGGGCGAGCGAAGTCGACAGGCGCGCGAACTCGGCTGCCGTTTCGAAGGTAGCCAGATGTCCGCCACGGCGTTTCGCATCCCTGACGGCTTCATCGTAAGTGAAAGCCCCTGGGATCACGTAGAGCGGGCCTTCCTCCATGCCGCCGCGGATCCCGTCTCCATCTCTATCGATATTGGTCGGGGTGAGCAGTTGATAGCGGCGGAGGCGCAGGGAATTGCCCGAAAGTTTTTCGCCGGTTTCGAGCATCCAGAGGGAGGGGTCCTGAGTGAAAGGGAAGGGCGCGAACACCTGGGTGCCAAGCACCGGATCGGGCACGCCCGGGTCCACCGTGCCGGGCCAGACGGCGACCTTGTTGACGGTGAGCTCCCCGGTGACCGGGTTACGCCCGTAGTGCTTGACCATCACCGGAGGCATTTCGCCGTTGATGGGCTCGCTCAGGGCATTTTGCCAAATCACGATTTCTCCCGGGGTGACAAACAAGGGGCGTCCCCAAAGCATGTCGTTCGTTACAGGAGTCGGGTCGGTGTTCCAAGCCGGGGTCGGATCGCTGGACCTCTTGCTGATACGGGAGTAATTCTCGGTGGTTGTGGCCGTGTTGGTCCATTGGTCCCAGCCAAGACCATTGTGGAGCCAGAGGATGCCATGGTTGGTTTGGTCACGCAGGGCGATGGATTCATAGCCCGGAGTGGTGTTGATGCGGGTGACGGCCACATCCATCCCGAGACCTGCCGGAATGGTGGACGTGAAAAGAAGGCTCGCCACATTGCCCGAAAGCCGGAACACGCACAGCTTGCTGGAGACGCCCGGCAAGTTTTGATCCTGGGTGACAAACACGGGCTCCACGCCCTTCTGTGTGAAATTCGGCAACGCAATCACATCGCCCGCTGTGACCCCCGACGGGAACGGCAGCGCGATCGGGGCCTGCGTCTGCAACACGTCGGTGCTCGAGTCACGGCTGTAGTTGTAGAGAGTCATCTCAGTGGCCGCTGTCCCCAAGTCATACCGCGCCAGTCCGAACACAAATCGCACCGCAGAGAGCTCGACAGGGCGGATGATGGCGGAATCGGCTGCTGCTAGAGTAAGTTGTTTGACCCGTCCGTCATCGCGGATCCACAGTATTACGTTTGAAGTAGTCTCCCCAAAGCGCACCACCTGTGACCCATCTGCAGCGACCGCTATCGTTTCAGCTCCCCCCTGATATCCGCCTCCCGACCAAATGGTGGAACTCCGCAGAGTAGGCGTTTGCGAGTCGTAGGTCAGGTTATATACATATAAATTGTACGGGGACCCGTTAGGGTCCAACAGCACCCCTGACGGGCCAGCGGTCCCATCTTCGTTGACCGGCGGATGTTCAGTGGTCAGGGCGGTGACTAGGGTGTAGGGCGAACTGGTGGTGGTGATCAGCGGCGTATCGAGCACCTTGTTGCCATAGATCGGCACTTGCGTTTCGCGCATCACACCCGAGGGGAAATCGATTCTGAAATAACTGATAATGATTGTCTGGACCCCCGGAGATACGGCGACGTTCGGATCATCGGCGTTGCGCCAGATGATGCACTCGGAATTGGAAACAAAGAGAGGCTTGGCATAAATGGTGTTAAGAAGCGGGCGATAGACCCCGTCTGACGTGCGCCAAATGATCACACCGGAGGCTTCGAGTATCGCCGCAGAGCCATCGTCGCCGTAGCGGTTCAGCTCGCTCTTATTGCCATAGGGCGTGTAAGGAGATGGGACCGAGACTACGCGCTGGTCATTCGCTCCGAGTTCCGCGTAATAGGATTGCGTGTTGGTCTGCGCTTGGGCGGCGAAAACAAGGACCCAGGAAGCAAAAAAGGCGAGGCAAGACGGGGTTTTCAGG
>CAISTY010000277.1 GCA_903888515.1 Akkermansiaceae bacterium | reverse complement strand
TATCCCATGGCTGTGTCTTGTTGTTGGCTCGCGAGAGCTCTAGCGCATATACTAGAGCATAAAAACGCACACAGCAAGCAAAAAATTCGGAAAATTAAGAAAAACTAGTTCACCGATCTAGAAAAAGACCAAACTCCAGAGCGGCGCTCTATGAGCGTCGCTCATCGGATAATCCACTGGTCAAGTTGGATCTTCCGGCGAAAAATGGCGAGTCTGGAGACTCGCGCTCCGGCGCAAGACACGCAAGCGCAACTGGATTCCTGATTATTTGTCTGATCAATGATCCTGCCGATCTAGAAAAAGACCAAACTCCAGGCCCAGGGCAACGCCCTGGGTCTAATGCCCCAATAGAAACCGGAGCCCTGAAAGGGCGAAACATGGGAGGTGCCCCATGACCGCCACACCAAAGGAGAACCGACATTCAAGCAATAAACACGAAGCGTTAGAAAACTAGTGCTCCGTTCTGCCTTCCACATGGACAGCCTCAACAATCGGGAATGTCGTTGTTAAGACCAAACAACGCGATCCTCGGAACTCTCCGAACGAAGTCTTTCAATATGTGGACGTTTCGAGCGTGTCCAACGAGTCGTTCAGTATCACCGGATCAAGCCCGGTTCTCGGTTCTGATGCTCCCAGTCGCGCACGAAAAGCAATCGCCAAAAACGATAGGGACGGTCGGCCTCGGCCGTCCCACTTGACCGCCGGATGGCGGTGCGAATGGAAGGAGCTTGATTCGCTAAAATCCAAGCGTTTAGCCATTCGCTTCCTCCGTGACCTTTCGGGGCGCAAGGCCAGTCACGGCGCGGCGAGGCCGCCACGCCCTACCATTTCAGGGAATCCGGCTTGCTCGACACTACGGCGTTTCCGAGGTCAAACGCTGAGTTCAGATCTTTGCGGTCTTTGTGCTCTTTGCGGTATTCCATATCTGAATTCAGGGGGTTGAACCACAGAGAACGCAGAGAGCTGGATTTGATCCTGCTTGGATTCGGGCGGGCTGGTCGGTTCCTGAAGAAATGCGACATTTTAAGTGGCGCAATTAGACAAATCATGCCATAAAAGTGGTGGAAAGCGGTGTTTTGCTGCCAATTGCGCCACATCCAGAACGAAATCATGCCACTTCAGATTACAGAAAAGGAATTGCAGGAGATCCTTGCGGTGGTGGCGTCGGTGGCATCAGGTGCCTCGGTGGGTGGATTGATGGCGGATGAACGGCTCGATTTCAAGCGCCGCACCCTGCAACGCCGACTCGATCTTCTGAGCGGTCAAGGCCGGCTTGTCGCCCAGGGCGAAGGGCGCGGTCGCCGCTATCTCGTGCCAGCACGGTCACCGGATCATGTGGAAGACCTGCGCCTGTCGACGACGGATTTAGATTGGCTCAGCGCGGAGGCTCGGGAGATCCGGGCCTTGGTTACCCGGCCGCTGAGCAAGCGCCGACCGGTCGGTTACGACGTTTCGTTTCTGGCCTCCTATCAGCCCAATGCCACCTTTTACCTGCCGGCAGAGACCCGGCGGAGGCTTGCGGCGCTGGGCCAGGTGGGCATCACGGATTTACCGGCTGGCACCTATCTGCGCCAGATATTGGATCGATTGCTCATTGACCTGGCATGGAATTCCAGTCGGCTTGAGGGCAACACTTACTCGCTGCTGGAAACCCAGCGCCTGCTAGAGCTGGGCGAGACTGCGGATGGAAAGGCCAGCCAGGAGGCGCAGATGATCCTCAATCACAAGGCGGCCATTGAAATGTTGGCGGATCAGGCGGAGGAAATCGGCTTCAACCGCTACACCCTGTGCAATCTCCACGCACTTCTTTCCGACAACCTGCTGAGTGATCCCGCCGCGTGCGGTCGCCTGCGTGCCCGCGCGGTCGGCATCTCCGGCACGGTTTTTCATCCCTTGGAGGTTCCGCAGCAGATTGAAGAATGTTTTCATGATATTCTAACCAAGTCCGCAGCGATCGAAGATCCGTTCGAGGCCGCGTTTTTCGTGATGGTGCAGTTGCCGTATTTGCAAGCCTTTGAGGACGTCAACAAGCGGGTTTCGCGTCTCGCCGCCAACATCCCGCTAATCCTACACAACATCTGTCCGCTTGCGTTCGTCGATGTGGAGGCGGAGGACTACCTGAACGGCCTCATCGGGATTTACGAACTCAGGCGCATCGAATACTTGCGGGACGTTTTCGTGTGGGCCTATAGCCGCTCCGCCCAGCGTTACACCGCGGTCCGCCAATCCCTCGGCGATCCGGATCCATTCCGGCTGAAATATCGCAGCCAGATCGGGAGCTTTGTCCGCGAGATCGTACAGCAATTGCTGACCGATGATGCGGCGAGCCGCTGGATACGGCAAGCCGCAGCCAGAGACATTCCGGAAGCGGACCGGGCGCAATTTGTCGAGACAATCGATGTTGAACTGCTGAGCCTGCATGATGGTAACATCGCCCGCTATCGTCTCCGCCCGAGTGAGTTCACGAAATGGAAATCCGAGCAGCCCAAATGAAGCCCACCGAACACAAAACCGTCCAGGCCCGGATTCTCAAATATGCCGTGGCCATTGGGTGGACACTGGTGTCCCGTGAGGAGGCCGAGCGGCGGCGCGGGTTTGATCCGGACATATTCACCGCCACGGATGCCATCGGTTTTTCCTACGGGGTGACTTGGAACACGGTGCGGCGGAACATTTTCAAGTGGAAGGAGGGGGGGCATTCCTGTCCCCCGTTTAATGGAAATAATGGGTTTGCCCCCCCCCACTCCTTTTTCAATCCCGACGCCGAAATCAACGTCACCAAGAACCGCTTGCCACACTGGCAGCAGGGCGAAGCCTGGGTCTTTGTGACCTGGCGATTGGGCGATTCCCTCCCAAGGGTGAAGCTCGATCAGTGGAAGGAAGAACGCTCAATCTGGCTATCACAGGATGAGTATTGGGATCGATTGATTCGGAATGAGCGGCATTTTTTCAAGGTGGCGGAGTATATCCGGAAGAATCCGGTGAAGGCGAAATTGCGGGGGGGGCGATTTGTTCAATGGGAGCGTGAAAGGGAGCGGGGACTTTCGAGTCCCCATCCAACTGAAGAGAAAGGGGGACAGGAATGTCCCCCCTCCGATCCGGGCCGCCTCGAGGCCAAGGTTGAATCCTTCTGTTTCATCCCAAATATCCTGTCGTTCCTGAAAGACTACATCCTCTTTGCCGAGAAGGACGAGGAGCTACAGAAATACATCCCGCGCCAGCACCAGACCGGCGGTGTGGAGAAGGTGGTGGAACGGGCGCTCGATCCAGTGCGGACGCGTGGGTTGGTATGGAACACGCAGGGGAGCGGCAAGACGTTCACGATGATCATCTCGGCACAAACCCTAACACGATGAGCTATATTTCATGGCGGCGGCTGAGGGCGCTTTGTTGGAAGGAAACGCTGCAGATTTTCCGTGATCCGAGCAGCATCCTGATCGCGTTCTTCATGCCATTGCTGATGTTGTTCATATTTGGTTATGGCATCAATCTGGACTTCTCGCGTTTGCGCATCGGGCTGAGGATGGAGGATGCTGGGGCGGAGGCGGCGGCCTTCGCCGCTGCGCTTACCGGATCACCATGGTTGGAGGTGCATGCGTATGACTCGCGCGCGGCGCTGGAACGGGCGCTGGTGGACTCGCAAATCCGCGGTTTCGTGGTGATTCCCGGGGATTTCTCCCGCAAATTGCAGCAGGCGGGAGAAACCGCGCCGATCCAGTTGGTGACCGACGGGACGGAGCCTAACATCGCCCAGTTCGTGCGGGCCACGGTCGGCGGTATTTGGCAGACATGGCAGATGCAGCGTGCCGGGGAGCACGGCGAGGAAATGAAGCGCGAGATTTCGTTAGAACCGCGGGTGTGGTTCAATCCGTCGGCCGAGAGCCGTAATTTCATCATTCCCGGGTCGATCACGGTGATCATGACGGTGATCGGCGCGTTGCTCACGTCGCTGGTGGTGGCGCGGGAATGGGAGCGAGGCACGATGGAGGCGCTGCTGGCCTCGCCGGTGACGCGGACGGAATTGTTACTGAGCAAGATCCTGCCCTATTACGGTTTGGGGATGATCTCGCTGATGTTATGTGTGGCGGTGGCGTATTGGGTGTTGCGGGTGCCGTTTCGCGGAACGATCGCCGGGTTATGGGTGGTCGGCTCGTTCTTCCTGTTGAGTGTGTTAGGCATCGGTTTGGCGATTTCCACGGGCATGCGCAACCAGTTCAATGCCGCGCAGGCGGCGTTGAACGCGGCGTTTTTGCCGGCGGTGATGTTATCGGGATTTCTCTATGAAATTTCCAGCATGCCGGTGTTCCTGCGCGGGGTCACGCATATCATCCCGGCGCGTTATTTCGTCTCGTCCATGCAGACGATCTTTCAGATCGGGACGATTTGGAAACTCCTGCTGCCGGACATCCTGATGCTGGTTGCCACGACTGTCGTCTTCATCGGACTCACCGCGAAACTCACGAAACGGAGGATGGAATGATATTTCTCAGCCGCATTCATGCATTGGTCCGCAAGGAATTCCAGTCGCTGCTCAGCACCAAGTCCGGTCGTTTGTTATTGATCATGCCGGTGATCCTGCAGACCGCGTTGTTTCCCTTTGCGGCCACCTTGGAGGTGAAAAACGCCTCCCTGGCGGTGTTCAATGAGGACCATGGCCGGGCCTCGGTCGAGATGATGCAGAGATTCGCCGCATCCGGCGCTTTTTCCCGCGTGATCCCGGTGTGGAGCGGTGGCCAAGTGGATGAAGCAATCGGCACGCGCCAGGCGCTGCTCGCCGTGCACATCCCGGCGGATTTTTCCCGCAAGGTCTCTGCGGGCGAAACCTCGCCGGTCCAGGTGATTCTCGACGGCCGCCGATCTAACAGCTCGCAGATCGCCTTCAACTATCTGCAATCCGTGCTGGATGAGTATTTGAAGGACCGCGCGGCCGCGGCGGGGCGGGTGGTTCCATGCGAGATTGTCGTGCGCAATGGGTTCGTGCCCAACCTGGAATACACGTATTTCATTTTGTCCAGTTTGGTGGCCATCATCACCACCATCGGCTCGCTGATCGTGACGGCGCTGTCGGTCGCGCGGGAGCGCGAGCAGGGGACCTTCGAGCAGTTGTTGGTGTCGCCGCTGTCGCCGGAAATGATCATGATCGGCAAGGCCGTGCCCGCCGTGGTGGTGGGGTTTTTCCAGGCGACGCTGATTCTGATAGCCGCGGTATATATCTATCATGTTCCGTTTCGCGGCAACCTTGCATTGCTGTATGGCGCGATGTTTTTCTACGCGCTGGCGCTGGTCGGCGTGGGACTGTTCATCTCGTCCATCAGCAAGACCCAGCAGCAGGCGTTTCTGGGGGCTTTTGTCTTCATGGTGCCGGCGATTCTTCTATCGGGCTACACCGCGCCGGTGGAAAACATGCCGTTGTGGCTGCAACACGTCACATGGATCAACCCGGTGCGCCACTTTGTGGAAGTGGTGAAAGGGGTGTACCTCAAGGACGCGTCGTTCGCCAGGGTGAGCACACTGGTTTGGCCGCTGGTGGTCATCGGCGCCGCGAATCTAACATTGGCCGCACTGATGTTCCGCCGGAAAGCCGCGTGAGTGCTGGCTTCAGCCGGCCAGTCGCTTCTTCGGGCCAACAAGAAAGCCGACAGGCAGGATGCCCGTCGTTCATCACAGGCTGGAAGCCTGTTCTCCAACTGGAACGCGCTAAATGGACAGTATTACCTCAACGGCAAAAGCGCATGATCGCGAACCAGAGAGCGGCGAACCTGCTGATCGTGGGCGACACACCGCATTTCGGCAGGGTGGTGGCGGCGATTCTTGGCAATGGGGCGCTGGGCGCAGCACGGCAGCGGCACACGACCTATCTGCTGAAGCCGCAGGGGCATGGGTAGGTGAGTGAGGAGGTTGTGTGGTTTTTCCGGAGAAACGACAGGCTGGAAGCCCGTCGGCCGAGACAGGCAGGGATGCCTGTCCTCCTGCCTGCGTTCTGGCGGATGAATTCCTTTTTTGCGCCGCTTCTTTTCGGCGCTCCGGGGGGGGGGGGATCAAGACATGCCGCTGAAGCCGGGGAGCCGTTCGAAAGTCCTCTCAGATCGTCCACGGATTGAGCACGGGCACATCGTCGGGAAAGTCCGCAGTGTTGCGGGTGACGATGGTGAGGTGGTGCTGGAGGGCCGTGGCAGCCAGCAGGCTGTCCATGAGAGGGAGTTTGCGTCCGGCGCGCTGGTGTTTGGCGTTTAGGCACCCCCATGCGAGCATGACGGGCGCATCCATGACGAGGAGACGGTTGGCAGCCCAGCGTTCGATCCGTTGATACCAGCGTTCGATCTCGTGGCGGCGGTTGCCCGCATCCATGAGGTGGATGCCTTTGAGCATCTCGCCCAGAGAAAGGACGCTGACATGGAGTTCGGCATCGTGGTCCGCCAGCCATTTCAAAACGGCCGGCTCCGGTTGCGATTTGGCGGATTCGCAGAGGATGTTGGCATCGACGAGGTAGGGCATGACGGGTTAGTGAAGATCAAGATCTCGGGCGGGGGTGGTGTCGCGTTCGATCTGCCAGTCTTTGGCCGGGCAATCGCGCAGAATGTCCACAAGCTTTTCGGCCGGCTGGAGGTGGGCATACGCTTCCGCGGAGATCACCACGGCCACGGGTTTGCCATGCCGCGTGATCGTCTGCGCCCCGTGCTTGAGCACGGTGTCGAGCAGTTCGCTCAGCTTGTTTTTCGCGTCTTGAAGTGGCCAAGTTGCATTCACGGCGGGAATGTGACACAATAAATCCAGCCTGTCTAGCGTGAATCTGAAAAGACGGCGAAATTTTTACCAGATCGGTGGGGAGTGGATGGGTTGTCGGGGAGTTGATCCCGCGGTGAGGATTATCAATCCGGGGGGTGGCGGTTGATGAGGGAGCAAGTGAGGTCGGGTTGTTCATCGGGGGCGACGTTGTGTTCAATGATGGGGATGCCGCGGGAGTGGTAGTGATCGATGAGGGGCCGGGTGCGGAGTTCGAAGGTGGCGAGTTTGCTGCGGATGGCGGGGAGCGAGTCGTCGATACGGCCGCTGCGGTCGCCGCCGGCGTTGCTGCGGATACGTTGGAGGATGGTGTCGGGCGTGCAGAGGAGGTGGATGAGGTGGGTGACGCGGACGATGTGGTCGATGGCGGCGGCCTGGCCGAGATGTCGTGGGAGGCCGTTGAGGATGATGATGTCGTCGTCGCAGGTGGAGCGCTCGCGGAGGAAGGCGCTTAGGATTTTGCGGGCGATGGGGAATTGCTCGTCTTCGAGGAGTGCGCCGGTGCGAAGGAGTTGGCGGATGAGGACGAGTTCGTCGGGCGTGAGGAAGCGGTCGGCGGTGCCGGTGGCGGCGCTGAGGCGGAGTTGGTGGCCGAAGTCGAAGTGGATGCATTGCTGGTTCCAGAGGCCGTGGCGTTCGAGGGCATTGCCGAGCGGGGTCTTGCCGGAGCCGGTGGGGCCGATGATCAGGATGGCGCTGTGCATGACGACAGGCTAACTCATAACGGCAATTGGTGAAGGAGAAATGCAGCCCGAAACAGCTTGCCTTCCGGATTCGGAGATCTGGTTCCCGCCATTTCCAAGCTATTTTCCTTGCCAACCCAGGGTCAACCTCCTAGCAGGCGGGTGACTGATAGGGATTATCCCATTTGATTTCCGTTATGAAAACCACATCCGCAGTCCCACGTCCGCTTTTCCATCCCCGCTTCGGTTTTCCCCGGCGTGCCAGCCATGACCGGACTTGCCCAGCCATCATGCGTATGAATCCATCCATTGTCCGCCTGCTCGTCGGGTGGTTTCTTGCCGTGATTGCCGCGCTTGTTCCTGTTAGAGCCGCGCCTGACGGAGCCGCGCCCGATGTTCCGGAAAAGAGTTATCTGTTCGCCTATTTTCTGCGCAACGGGGAGGATGGATTGCATTTCGCATGGAGCACCGACGGTCTGAAATGGCAGGCCCTCAAGGAGGGCAAGTCGTTCCTCACGCCACAGGTGGGGAAATCCAAGCTCATGCGCGACCCGTGCATCACCTGCGGACCGGATGGCACGTTCCACATGGTTTGGACCGACAGTTGGAACAGCGGCACCATCGGTTATGCCTTCTCCAAGGATCTTATCAAGTGGTCGGAACAAAAGGCCATTCCGGTCATGGCGCACGAACCGGCTGTGATGAACTGCTGGGCTCCGGAAATCATCTACGACCCACAGCTCAAGCGCTTCATGATATTCTGGTCCTCCACCATTCCCGGAAAATTTCCCGAGACGCAATATCCAGGGCAAAACAACCACCGGATTTATATGACCACGACCGCGGATTTCGTCAAGTTCACCCCGACGGAAGTGTTGCTGAATCCCGGCTTCAATTGCATTGATGCGACGATACTGCCCTTCGATGGCAAAGCCGTCATGTTTTTCAAGGACGAAAGCAAAGCCCCCCAAGCGATGAAAAACCTGCGGATCGCCACCGCATCCGCGATGGCGGGGCCCTATCAGGTAGAAAAGGATCCGCTCACTCCTCCGGGAAGCTGGGTGGAAGGTCCCAGTGCGCTCAAGATCGGCGATGAGGTGATTCTTTACTTCGATGCCTACACCAAGCACCGCTACGAAGCGCTCTCCTCGCGCGATTTGCGGAAATGGCAGGACGTGACCGGGAAACTCTCCATGCCGAAGGGCATCCGCCATGGCACCGCATTCGAGGTTCCGGCCGCTGTGGCCAAGGCGCTTCTCAACGAGTGAAACATCCGGGATTTGTTGCGGCATCGCCAGGAGGTGTCCCAAGGAATCCCTTTACAATGCGGGACGGATACCTAGCTTTCCGGGCGGGGTAACTCTTATACTGCAAAATCATGAACAAAAAACCGAGGGTGTGGTGGTGGGTTGTGCTAGCGATGATCGTGGCGGGGAGTTTGGCACGTGGTGCGGACACGGAACGGCGATGGGATCTGGAGTTCGCGAACTTTTTTCAGAAGGGCACGATGCCGCTGTTCATCAACGCCCGGGAGCGCGATGGACAGTGGATCGCAGCGGTGGGCAGCTCGCGCCATCCCCGGCGCGGCAACGACGCCGTGACCTATAACAAGAGTGCATACTATGGCGATTTCTCAGGGCTGCCCATCAAGGATGGAAAGATCCATGGCCGGATCATCCTGCACATGACGCCCGACCCGTGGGTGCCACGCGATGGCAAGAGCTTCACCGTCCTCATCGATGTCCACGCCGAACTCGCAGGGGCGGGCAAGCTCACTGGAGAATACAAACTCGTGTCGGCGGGCAACGAGGAAGAAACGGTGAAGTTCGGCGCGTCCGGGCGCATCACGGGCGCGATCAAAGAGTCCCCCCCCCAGGAACATCCCGAGCCCGTGACCTTCCACTGCAACATGCAGGGCGCACTGGTCGGAGCCGACCCGCGCTTTTCCGAACGCTGCATGATCCTCAGGCTTGGCCTCGAAAAGGGCCGGATCGTCTCCGCAATCCACGGTCGGCTGAGCCGGATCTACACGCCTTACGACGAAACCGCATTCGCGCCAGGGGAAAGCACCGCCACGGCAACGCGCGACCGGTTCACCGCCCGCGTCGTCGTGCCGACGCAGACGCTCGACGCGGAGCCGTGTCAGTATATATATGACATCGACGGTTGTGTGATGGATGCGCTTGTCGCCGGCACATACACCCTGATTGTCAAGCAGGGCGGCAAGCCGGATGTGCTCGTTAGAAGCAGTTTCGACGGCGCTGCCAAGCCCGGCATCGTGCAGAAGGAGATCCCCGGGGATCAGTTATGGCATACTCAGGTTGTGGGGTATCAACCGGTTGCGCCGGCAGAGCACCCGCGTTTGTTATTCCGTAAAAGCGATTTGCCGGCACTGCGGGAAAAAGCCAGGACGCCCGAAGGCCGGGCCATTCTCAAGCGGCTGCGCACAACACTCGACGGCGCGGACGGCGAGACGATGACACCGCATTTCAGCACCGCGACGGCAACGCATGTGGACAAGAACCAGCAGTTGCCGATCGGCACATATACCATGAGCCACGCGGCCGGGTACGGGTTGTTATATCAGTTGACCGGCGAGAAGAAGTACGCCGAGTTCGGGCGGCAGTGTTTTGAGAAGGCGCTGGCCGGCGTGCGCAACCGCGACTCTCGTTACAGTTTCCGCAAACCGGGCGGTGCCCTGCGGGCCGGCCCGTCACTGGGCTGGTATGCCGTGGGCTATGACCTCTGCTACGACGGTTGGGATCCAGCCACGCGCGAAAAACTGGGTCTGGCGATCGCCGAGTATGACGAAGGACAGGAACGCGGCGACATGCGAGCCCTGGTGACGCTCGAAGGCCTGACCCTCGGAACGATGCCCACCGACAGCAATCATTACGGCCTGCAAATCGGCGGGGCTTCACTGGCACTGTTAGCCGTGCGCGGCGAGTCGTTCGTCGATCCGTCCCGCATCGACCGGTTGCTGAAAATCGCCGAGCACGGCATGATCCGCAATATCGTCGGGGGATTCGGCGACGGCGGTTTTTTCGCCGAAGGTGACGGCACCGGCTCGATGTCCTCGCAGATTGCCTACCTGACGGCCATCCAGGCATGGAAAAACGCGGCTAACAAGGACTTCATCAACGTCGCGCGTCCGAACGTCCGCATGCTCACCCTGAAGTGGATCTATCAGACGGTGTTCCGTGGCGGCCAACCGGAGTTCTGGCCGATCCGCGGTGCCTATGGCCAGAACGTCTGGTCCCGCGCAGGACTCAGCGGCTGTGGTTACTACGCCATCGGCCTGGGTGCTGTTACCGAGCAGGACAAGGCCGCCATGAAGTGGTGCTATAACCGCTTTCTGCGCGATTCCGATGCGCAACTTGGCGGGCCTTATGACACGGTCAGCCCCTATCCGCACTGTGCCGTTTCCGCCTTTGTCAACTGGCCCGTCGATCTGCCCGAAAAGCAGCCGGAAACCGTTCTCCCGCACTGCTACCGCGACTCGACCTACGGGTTCTATTGCTGGCGCAACCGCTGGCAGGACGACAAGGACACGGTGATCACAACGCTCGTGAACGCAACCCGGGGATACTACGAGTCCAAGGCGGACTACGCGTTCTATCTGAACTGCGGCGGCAAGCATGACAACTGGGGCACCGTGGTCAATGGGCCGACCCGCTACTGGCACGCATCGCCGATGGGCGAGACAAGCTCTCTAACAATTTCTAACGGGACCTGCTTCGGCGTCGATTTCACGGGTGCCAGCGGTGCCGACGTCTTGTTGGTCACGACCGGTCCGGCGGAGGGCCAGGAGGTGGACCTCGGCACCGTAAAGCTCACCTGCTATTTTCCAACTGCCGGGAACCCTCCCGTGGTCAAGGTTGACGGCGGCGCGGCGGTCGTGGGCAAGCAACGGGTCTCGCTCAAGGACGGCCACTTGGTTTTCGGGGTGACCGGCCGGTAGCAGGGCCACGGTTTGATGCGCTTCGCAGAGATCCTGAATGTTCCAAGTCATTTTCCGGAAATCATCGGCAATTCCCCGACAATTCAATGTCGGGATCAGGAAGTCCGACTCCGTACGCGATTTTTCCACCGATATTTCTTGGCAAAGCGGGGCGGCAAGCTAGTTTCGCGGGGAAGGACGTTCCCTATGCATTCATCTACAAACTACTGTCTTATGGTCAAGCGTGCGCGCAAGTATGGTCTTTTCCTATGGGTTTCCTGCACCCTTCCATTCGGATGGTTAGCCGAGGGGGCTCCCAGTCCGGCCACGGATCCGGTGGTCCGCATGAAGTCATGGGACCAGCATGTGAAGCTGAAGGAGGAATCGATTTTCAAGGATTTGAAATGGCTGGCGGTTGGTCCCAGGATCCAGGGTGGGAAAATCGAAAGCATTTGGTGTCCTAGGAGCCAAAAATCGACCATTTATGTGGGTGTGGGATCGGGCAACCTGTGGAAGACCGAGAACAATGGCGCCGCTTGGGAACCCATCTTTGAGAACGAATCCACGAACGCCATTTCCGTCGTGACGGGATGCGACAAAGACCCCAACCTGCTCTGGGTGGGAACGGGCGAACGTCACATGGCGCGCAGTTCATTTGCCGGAACAGGTGTGTTCAAGTCCACGAATGCGGGCAAGTCGTGGCAAAACATGGGACTTCATGACTCGCACCATATCGGGCGGGTCGTGATTGATCCCGAGAATCCGGATGTCGTGTATGTGGCCGCGATGGGGCACCAATATACATATAATGAGGAACGCGGCGTGTTCAAGACCACCGACGGTGGCAAAACCTGGAAGAAGTCCCTCTATATCTCCGATAAGATCGGAATCGTCGAACTCGCCATGGACCCGTCCGACAACAAGACGCTGTATGCCGCCGCCTGGGAGCGCGACCGCAAGGCATGGAAACAAAATCACGTGGCCGGACCCGGCAGCGGAATCTACAAAACGACCGACGCGGGCAATACCTGGAAACGCCTGACCGAGGGGCTGCCCCAGGGAGAACACGTCGGCAGGATGGGCATCGCCATTGCACGCTCCAATCCGAACGTGGTCTATATCATTGCCGCCTATCAGGGCGGGAAGGTTTATCGTTCCGATAACAAGGGCGAAAGCTGGCGCCAGACCCACGAGGGCAATGTCCCGACGGGAATTGGTTGGGATTTTTGCCTTATCCGGGTCGCGCCCGACAATGAAAACGAGGTGTTTGTCGTCGGTTTTCACCTGATCTGTTCAACGGATGGTGGCAAGACCTTTGTCAGCAGAACGGAGAAGTGCACGGCCATGTTTTCCGACAACGGCCAAGCAGGCGTTCATTGTGACAGTCACGCGATGTGGATTGATCGCGACAATCCCGACCGGGTCATCCTGGGGAACGATGGCGGGCTATACCTATCTCAAGACAGAGCCAAGACGTGGCTTCATATCAATAATCTACCCATCGCCGAGTTCTATGCGATTTCGGTGGATACATCCACGCCATACAATATCATGGGCGGCACTCAGGATAACGGCGCGCATTACGGCCACGCCAAACCCATGGCCCCCGATCAGGAGCACTGGAAACGAATTCCCCATGCCGGTGGCGATCGGTATGTCACAAGGGCCGACCCGAACAATCCGGATACGATCTATACCGAGGGCATGTTTGGCGGCATGGCGCGACAAGATCTGAAGACAGGCACGGGTGCGGGCATCCGGCCAGCGGGAGAGCGATTCAACTGGGTGACCCCTTTCATTCTGTCGCATTACAACTCGCAAACTCTCTATGCGGGTGCCAACAAGGTTTTCAAGAGCGAGAACAGGGGCGATCAGTGGACCTGCATCAGTCCCGACTTGACGACGAATCCGGGGCCGGAGAAGCGGGGCGATGTTCCCTACGGAACCATCACCGATATTTCCGAGTCCGAACTGCAAAAGGGCCTGCTTTATGCCGGAACCGATGACGGACAGCTTCATGTGACGCAGAATGATGGAGCGGCCTGGCAGAAGATCAATCAGGGGCTGCCCGACAAATGGGTGAGCCGTGTGGTTGCATCGAAATATGAAGTGGGCACGGTGTTTGTCTCACTGACCGGATATCGGGAGGATGACTTTGAAAAGTATCTATATATGTCCACGGATTTCGGCAAGACCTGGAAATCCATCGCGGGCAACCTGCCATCCGAAGCCATCAATGTCATTCGCGAGGATCCAGCCGACAAGGACATCCTGTACGTGGGTACCGAACTGGGCATCTATTGCTCATTGGACCGCGGCAAGTCGTGGCATTCGCTGTGCAACCACCTGCCGACCACACCCGTGCACGACATCGCAGTGCACTCCCGGGAAGGCGATTTGGTCATTGGCACTCATGGCAGAAGCGCTTTTGTCATGGATGCGAAGGCAATCAGAAAGAAGAAACCCTGAATCAACCATTACGAGAAAAACCATCATGCAAGCATCCACGTTGAATCATCCGTCAAGGCGCACTTTCCTCAAACACACCGCTACCGCGCTTGGCGCACCCTTGGTAGCACCGTTGATCCTGGCCAAGCCGGTGGCTGGCGCCAACGAGAAACTGAACATTGCATGGGTCGGCTTCTGCACCCGAGGCTGGGTTGACCTGACTGCCTGCGCCGGCGGCAACAACATCGTCGCCCTCTGCGACTGCGACCCGAATGTTTGGGAGCGCGCGAAAAAACAGTTTCCAGAGGCCAAATTCTATCTGGACTTCCGCAAGATGTTCGCGGAAATGGGTGATAAAATCGACGCCGTGGGTGTCGGGACACCGGATCACACCCACTTTGCCATAGCCCATTTGGCAATGAGTCTCGGCAAGCATGTCTTTGTCGAAAAGCCGCTGGTGCACTCGTTGTGGGAAGCCCGTACCCTCCAACAGCTTGCCTTGAAAAAAGGTATTGTCACCCAAATGGGCAACCAGGGTCACGCGTCCGAAGGAGCACGCCTGGTCAAGGAGTGGTATCAGGCCGGACTGATCGGCGAGGTGAAGGAAGTGATTGTTTGGACGAATCGTCCGCAGGCGGGCTGGGGGTTCATTGGCAACGTGCTGACCGAGTATCCCAAACCCGAACCACCGCCGCAGGGCATGGACTGGGACCTGTGGCTGGGCCCGGTCGTTAAAAAGCTCGGCTTCAGTCATGTATTGCACCCGAGGACGTGGCGTCCGTGGTGGGACTTTGGCTGCGGCGGTCTCGGTGACATCGGCTGCCACACCATAGACACGCCCTACTGGGCGCTCGAACTCGGCGCGCCGGAAAGCGTGACAGTGGAAATAAAGGGCGAGGTCAATCCGATCCATACTCCTAACGGATCGGTCGTTACCTTCAATTTCCCCGCGCGCGGCAAGAAGCCGCCGGTGCGGGTGAAATGGTACGAGGGACCCAGTCTGCCGGACGCGCCGGCAGGCTACGACGGGGGTGCGCCCGGTGGTGAGGGTGGCATGATCATGGTCGGCGAAAAGGGCGGGATCGCCCACGGCGGCATGCGCCCGGACAGTCCGATGCTCTATCCGCGGGCCACATGGGAGGCCTACCGGGCGAGCGGCGACAAGCAGGTACCCAAGACGCTTGCGCGCACCGGAGGAATCTACCGTGACTGGATGGATGCCATCAAGAATGGCAAGAAATCCTGTTCCGATTTCAGCTACTCCGGTCCGCTGACGGAGGCGATCCTGCTAGGCACGCTGGCGATCCGCACTGGCAAGACGGTCAAGTGGGATGCGGCGAAAATGGAGATCACCGACAACCCTGAAGCCGCGAAGATGATCAACCCGGAAGCCCGTGAGGGATGGCGTGCCAAGGATCTGGTTTGAATCCCCCCCCCATGATTCATGGTTGATCCGACGGACCCGCCACGGATTTTCCCCCACGCCATCGCACCCGCGCCATCCATGCCACCATCAAGCTGATGTGAAAACCATTCTTGCAGCAACCAACAACCATAACCCCACCACCTCATGAAACTAATGACACTATGGACATCCGCCGTCGCCTTCGTTCTCAACATCAGCGCCGGCGCACAGACACTGCCTGTCCTCGCCGACGCCGATCTCGCTAAAATCGAGGCGGCAGTGCCCGCCAAGGCGAGTGCCAAGCCCAAGCAAGCACGCAAGATTCTGGTCTTCTGGCGTTGCGATGGGTTCTTTCACGGCGGCGGCATCGCGGCCGGCAACAAGGCCATCGAGATGATGGGAACCAAGACCGGTGCCTACACCGCCGACTTCAGTCGCGAATACGATTCGTTAGAAGCCGCGAACCTCGCCAAATACGACGCCGTCGTCCTCAACAACACCACCCGACTGAAGCTCTCCGACGCGCAGCAGCAAGCGCTCATTGCCTTTGTCCGCAGTGGCAAAGGTCTCATCGGCATCCACGCCGCGACCGACAACTTCTATACCTGGCCCGACGGCGCCAAGATGTTAGGAGCCCTGTTCAATGGCCATCCGTGGGGTGGGGGAGGGACATGGGCGTTCAGAATCGACGAACCGAACCACGTCCTTGCCAAGGCGTTTGGTGGCAAAGGCTTCAAGCTTCAGGACGAGATTTACGAAATGAAAGAACCATATAGCCGTGCCAACTGCCGCGTTCTGCTGAGCCTTGACCTCACCGACCCGGCCACTGCTAACAAAGGCAAGCGCGCCGACAAGGATTTCGCGGTCGCCTGGATCAGGAAGGAAGGCGAGGGTCGTGTTTTCTATTGTTCGCTCGGCCACGAGAAGAATGTCTTTCAGGAACCCGCCATCCTACAGTTCAACCTTGATGGCATCCAGTATGCGCTTGGAGACCTGGCAGCCGACGCCACGCCGAAACCCTAACACGCCGGATTCACAGAATATACGGTGTCCATTCGTGCTGGGTGCAGAGCTTTTCATAGTCCGCCCGGGACATCACTGCGAAGGCCCATGCGCCCGGCACGGTCGAGGCACCATCATTCTCATCGAGGTGATTGCGCCACTTGCCATCGAAGGCCAAGCCTTGGGTGGCTGCGTTGGTACCCGCAATCAGGCGCGTCCAGTTTCTGCTGGATACGACCGCCACAGCGCCCGCGCTCAGACCCGACGTGCCGTTGAGTTCGATGGCGATGTCGGCGTTGAGAAAACGCTGTTTGGCGAGCAAGGGCATGGGTTTCTCCGTCGCGTGCCGGACGGCTGACGCGAGCGGGAAGCGCACCTTGTTGTTAGAATCCCGGGTTATGGGAACGCGGCAGTTGCCGCTGCCCGAGGTGGTGCGGAGCGTGTCGCTCCATGTTCCCGCCTGTGGGGACACGGTGGCGTTGACGCTGAGATCGAGCGTGAAGTGGCCACGCGTGGCCCAGCCTTCGAAAAAGCGGGGAGGGTTCATTTCCATCACTGCCTCGAGGGTCCATGAATGCGCGGCATTGCCGTCCGCTGCAGGCACCTCGCTGCGGACGATGGTGCTGGAATCGCCCACCGCATCGAACGGATCCTGCAGGCAGACCAGCAACAGGTCCGGCGCAGGTGACGCCGCGCGGGATGAAGTTGTCAACGGGGTGGGGGACTTGGCGGCAACCTTCGCCGGCTGGACGTCTGATGCCGCCTTTTTTCCGGAAGCCGCCTGTTGGACCACTGCGGGTTTTTTCGTGCGCATGAAAGACGCTACCAACAAATTGGCGGGCGGGTCGAGGGTAATGATTCAATGCATGAGCGGCATGATCCACTTGGCCACGGTACCGCCATCGGGGGAGCCGGGTTCGAGGGTGATGGAGCCACCGTGGAGTTCGGCGGCCTCGCGCACCAGCGGCAGGCCGAGGCCTGTGCCTTTGCGGCCGGACCCCGGATGGCGCAACGAATAGAACCGCTCGAAAACCTTTTCCCGGGCGTAGTCCGGGATACCCGGGCCGTGATCGCGGATGGTGAGTTCCAGCATGCCGCCATGAACTGTTAGAGTGATTGGGACCACGCTCCCGCGCGGCGAGAAATCGATCGCGTTTTCCAGCAGATTGGTCACGGCGGCACGCAGGATGAACGCGTCGCCGCGGACGGGGAGGGGAGTGGGCGGGAGTTCCAGTTCGAGATTGACGCCGGCGATTTCGGCGAGTGGCCGGGCCTGATCGATGGCACGGGCGACGACCACATGGAAGTCGATTTCAGCGGGTTGGTCGAGGCGGGAGCGGCTTTCGATCGCGGAAAGCTCTAACAGGCGGTTGATCAGGCGGTCACTGCGGGCGGTTTCCGCGAGGATGTTAGAGAGGAAGCGTTGGCGGGTTGTGGCGGGCATCTCCTCGTTGAGCAACTCGGCCGCGCCGCGGATGGCGGCGAGCGGGCTTTTCATTTCGTGGGTGAGCGTTTGGATATAGCGTTCCACATAGCCGCGTCCTTCCAGCGCGTCGCGCATTGAATCCAGCGCGCGGGCCAGGGTATTGACTTCGCGGCCGATGCCGATTTTGGGTTTGGCGGGTCTTTCGCCGCGTTCGATGGCGCGGGCGTACTCGGTGATTTTTCCGAGCGGGTGGAACAGCCAGAGGAAAACCGCGCCGATCAGGAAGATGATGCCACTGCCGATCAGGCCGCAGGCGGTATAGATGATGCGGCGTCGTTCGCGCACCAGCGGCATCACATCGAGTTGGGGTTTGTAAACCGTCAGGACTCCCAGCGGCCGTGTGGAATCCCCGACGAGGGCCGCGACATATAACACCGAGGTGGATGCATCATCCGGGTTTTCCCGGCTACTACGTGCGCCGTAGCGGCCGGACAACGTGAGTGACACGTCGCGTTTTTTGGAGTAGTCCCGTCCTTCGCGGCGGCCGCCGTCGGAATCGAACAGGACGAAACCCTTGGTATCGGTGAGATAGGCGTTGATACCGACCTGGTGTTTCAGGTGGTCGAAGATGAGGGAGTCGAATCTGCGGGCATGGGCGCGGTCGAACGCCTGGCGCAGGTCCGCCGGCTCAAAGCCGTCTTCCCGCAAGTCCGCCGTCACCAGTTCCGCGAGCAGATTGGCGGTGTCCACCATCATCTCTTCGGTGGCTTGGAAGGTTTGCGGTTCGACCTCCGCGAGGAAATTCCGCGCAAGCTGATAGAAGCCGAGAGTGATGATGCCTGCGATGAAAAACAGGGTGACCCGGGTGAAGCGCATGGAATTCTGGAGATGACCTGTTGGCCTGAGTCGTTACTTTCTTGCGGGATGGATTTGCGGCTGGAGTGAATAGCCGATGCCGCGGCGGGTCTCAATCATGTTTTCCGCGCCGGGGCATGCGGCACGCAGTTTGGCGCGGATCGACTTGATGTGCGCGTCCACGGTGCGGTCGGTCACCGCGCCGGGATCCTCCCATGCGTGGTCGAGCAACTGGTCGCGGGTGAAGACGCGCCCGGGTTGCTCCATGAGAACCAGCAGGAGCTTGTATTCGTGTGCTGTTAGATCGAGCGTGGTGGCATCAAGGTGGATGCGCATGGCCGAGGCATCGTGGTGGAGACCGGCGGCGGGTGCGGGTTTGTGAGGCAGGTTTGTAGTGGTTGGAGCGGACGGGAATGATTGCCGCACATGGCCCGTGCGTCGGAGGATGGCGCGGACGCGGGCGACGATTTCACGCGGCGAGAACGGTTTGGTCACGTAGTCGTCACCGCCGAGTTCGAGGCCGAGGATGCGGTCCACTTCGGTATTGCGGGCGGTGAGAAACAACACGGGAATGGGTGAGGTTTCACGCAAGCGGCGGCAGACATCGAGGCCGGTCATGTCCGGCAGGCCGATGTCGAGGATGGCGCAATCATGGGGTTCGCGGGCTGCAGCGGCGAGGGCGTCGGTGCCTGTCAATGCGTGGGTCACGGTAAAGCATTCGGTTTCGAGCGCATAGACCAAGGTATCGGCGATGGCAGGCTCATCTTCAACCAGGAGGACGCGGGGCATGCGGGGATTTCAACCGGTCTCCGTGAAATGCCAATGAAGAAATCGTGAAATCGCAGCGGAGCATGCCGGCAACCCACATGAGTGGCACCTGTCCGGGATTACGGTGTCAGCGGTCGGAAATTCACAAAAGTGGCTTTGTTCTTGCTGGTTGTGGAGGATCCACGGATGGATGGCGGCGGGATGTCGGTGTTTTACCTGATGGCACTGTTGGCGGCGTTTTGCATCGGCTTGTCCAAGTCGGGGTTCAGCGGCATTTCGATGGTGTCGGTGTTTCTGTTAGCCGATTTGTATGGGGCGAAGGCGTCGGTGGGCCTGGCCCTGCCGCTGTTGATCGCGGCGGACTTGATGGCCTATCCGGCGTTTCTGAAACACGGATCGTGGCGACCGGTGTGGCGCTTGTTAGGGCCAACTTTGGCGGGGCTGGCAATCGGTTGGTGGATGCTGGGCTGGATTCCAGATGCCATGGCACGGCGGGTCATCGGTGCTTGTGTTTTGTTGATGGTGGCTTTGCAGGTGAGCCGGCGCTGGCATCCGGAGGTGTTCGACCGCTGGGTGGCATCGCAGGGATTCGGTTTGGGGGCGGGAGTGTTGGGAGGTTTTGCGACGATGCTGGCCAACGCGGCGGGGCCGGTGATCCAGCTCTATCTAACGGCACGCAAGGTGCCAAAAATGGAACTCATCGGGATAGGCGCGAGGTTTTTCCTGCTGATCAATCTGGTCAAGGTGCCGCTCAACGCGCGTTTGGCGCTGATCACCCGGGAGAGTCTGTGGGAGAACGCCCTCCTGTTGCCGGGGGTGGTACTCGGGATCTTCGGCGGGAAATGGATGATCCGGCATGTGCCGCAGGCCGCATTCGAATGGATGATCGTGGTTTTCTCCACGCTGGCGGGCATGCGCTTGTTGTTTTGGTGAAGTCTGCCAGAAATACGGAACATGCAGGCAAAGTTCCGGCGTCTGTGACAAGATCGTCACAGTCATGCCCTTGCTGCGGAGAGACTGACTGGCGGATGTTGGGGGCGGCGCTGATTTCAGGCCGCTGGTATGATCTATTTCAAAGCAATTGCCGACTATGTGTTGCAGCTCGTGACATGGCACGTGGCCTTGCTTTACCTGTGTCTCGCAATGGTTTCCCAGGTCGTGACGGCTGCGGAAATCACCAATTTCTACATCCGCGAGTATCGCGTGGAAGGTGCCAAACGCCTGAACAACCTGGAGGTTGAGGAGGCGGTCTATCCGTTTCTCGGACCGGGCAGGACTCCCGACGACGTCGAGCAGGCACGGGTGGCTCTGGAGAAGGTCTATCACGACAAGGGCTGGCAGACGGTGTCGGTGTTTGTCCCGCCGCAGGACCCGCGGCGCGGGGTGGTTCGTTTGGAGGTGGTCGAGGGCAAGGTCGGCCGCCTGCGGGTCCACGGCGCGCGGTTCTTTTTGCCGAGCAAGATCAAGAGTGAAGTCCCATCGCTGGCCGAAGGCAATGTGCCGGACATGAACAAAGTCAGCAAGGAGATCGTCGGGCTCAACCGATTGGCGGACCGTCGGGTGACTCCGGTACTGCGTGCCGGTACGGAGCCGGGCACGGTGGACATCGACCTGAACGTGGAGGATGAACATCCGTTGCACGGGTCGCTTGAATTGAACAACCGCAACAGTCCCGACACCACGAAGTTGCGGCTCAATGGTTCGCTTAGATATGGCAATCTTTTCCAGAAAGGCCACACTGGCGGGCTGAGTTTCCAGATCGCGCCGGAGAAACTGGACGACGCCGTGGTTTTTGGGGGCTACTACCTCGCCCGGGTTTCGGACCGTGTCAGCCTGATGATCCAAGGCACCAAGCAAAACAGCAACGTCTCCACGCTGGGTGGCGCCGCAGTCGGCGGCAACGGCAACATCCTCGGCATCCGCGCACTCTATGACCTGCCGACGACGGCGTCGTTCTATCAAAACTTCAGCATCGGCCTCGATTACAAGAATTTCAAGGAGGACATCGTGATCGGAAGTGACACGATTTCCTCGCCGATCCAATATTACCCGCTCAGTGCGAACTACGGGGCCGCCTGGATGGCGGACAACCGTTTCACCGAATGGAACAGCACGCTTAATTTCCACCTGCGCGGTTTGGGCAGCAGCCAACTGGATTACTCTAACAAGCGCTACAACGCGGACGGCAGTTATGTCTATATCCGCAGCGACCTGGCCCACACCCGCGACCTCAAGGGAGGCTCGCAGGTTTTCGGAAAAATCCAGGGCCAGCTCGCCAGCCAGCCGCTCGTCAACGGCGAGCAATTCGCCGGTGGTGGACTCGACAGTGCCCGCGGCTACCTTGAAGGCACCGCGCTTGGTGACAACGCGATTTTTGGCACCGTGGAATACCGCAGCCCATCGCTGATCGGCGTACCTAACAAGAACGGCCAGCGCGAAGCGGAGTGGCGGTTCCATGTGTTTGCCGACGCCGGAGTGCTGGGCATACACGACCCACTGCCCGGCCAACAACAACGCTATAGCTTCGCCAGTGTCGGTGTCGGCACCCGCCTCAAGGTTTTGAACCATTACAACGGCTCGCTGGATGTCGCCGTGCCTCTCATCGACCAGATCGACGCGCAAGCAGGTGACATCCGGATTTCTTTCCGCGGCTGGGCCGATTTCTAACACTATTTTCCCTGTCCTCCTCCCATGAAGTACCATTCAATGATCCTGATCCCCGGCGTTTTGGCCATAGCCATGGGTGGCATGCTGCACGCCGAGGACGCGTGGTGGAATCCCGCTTGGACGCAACGCCAGAAAATCACTCTCGACACCGGGACCGGGGCCGCCGTTCTGAGCGAACCGGCGGGGTGCGCCACCGTGCTGGTCCGCCTGTCCGACGGGAATTTCCAGTTTGCCGGTGCCCGCGAGGACGGCAGCGACCTGCGCTTCATTGCGGCCGATGGCAAGACCATCCTGCCGCACCAGATCGAGAGTTATGACAACCTGCTCAATGAAGCCTTCGTTTGGGTCAGGCTGCCCGAGGTGAAACCCGCTGCCAAGGAAACCTTCCACGTTTATTTCGGCAACACGGATCCCGCCATGCCGGCGGCCGCGAAACCCACCGAGGCCTTCGACGGCGACACCACCCTGGTCTATCACTTCTCCGAGCGTGCCAGAGCGCCGGTGGATTCCACCGCCAACGGCAACAACGCGGAAAACGCCGGCGCCACCGCCGGAAGCGCGCCTATCGGCAGCGGGCTGAGGTTGTTAGGAGCCGAGCCGATCCGCATCCCGAACTCCAAATCGCTGGAATGGAAACAAGGACAATCCCTCACGATTGCCACCTGGATCAAACCAAGCGCGCTTCAGGAAAACGCCGTTATTTGCAGCCGCGCCGATGGCAACACTTCGCTGCGCCTTCTGTTAGACAATGGTGTGCCGGTCATTCAATTGGCCGATGTCCGCAGCCAGCCCGGCGCACCCATCGCCGCAGCCACCTGGAGCCACCTCGCGCTCGTCGCCGACGGCAATACCCTCCGGCTTTTCCTCAACGGCACCCCCTATGCCAGCCTCGACGGCAGCCTCCCCGCGCTCACCACCCCGGTCACGCTCGGCGGAGCCGCCACCGAAGCCCCCGGCACCAGCCTGTTCACCGGCGAACTCGACGAGTTTTCCATCTCCGCCACCGCTCGCTCCGCCGCTTGGGTCCAACTCGCAGCGGTCAATCAGGGCACAAGCGATGCCGCCCAGCGCGCGCTTTCGCTTTCCGCGGTCGAAGGCGAAGGCACCGAAGAGCAAAGCAAATTCATGGAGCACCTGTCGCTCTTTCGCGACATCGCCGGCAACATGATGTTCGACGGTTGGATCGCGGTGGGAATCTGCGCCGTCATGATCGTCATCGGCTGGAGCGTAGCCATCCGCAAGTTCATCTATCTGAACTCGATAGAGAAAGGCACCAGGGTTTTTCTCAAGCGGTGGCAATCCCTCTCCACCGACCTTACCGCCCTCAACCCGGACGACACTTCCAGCGTCAGCAGCCTCGGCGGCCAGATCGATCCCGCCGACCAAGGCCTGATCGAAAAGTCCCCGTTGTTCCATATCTATCGGATAGGTTCCGAGGAAATCCGTCATCGTCTCGACAAGGACAACAACCGCGTCCAGGGACTCGCCGGTCGTTCCATCCAGGCCATCCGCGCCAGCCTCGATGCCGGGCTCGTCCATGAAAGCCACCGGCTCTCCGACGGCCTCGTTTTCCTCACCATCAGCATCGCCGGCGGCCCCTATGTCGGCCTGTTAGGAACCGTGGTCGGCGTCATGATCACCTTCGCCATCATCGCCAGATCCGGCGAGGTGAACGTCAACTCGATTGCGCCCGGCATCGCCTCCGCGCTGCTCGCCACCGTCGTCGGACTGATCGTGGCGATTCCCGCGCTCTTCATCTACAGCTACCTCAACGGCCGCATCAAGAACTCGCTGGCCCTGATGCAGGTCTTCATCGACGAGTTCGTTGCCAAGATGGCCGAGTTCTATCGCCCGCCCCAGGAAGCCGACCCAACCAACTCCCCCCAATGAAAATCATAAGTCACATAATTCCCATAATTCACATAAGTCCCATTTGTCCTATAAGACCTATAGGACCTATAGGACTAATAGGATAGACAAGCCCACTCACAAACCACCCCACTCCCCATGGCCTCCGCCGACGAAAAGAACTTCGATGACATCAACGTCACACCGATGGTGGACCTCTATCTGGTGTTGCTGCTCATATTCATCATCATGACCACGGCCAGCGTGCAGGGCGTCAAGGTCAACCTGCCCAGCGCCAGCAAGGCATCTTCGCCCAAACTCGAAGCGCCCAAAACCCAGGCCATCACCATCGACTCCGAGGGCCGGATCCGCCTCAACACGCTGCCCGTCACCCTCGCCGAATTGGAAAGCAAGCTCGGCCAGATCAAGGCCGCCATCCCCGAGGTGCCCGTCGTCGTGCGCGGCGACCGCCAGAGCCAATACCAGGGTATCATGGACGTGCTCGACGTGCTGGGCCGCCTCGGCATCAACCAGATCGGCCTCGCCACCCAACCTCCGCAGTAGCGGAACCGCAATTCCACCACCACCACCACCACCACCGCCAAGATGAATCCGAAACCCCCTATCCAGTCCCAGCCGAACATGGGCCGTCTGATTATCGGCATCATGCTCGCCGCCGTCTTGTTAGGCGGCGCCGTTTCGTTCCTCAATGTAGGCGGCAAAAGCCGCAAGCCGATGGTGAAAACCGACGACATAGTCAGAATCACGCTGCCGCCCCTGCCGCCGCCGCCGCCCCTCCCACCGCCGCCGCCCCCCCCACCGCCCAAGGATCAGGAAATGGTCGAGCAGACGCCGGTCGATAGGATTGAGGATCCGATGGAAACTCCGGTGGAGGCACCGGACGACGCGCTGGGAACCAATATCGCAGGCAACGGTCCCGACATGGGCCTGCGTGCCGGCGGTGGCAATGGTGGCTCCCGCAAACAAAGCGGATTCACTCGTCGCGTCGGCAAGTGGGATCGATTTGCCGTCACCGTGCAAAACACCATCGCCGAAACCTTGCGGCGCAACGCTGGCGTCCGCAGTGCCGCCTTCTCCCTGAAGGTGCGGGTTTGGGCGGATGCCAATGGCCGCATTACCCGTGCGCAGCTCATGGGTTCCTCCGGCACCTCCACCGTGGATCAAGCCATCAAGGACCAGGTGCTCGTCGGCCTGCAATTGCCCGAACCTCCCCCCGCCGACATGCCCATGCCCATCAACATGCGCATTTCCGCCCGCAATCCCAACCTGACAATGCGTTAGATATTAGTTCTTTTCCCCATGTCGTCCTCCCGTTCCCTCCTCATCGCCTCATTTCTGGTTGCCTCCATCCCGCTTTGGGCGGAAGACGTCGCCACTGAAACCACCCCGCTCGACCCGGCCACTGATGTTCCGGTGGCGGCCGATCTGCCC
Organism: Akkermansiaceae bacterium; assembly: GCA_903888515.1. Classification (GTDB taxonomy): domain Bacteria; phylum Verrucomicrobiota; class Verrucomicrobiia; order Verrucomicrobiales; family Akkermansiaceae; genus Luteolibacter. Next base: position 24,248 of record CAISTY010000277.1, on the reverse strand, counting down.
GCCGTGGCCGCTCCCGCTCCCGCCGCCGCGCCATCGCAGAACGTCACGGTCAATTTGATCAACCGCCTGGTGCAAAAAGGCATTCTCACCCAGGCCGAGGCCGTCGAACTCATCCAACAGGCCGAGGCCGACGCCGCCACCGCCGCGCAGAACGCCGCCGCCCGGGCGGACATCGCCGCGCTAACACCCGCGCCCGGCCCCGACGACCTGCGCGTCACCTACATTCCCGAGGTGGTGCGCAAGCAAATGCGCGACCAGATCCAACAGGAACTCATGGCCCGGGCCCGCGAGGAACAATGGGGCAAAAACTCCCCCCCCGGGTGGACCTCGAAGTTCCGCCCCTTCGGAGATCTGCGTGGCCGCTATGAAGGCACTTTCTTTCCCATAGGCAACGACGATACCGGTGCCTTCCCGAACTTCAACGCCATCAACACCGGGCTCCCCTTCGACACCTCAGGCACCCAGTTCTCACCACAATACAACGTCAACGAGGACCGCCATCGCACCCGCCTGCGTGCCCGCCTCGGCACCGAAATCCTGCTCGGCGATGGCTTCAACGGCGGCATCCGCCTCGCCACCGGCGACAGCAACTCGCCCGTTTCCCCCAACCAGACACTCGGCGGCAACGGTGGCAATTTCTCCAAATACCAGATCTGGTTAGACCGCGCGTTCCTCAGCTACGACGCCGGCCCCGGCGACGGTCAGGAACTCACCTTCCTGATGGGCCGCTTCGACAACCCGTTTTTCGCAACCGAAATCCAATGGGACGAGGATCTCGGCTTCGACGGCCTGGCGGTGCGCGGGAAAGTCGATATCAATGACAAGGTCAAGGCCTTCTTCACGGCTGGCTATTTTCCGGTGTATAACACCGATTTCAACTTCGCCTCCAACCAGCCGTCCAAATTCGAGAGCACCGACAAATGGCTCGCCGCCGCCCAACTCGGTATCGATTGGAAGATTAGCGACGACCTGAAGGCCAAGTTCGGAATCGCCTACTACGATTTCACCAACATCGAGGGCCGCTTGTCCTCGCCCTTCACCCCGGTCACCGCCAGCGACGCGGGCGACACCGACACCACCCGCCCCGGCTTCGCCCAGCGCGGCAATACCTATATGGCCCTGCGCGACATCGTGCCCACCGCCGCCAACGACTTTGGCACCAAATATCAATATCAATACTACGGACTCGCCTCCGAGTTCCGCAACCTCACGCTCACCGGAAAACTCGAATACGATCGCTTTGATCCGATCCGCGTCACGCTCCTCGGCGAGTATACCAAAAACCTCGCCTTCGACAAATCAGCCATCAACAGCATCGCCGTTAACAACCGCAGCCCCGGATCCACCACCGCACCCGGCGCCTACGACGGGGGCGACAACGCCTGGATACTCGCCTTACAGGTCGGCAAGCCGGCCCTCGATGCCTTCGGCGACTGGCAGGCCGCCTTCGGTTACCGCTACGTCGAGTCCGACGCCGTGGTGGACGGCTTCACCGACTCCGACTTCGGCGGCGGCGGCACCAATGTCCAGGGCTTCACCCTGGGGGCCAACTTCGCCGTCTCGCCCGCAGTGCGTTTGGGCCTGCGCTGGATGAGTTCCGATGAAATCTGCGGCCCCCCCCTCAGCACCGACATCCTTATGTTCGACGTCAATGCGAAATTCTAACGGTATCATGATGTTCATCACCCGCACCCAATCCAAGTGTCTGGAGCGTCCCGCACCAGACCGTGCCAGATATGCCAGGTGGCTGGAGCGTCCCGCACCAGACCGTGCCAGATATGCCAGGTGGCTGGAGCGTCCCGCACCAGACCGTGCCAGGAGCGTCCCGCTCCTGCTCTTCGTCTATCTGTTCGTTTTCATCTATCAGTCCATTCCTGTCTTCGGTGCCGAACCCGCGGATCCCGCGCAGAAGCTCCGCGAGCAACTTCGCGCCACGCTGCTGCAACTGCGCAGTGCCCAGAACGAGGCCGCCAACGCCCAGGCCGCCCAGTCCGCCGCGGATCTCAAGAACAAGGAGTTGACCACCCGGATCGACGAACTCGAAAAACGCAACGCCGCCCTGGTCAAGCAAAGCAACGCGGACAAGGCCGCCTCGGACGAAGCCATCGCCACTCTCAACAACAAACTCGCCGAGCGCGAGAAACGCATCGTGCAATGCACCGAAGCTCTCGAAAAATGGAAGGCCGGCTATCAGCAAGCCGCCGAAGTCGCCCGCACCAAGGAAGACGAGCGCGCCAAGCTTGCTGCGGAGATCATCGTCAACAAGCGCACCATCGCCGACCGGGAAGCCAAGAACATCGCTCTTTTCAACACCGCCTGCGAGATCCTCGACCGCTACGAAAACTACGCCCTCGGCAAAGCGCTCGCCGCCCGCGAGCCCTTCATCGGCACCACCCGCGTGAAGGTCGAAAACCTCGTCCAGGGCTACAAGGACAAGATCATCGACAACCGCATCGCGGCGCCCGCGAAAAAGCCCTGAGCGTGATAGTGGCTGGAGCCTCCGGCTCCAGACCGTGTCCGGAGCGTCCCGCTCCGCCTAAGCCGCTAAAATCCAGATAGAACGTGGTATCACATGAAACCCAAACGATTTTATTTTCGCAACACCCCGCTCCGCGGCGCACCGCTGCGCTACGGCGTGTCCGCCGTCATCGGCTTCGCCGTCCTTATCAGCGGCTTCATCGCCGATGCCGGCGACATTCTGCGCGGCGGTGGAGCACGATCCAACGGCAACGGCGCGCCCGCAGCCGGAGCCGGCAGCGGCGGGGCCGCCGCCAGCTCCGACGCCGCCCGCGCCAACGCACGTGACACCCTGGCCCGCACCACCCGTGCGCTCGACGCCGTGCGCGCCATGCAGAACGCCGCGCGCAACGCCGCAATCAGCGGAGCTAACAATCTCGGCACCACCGCTGCCCCGCTACCTGCTGTTCCTAACGGAATCGCGCTTGGCGGTCTCAAGCCCGCGCCGGTGGGCACCGATCCCCTGAAGCCGCAGAAAAACGTTTGGACCGGCGCGGAACTGCTGCCCGTGAATCCCGCCGATGCCACCAAGGTCACCATCAAACAGACCACCCAGCAGGCCTTGCTCCACTGGCAGACCTTCAATGTTGGCAAGGAAACCACCCTCACCTTCGACCAGAGCGCCGGCGGCGAGAACGTCGGCCAGTGGATTGCCTTCAACAAAATCAGCGATCCCAGTGGCAACCCGACTCAGATCCTCGGATCTATCAAAGCCGACGGCCAAGTATATATCATCAACACCAACGGCATCATCTTCGGCGGCAGCAGCCAAGTCAATGCCCGCGGTCTAACCGTTTCGTCGCTGCCGATCAATGATAATCTAATCAATCGCGGCCTGCTCAACAACCCTGACGCGCAGTTTCTGTTCAGCGGACTGGCCATTCCCGCGGGACTCAACGGAACCCCCGCCTTCACCCCCGAAGCCCCGCCTTCCACAACCGGGAAATACGGCGATGTCGTCGTTCAGCAAGGAGCCATCCTCAACAGTCCCACCAACACGGCCAAAGTCGGCGGGCGCATCACGCTCGTAGGCTCTAACGTCAGCAACCTGGGCAGCATCCTCACTCCAGACGGCCAAGCCATTCTTGCCGCCGGTTTGCAGGTAGGATTCGACGGCCACTCATCCTCCGATCCCAGCCTGCGCGGTCTGGATGTGTTTGTCGGTGCGGTCACCGATCCGCTCGCCGGTCTTTACACCGGCATCGTCACACAGGATGGCATGATAGAAGCCCCGCGCGGCAGCATCACCATCGCGGGGCGCGAAATCAACCACAACGGAGGATTGGTCAGCACCACGTCCGTTTCCCTCAACGGGCGCATCGACATCCAGGCCAGCTACAACGCGGTGTCCAACCGGGCGAGCACCACGTCCGCCGGTGCCTTGTTCCTTTTCAAAAACACCGGCGCGGTGAACCTTGGACCTGAAAGCGTGCTGCGCATTCTTCCCGAGTACGACAGCAATGAAACCACCATCGGCACCGAATTGGCATTGCGCTCCAAGATCAATATCAGCGGCAAGACCATCCGGGTTGGCGAAGCTTCTGTTCTGTTAGCACCGAATGCCCAGGTGAGTCTTGTCGCGGGTAACTGGTTGTATGAGAACGCCACCCCCCCCAGATCCACCTTCGTCCAATCCGGCGGACAGGTATATCTGGAGCAAGATGCCGAAATCGATGTTTCAGGATCGCTTGCCGTGCCGGTATCCGTTTCGCAAAACATCATCTCGGTGGATCTGCGCTCGGCGGAATTGGCGGATTCCCCGTTGCAACGTCTGGGCGTGCTCCGCAATGCCACGGTGGCGGTGGATATCCGCAACACCGGTGACGGCTGGATAGGAACCCCCTTGGCGGATGTTTCGGGATTCGCCAATCTGATCCAGCGCTCGGTCGGCCAACTCACCGTGGCCGGTGGCTCGGTCACCATCAACGCGGGCGGTTCCGTCGTGATGCAGAGCGGTTCCAACATCGCAGTATCAGGCGGGTCAACTTTGTTTGAAGGCGGAATGGTTAGAACCACCCGGTTGATCACCGGAGGACGGCTCGTGGACATCGGCAGCGCCACGCCCGACGTAGTCTATGATGGCATTTACGACGGCACGTTCACCGAATCCAATCCCAAGTTCGGCGTTGCGAATGTTTTCGATGGGGTGATCACACCCGCCGGTTTCCGCTACGAAGCGGGCTACACCGAGGGGGCTGCAGGCGGCAAGCTCTCTATCACCGCCGCGTCCATGGCGCTCGACGGCAGACTTTCCGGCACGACTGTTGTTGGCGACAACCAACGCATCACTCCGCCAGCCAGGAGCACGCTCACGCTTGCTTTTCAGGCTCAGGACATCGCTTATCCGACCTTTCCGCTGTACTCGCCGACACCTCCGACGGTGACCTTCACCGCAGAGAGGAATCTGCCCGCGGCGGCACCGTTTGCAACGGACGTGAACGGAAATCCGGCGGCACTCTCCAGCGAACGACTCCAACAGGTTTATCTATCTCCCGAGCTGATGTCAGGCGGCGGATTCGGCGTGCTGTCCATCGATAACCACGACGGCACGATTATCATTCCAAATGATGTGTCCATTACCGCGGCGCCCGGCGGTGAAATCGCTTTCACGGCATCCAATATCAGAATCGATGGAGGCATTTCCATACCCAGCGGGAAAATCAGCTTCAACAGTCCGAATCTGTCGCTCGCCACGATCAACAAACTCGATAACACCTCGGGAGGTGCCCTTCCCGACCCGGTTGCCGGACGAGGAGTTTTCACACTCGGTGCCAGCGGTGTGGTCAGCACCAGCGGACTGCTGGTTGATGATCGGCTCAGCGCCGACATGGCAGGTCCTCTGCCCTTATTCCTGAACGGTGGTTCGATCAACATCAACGCCTATTCGGCGGAGCTTGCCGCTGGAGGAAAACTCGATGTGTCGGGCGGTGTGCATGTGAATCCGCGCGGCACCGTGAGTTACGGTAACGGAGGTTCGATTCTGATATCCGCGGGACGTGATCTGGACCAAACCATGCTGTTGGGGGGACATTTGAGCCTTGGTGCGACGCTCGCGGGATACTCCGGCGCCAAGGCCGCAAGCCTAACACTGCAAGCGCCGGCGTTTCAGATCGGAGGCTCGACCCCTAATACCGCGGTCAATGTTCTTGCCGGGGAATTTTTCAATCAAGGGGGATTCGGAACCTTCTCTATCACCGGCTTGGGCCTTGCCGGCGACACACCCGGAAAATTCGTCACCGGTGTGCATATCGCACCGCAAACCACACTCAGACCGATTGTCTCGGGCTGGCTCGCCAATATGGATGGAGGGGAAATTGAACTTCAGACCGTTACCAGAGAGGAAGGCGTCCGTTCGCCGGGTTCGCTTACATTCAGCGCACTGGGTGCCATAGATAATTTCTCAAGTACGATTCTGGGAAGAGGTGATGTCGTCCTTGCCGAGGGTGCCTCCATCCTCACGGATGCCAAAGGGGCGGTCTCCTTCAGCGGTGAGACCGTGACTCTGGCAGGTAGTGTCACCTGCCCCGGAGGAACGATCTCCGTCATCGGCGCGCTGCGTTTTCCATCTCTCAATCCCGACACCCTGCTCCCGACCGTGCTGCTCGGAAATACCGCCTATCTATCAACCGCGGGCAAGCTTGTTCTGATAGAAAACGCGTACCACCGCCGTCAGGGACAGGTACTTGCCGGCGGTGCGATTTCCGTCACGGGCAACATTGTCGCCGAGCGGGGTGCGACGTTAGACGTTTCAGGGACCAGCGGCATCCTCGACCTGCCACCATCCTCGCTGTCGCTCGACCCGGCGCTCGTCAATTCCTCGAGTGGTCGGAATTATGTTCCGGTCACGGTTGATTCTAACGGCGGGCGCATCACTTTGAGTGGCTCCCGGATGCTGTATTCCGATGCCACGCTGATCGGTCGGGCCGGAGGAACTTCCGCCACGGGTGGTTCGGTTGCCGTTTCGTCCGGGCGCTTTGTGGCAGTCGGCACCGAGTCAAATACCGCCCAGAGCAATCTGGTGGTGCGCCAGGACGGCTTTCTTGTGCCATCGGATTTCGTTTCCCGAGGTTTGGGAACTCCTTTAACGGACTCGTCAGGAACACCACTCCAAGGCATTGGTAATTTCACAGTCTCCACCTTTTCAGCGGGCGGTTTTGATTCGCTCTCACTGAATGGAAATGTGGCGTTTGATGGCGATGTATCCATTCATACTCCCGGATCATTGAGGGTATCAAGCGGAGGTGTCATTTCAGGCCAAGGAAATGTCAGTCTGCGCTCCGGCTACGTCAATCTCGGGCAGGCATTCACCGCGCCGAAATTGGCCACCGAAACAGTCATCCTTTTCACAAAAACAGACATTTCCGGTATCACCACTCCTTACAGTTTCGCGCCAACCTATGGTGACGGCGGGCTGAGTGTCGATGCGAGTCTCGTCGATATCGGAAATCTTTCGCTAGACGGATTGGGAACGATTGGAATCAACGCCGCTGGCGGTGACATTCGCGGCAATGGCACACTGAGTCTGGCAGGCAATCTGAATCTCAAAGCCGGCCAGATCTATCCGACCAGCGCGGGACGGTTCGACATCTTCGCCTACGACTTCACCTCGGGCGGCCAGTCGATGAAAGGCACGGTTTCGATCACGGGTGGTTCTACGCGCCAGTTGCCGCTTTCAGCAGGGGGATCGCTCGGAGTATATGCTTCGCAGATCCACCAGGGAGGAGTTCTACGCGCACCGGTCGGCACGATCAAGCTCGGATGGGATGGCACGGGCACGGCGCCATTCAATCCCATCGTGGGTCGGGTTCGCCCAAGTCCCGTCACATCCGCTTTAACCCTGTCTGGCGATGGAATCACCTCGGTTTCCGCGATGGATCCGCTTACGGGAAAACCCACGATCATCCCTTATGGCATCAGTCAGGATGGAAAATCATGGATCGATCCGGCGGGCAATGACATCACCGTGAGTGGGGTTCCTGGAAAATCCGTGCATTTGGCAGCGGTGGATCTGGTAACGGCAGAGGGTTCCGTTGTCGATATCAGCGGGGGGGGGGATCTCTATGCCTACCGCTGGATTTCCGGCAATGGAGGGAGCGCGGACATTCTCGCCTCGTCTAGCAGCTTTGCAGTCATTCCGGGTTACGGTTTCAGTTACAGTCCTTACGCTCCATTCAATACCGACTCGTCCGCTGTCAACCTGGGCGGCGCACCGGGCTATACGAATGCCACCCTCAAAGCAGGTGACCAAATCACTTTATCCGCCAGCAAGAATCTAGCGGCAGGAACCTACACGCTGCTGCCCGCCCGTTACGCACTGCTTCCCGGGGCGCTGTTGATCACGCCAAAGTCCATTGTGCCTAACGGGACGGTGACATCGCCCGATGGTGCGTCCATCGTTTCCGGTTATCGTTCCAACAATCTCGATCCATCCCGCACCGGCCCCACCCTGATCGGCGGTTTCGAGGTTGCCCAAGCCCAGGTCTTTCGTACCCGTGCCGAGTATCAGGATCTGCTGGCAAACACCGTGTTGAGGGAGGCCGCCATCTCCCGTGAATTCACAGTTCCACGCCTGCCGGTGGATGCGGGATACCTCGCTTTCTCCAGTACTTCAAGCATGGCCCTGCGAGGGCGGGTTTCATCGCTCGCGCCTACCTCCGGACGCGGCAGCTTGATAGACATCAACAGCTCGTCAGACATTCTCATCAATCCAACAGGTGCCGCTGTGACTGGCGCAGGCTTGGTGTTAAGCGTGGAAACCCTCAAAAGCTTCGGCGCGGAAAGCCTTCTGATAGGCGGCCTCCGTAGCTTCAACTCGAATGGCGTTTCAGTCACCGCGAATTCGAAAAATGTCACCCTCGACAACGCTGGCGCAGCTCTCACCGGCAACGACGTCGTTCTGGTCTCCCGTGAAAAACTCACTCTCGGTGAAAACTCGAAGATCACCTCTACGGAGAATGATGATCTTTCCCTCGACACCCTGTTTCTGGGCAGTGCCGGCACCGCAGGCAGCGGCAACGGTTCGCTCGTTCGGGTGAGCGCCAATGCTTCCGGCAGCATCTCACGCAGCGCCACCAGCACATCCGTCTTGCCGGAACTCACGGTCCGCTCCGGGGTCATCCTCACCGGTGGAAGCGTCGTGCTCGACTCCACTTCTGGCACGAGCCTATCCGAATCCGCCCGCCTGATCGCGGATGGCGTCTCGCTCAACAGCGGTCAAATCAGTATCAGTCTGGAAAACCCGGGAATCCTCAATCCCACCACCGGCCTCGTGCTCGCGGGTGATGCGTTTGCCAGCCTGCAAAGCTCCGCCAAACGGCTTTCCCTGCTGAGCTATTCCACTATCGACGTCTATGGCACGGGCGCGGTGGGATCCCGGAACTTCGAGAGTTTATCGCTTCAGGCGGCCACTCTCCGCGGCTTCAACACTCAAGGCGGCACAGTCACCTTTTCCGCAAACCGTCTGAAGCTTGGAAACAGTGCCGACACCGCCACGCCCGCACTCCTGACCACCCCTCTATCAGGATCCGTCACCTTCGATGCGGACCAGATCACACTCGGAGCCAACGCCATTCAACTGGATGGATACGCGGCGGCGACTCTGGCCGCGACCGCAAGCATTCTAACTGAAAGTCGCGGATCTCTTGATGTGGCCGGAGACCTCGATCTGGTCACTCCGCGTCTCACCGGGGCCAGCGCCTCGAACTATCAGATCCGTTCCCGCGGAGCGCTAGAGCTTGCCCGTCCCGCCGTGACTCGCCCCGCCCCGTTCGACGGCGGTTTTGGCGCGGACCTCACCCTTCAGGGCAGCAGTGTGAAGGTGAATGGCGATATCACCCTGCCCAGCGGAAAACTCACCTTGCGTGCCACTTCCGGCGATCTCACGCTAGGCGATGCATCAACCACGACCCTGGACTTGGCGGGCACCTCCACCACATTCATCGATACCATCCGTTATACCAGTGGTGGGACGGTGAATCTCGTTGCAGACACCGGTTCAGTGAGCGTTCATGCGGCGGCCACCATCAATGTTTCCGCCAAGCAGGGCGGCGGCAATGCCGGTACCATTCAGGCCAAAGCTCCCTCAGGCACTCTGGATCTGGCAGGTGTCATTATCGGCACCTCAGGAGACACCGGTGAAAAAGGAAAATTTGCGCTAGATATGGGTTCGATCACGGGCGGCAGCCTAACAGCTCTTGATGCCATTTTGAATGCTGGTAGTTTCACCCAATCCCGCGATTACCGCGTCCGCAACGGCAATGTGAACATCGATGGCCCTGCCACCGCGCACTCCTATCGGGTTTCTGCCGATTCCGGAAACATTACGGTCTCTAACACCATCGACGCATCGGGTGTCAACGGAGGAGTCATCGATCTCAAAGCCCATGGCAGTCTGACCTTGGCCAGTGGCTCGTTGCTCGACGCCTCCGCTGCGAAATTCGATTCCGCCGGCAAAGGTGGCTCCGTCACTCTCGAAGCCGGCAATCAACGCAACGGCGTCGTCCAAACCTCTGCAACCCTGGACCTCCAAACCGGTTCAACCATCAATCTATCTGTCGCCGAGGCGAACGCTGGCAGCGAAGCGCTTGGGAAATTCACCGGCACCCTGCACTTGCGCGCCCCGCGCAACGCCGCCAACACCGACCTCCAGATCAACATCATCGGCAGTTCGATCACCGGGGCTTCCGGCATCCTTGTGGAAGGGGTGAAACTCTATGGTCTAACGGGAATCGGAACCATCACCTCGACGCTGCAAAACAGCATCAAATCCGACGCGACCGCCTTCCTCGGAGCGGCCGGCACCACCACCGCCGGATACACCGCCATGCTCGGCCGCCTCACTTCTCTCCAACCAGCACTTGATTTGATCCTCGCTCCCGGTGCGGAGATATACAATCTGAACGGAAGCCTCACACTCGGTGCCAGCAACTCCACCGCAACCAGCGACTGGAATTTGGCAACATTCCGATTCGGACCCAGAAGCGCCGCAGGTGTGCTGACCCTCAGGGCATCGGAAAACCTCACATTCTTCAACGCTCTGAGCGACGGATTCTCCGGTGGCACTAGCCTGTGGCTGGCACCGCTGATGGCCTACAATCCGCTCCTGCCAGCCAATATGCAATCATGGTCCCTGCACATGGCCGCAGGAGCCGATCTGTCAGCGGCGGATTATCATTCCGTTAGGCCGGCTGCCGCGCTTGGCGCATCATCCGGGCTGCTGCAACTTGGCAAAGACGCCGGGGCGGCCACCATCACTGGCGGTGCCAACGCCCGTACCTCGTCCCTCATCACCAACCTCTTCCAGGTGATCCGCACCGGCTCCGGTGACATCGACATCAGCACCGGCGGGAATCTGCAATTGCTCAACCCATTCGCCTCCATCTACACCGCAGGCACCCGCCTTGCGGACGCCACCACCATCATCAACCCGAACGATTTTGTCACCCCTATCATCGACCGCAACGTGCAACAGGGCGACCTCGGATCAGCGCAGCAAAACTACCTCGCCCAATACAGCATGGCTGGAGGCAACGTGACCATCGCCGCCGGCGGAAATATCGAGCGCAAGACCCGCAACAATGCGGGCCTCATCGATGATTCATCCAGACAAATGCCTAACAACTGGCTCTACCGGCGCGGCTATCTGGACGCCAATGGCGAAGCTGGCAGAATCCGGATCGGAAGTGGTTTCGGTTCCACCACCGATACCGCCGCATCCACCACCTGGTGGGTGGACTTCAGCAACTTCTTCCAGGACGTGGGTGCGCTCGGCGGCGGCAACATCACCCTGACCGCCGGTCATGACATCATGAACGTGGGCGCGGCGATCCCCACCAACGCGCGTGCCGCGCGGGGAATCCCCTCGGCCGGGGCATTCGTCGAACTCGGTGGCGGCGATCTTCGCGTCACCGCAGGCAATGACATCAACGGCGGAGTTTACTACGTGGAACGGGGCCGGGGCTCACTCAATGCCGGTGGATCGATCACCACCAATGGAACCCGCTCACCATCGTTCGGATTGATAGGCAACCTCAACCAACCCGCCACCGCGCAACTCGATCCTCTCACCTGGTTGCCCACCACGTTGTTCGTGGGCAAGTCCTCGTTCGACCTTGCCGCAGCGGGCGATTTGCTGTTGGGTCCCGTAAGCAATCCGTTCCTGCTCCCCCAGGGAGTTGGTAACAAGTTCTGGTATAAAACCTACTTCTCCACCATCTCCGCCGACAGTGCAGTCATCGCTCTTTCGTTAGGTGGTGATGTCACTTATAGGAACGCGGTCACCCTGCTTAGCCAAACCCAGGCGCAGCCGATGCTGCGCACATGGCATGACACCCAGTTGCTGCTTGCCGGCTCCGCATCCTCCGCCGCGTGGTTCCAGCCATGGTTGCGTCTGGCGGAAACCAGCCTCGAACCGTTTGCCCCGGTATGGCCGCTGTCCGCCGCAAGCCTATCCCTCACTGCGTATTCTGCGGATCTGAATCTGACGGGAAATCTAACAACATTTCCCGCGTCAACAGGACAGCTCGAACTTCTCGCCGCAGGATCGGTCAACGCGCTCCAGCCCGCCGGCTTCTCCAAACTCGGATCGGGAGATACGGTCAGGAGCTGGGTGTCCTCTATCATTAATCTATCAGACGCGAATCCGGCGTCCGTGCCTTGGATCCTCAAGCCGCTGACAAGCGTCTCCCAAACCAGCTCGGGCGCCGCCCTAACCAGCAGCACGGTGCCGGGATTCATGAACGGCCTAACCGACCTGTTCAGCGAGTCCGGATCCATCACCGGCACGAATGCCGTCCTGCAAACCCGGCAGGCCCGCCACACCCCGGGAGGGCTCCACGACGATGACCCGGAACCGGTCCGGATCCACGCTCTTGATGGAAGCCTGTCGGGTCTAACGCTTTTCTCCGGGAAGCAGGCGCGGATCACTGCGGCAACCGACATCACGGATGTGGCGTTCTACATTCAGAACGCGCGCGCGACGGACGCCACCTTGATCACCGCCGGTCGGGACATCATCGCCTACAATTCGTCCAGCCCGCTGCGTGTGGCCTCGCTTGCTGCGGGTAACGTCCTTTCGTCAGGCCAGTCCATCCTTGCGGGGGACATCCAGATTTCAGGTCCCGGGACTCTTCAGGTTCTTGCAGGCCGCAACCTCGACCTCGGCATCGGTCCTAACAAACCCGACGGCACCGGCACCGGCATCACTTCGATAGGCAACCTCCGCAATCCTTATCTCATTGCGGAGGGCGCCGATCTGGTGGTCGGTGCGGGAATCGGACCAGCCAGCTCACTGAACGGCAGCAATTTGGACTTTGCATCATTCATCGCAAAGTTCGCCACCAGCCCGGATGGGGACCGCTATCTGGCGGAAGCCAAGGGGATACTCGGCGTGGTGACCGATTACGAAGGCACGAAGACCATGGACAATGGCATCCAAATCAAGTCCGTCACAGCAGGTGGAGCTGCCGATGTGGCGGGACTGCAAGCAGGTGACGTGATCCTCAAGGTTTCTGATAGGGAAATTGTTTCGAGTTACGATGACTCCTACTTATTGAGCGGCATCACCATCGGTGAAGTGACGAAGGTTCAAGTTGTGCGCGACGGAGTTACGCTGGTGCTCGACATCACGCCTGGCAGTGACTTGTTGAATCTGGCAGATCCTTCGCTCACGTCGGAGCAACAAAAGCAGATGGCGCTGTCGATTTACAACCTCGTGCTACGCGACACGGGACGTGATTTCAATGATCCGGACAGCGCGGGCTACCGAATATACGACAAGGGATTCGAGGCGATCAAAGCGCTCTTCCCGGCAACGCTCTCATGGGAAGGAGATATTCTCACGCAAAGCCGTGACATCCGGACCCGCAGCGGGGGAGATATCAGCATCTTCGCGCCGGGCGGCGGCTTAAACATGGCCAACAGCACTCTTGGCAACCCTCTAACACCTCCCGGAATCGTCACCGAGTCGGGCGGCAGCATCAACGTGTTCACCGACCAGAGCGTGGGCATCGGCATTGGCCGGATCTTCACGCTCAAGGGTGGCAATGTCGCCATCTGGTCATCCAAAGGGGATATTGCCGCAGGCTCCTCCTCGCGCACGGTGTCCGCAGCTCCACCCACACGGGTTGTGATCGACCCTCAAAGTGCTGCGGTGCAAACCGACCTCGCCGGTCTGGCCACGGGTGGTGGCATCGGCGTCCTGGCCACGGTGGAAGGTGTCGCCCCCGGCAACGTCGATTTGATCGCACCCACTGGCATCATCGATGCCGGGGACGCCGGGATTCGCGTCAGCGGCAACATCAACCTGGCCGCCGTCACCGTGGTCAATGCGGGTAATATCTCGGCGGGCGGCAGCAGTGTCGGCGCTCCCGTCGCCGCTTCCGCTCCCAGTATCAGCACGGTGACCAGCGCCTCTAACACATCGGCCGCCGCAGGCAACGCGGTCGAGAAACCCGGCGAGGAACAAACAAGCGCCGAAACCAAGGTCGCCAATGACGCTCCCTCGCTCATCACCGTGGAGGTCATCGGCTATGGCGGCGGTGGCACGGTTGATGAGGATGAAGAAGACGAGAACGAAAAGACTGGGAAACCCGCCGAGGGTTCCGAAGTCCAATAATGAGGGGGGCACTCCTGTCCCCTTTCCTCCTGTGGTGGTGCGGTGTGCCAGCCAATCGGGTTTCGAAGAACAACGGGGCGCAATTTATCCTTTTCATAAGGACGATTGTCGCCTATCCTCTCCCTCGTGAAAGGAGAAATCCAAAGAAACCTCAAGGAAAAGCTTGCCGATGCGCTCGTTGCCGAAATTCCGAGCCTCACGCGGCGGGAGATTCGATTGCCCAAGGTTCCGGGAAAAGCGATGGCGGTCATCGGCATGAGGCGCAGCGGCAAGTCCTGCTTCCTGTGGCAGTGCCTGGGTGATCTGCTTGCATCCGGTGAGCCGAGGGAATCGCTGGTATATTTGAATTTCGAAGACGACCGCCTCGCGGGAATGGAGGTCTCCGATCTCTCCTACCTGCTTGAAACATATTTTCAACTGCACCCGGAGTTTCGGGATCAATCCCGCATCACGCTTTTTCTCGACGAGATTCAGATCATCCCCGGCTGGGAAGCTTTCGCCCGCCGTGTTCTCGATACCGAGAAGATCCGCCTCTTTATCTCCGGATCTTCCGCCTCGATGCTCAGCCGGGAAGTGCATACCAGCATGCGCGGTCGGGCGATGGAAGTCATCGTCTTCCCCTTCAGCTTTCGTGAAGCGTTGCTTCATCAGAATCTTCTCCCGGAAAAGGATTGGGATCATTTGCCCAAGGCCCATCGATCCACTCTGGAAAAAGCCTTCCGGACCTATTTGGACGAGGGCGGTTTCCCCGATGCCCAACAGCTTGATGCGCGGGACCGCCGTCCGTTGTTACAGGGATATGTCGATGTGGCTGTGCTTCGTGACATCATCGAACGCCACCGGGTTTCCAATCCCGTCGCCCTGCGCTGGCTCCAGCGCCACCTCCTCGGCAATCCTTGCGCACCCTTCAGCATACAGAAATTCCACGATGCGTTGCGGTCCCAAGGCCTGCCTGTTTCCAAAGACAGCCTCCACGCCTTTCTCGCCCACTTCGAGGATGCTTTCCTCATCCGCACCACCTCACTGCTCACCTCATCCGAGCGTCAGCGCATGGTCAACCCCCGCAAGGCCTATCCCATCGACTCTGGACTCATCCCGATCTATGAACGCACCGGCAGGGCCAACATCGGCCATGCGCTCGAAAACGCAGTCTTCATCGAACTGCTGCGACGAGGATACGATGTCCACTACTTCCGCACCACACAGGGAAACGAAGTCGATTTTCACGCCACCGGCCCCTCTGGCGACACGCTGCTCATCCAGGTGTGCGCCAATGCCGCCAACTCGGAAGTCCTTGCGCGTGAAACCCGCTCTCTCATGGAGGCCCGCACCCTGCTGGCGGGCGCGGAGTTGATACTCATCCTCCTTGAAGCACTTCCTCCCGGCACCGTGGTCCCGCATCCCATTCAAGTGATACCCGCCATCCCATGGTTTCTCCAATAACCGTAAATTCCTCCCACAGTTCCAGGGAAATAGATGAAAACCACGTATGCTCAACAAAGAAAGGAAAGCTGGGAAGATTCACGCCCCAACCCGGCAGGCGGCCTGGCTTTTACTGATGAGTTCTTGGTTTGCCCTACAGTATTATTTTGCCGCAAAAATGCGCAAGATACGCAATAAGGTCAAGTTTTCCGGTCTTCTGTCTTCTGTCTTCTGTCTTCAAGTCTTCTGTCTTCAAGTCTTCTGTCTGAGGCGCAGCCTCGCTACTTTTGTGGTTTCTGTGCCTCTTTGCGGCTAACTGAATGTATTCCAACCCAGGAACTGCTCAGTATGCATGTTTGTGGTAACAAAAGAACATTCTAACTGCTTGTTATGGGGTGTTTTTCCGTGTCCTTCGTGGTTCCTATCCCGGAGTGAGGGAAACCGCTGCTTCGGCGATGCCAAATCGGAAAAAGAAATATCTAACAGAGTCTTTCCAGGCCACGGGATTCACGGCTTGCAGGAGACCTAAACGATTCTTTTCCAGCCATTTGCAGATGTGACAACAGTGTCACGATGTTTCTCTTCGGTTAGCTGGTGTTGTCCTCTAATCCTCTCCCCGGTTGATGACTTGCCAAGACATTAACCACCGTCCGGCCTCCGGGCGGCGATATGACCCACAAACACCATACAAATGAAACCAACACGAAAAATCATACAGCTCCTAGGAATGGGAATGGCTTTGGTCGCTCCTTCCGCCATGGGGGCTTTCTCGTTCACCAACGGAGACTTGATTCTCGGGTTCCAAGCCAAGTCAGGCACCGGAGCCACGAAGAATGTTTTCTTCAACCTCGGTGCCGGTACCTATCACCGGGATAATCCGGGGACTTGGGGGAGTACTCCAATCGGCAACATCAGCACGACGCTCTCGGCCACCTATGGGGAGAACTGGTACAGCCGCACCGACCTCTGGTTCGGAGTTGTCGGCAACCTCAACCAACAGCCGACCAGCGGTATCGGTTCGCGCGTTCCGGTGAACGGCGATCCTTCCCGCACCTTCTACACCTCCACCCCGACCGCAACCATCGGCGGTGGCGTGCTGTATGATGCCAATGCCTACCCTTCCGACGCCCTGGGCATCGGCGGGAACGCCCTTTCCGGCATGGAGGGCTTCCTTACCACCCTCACGACGCAAGCCGACGGCGCGGCAATCCTCGACGCAGGCACCCAACCGGTGCAGTGGACCAACGGCTGGAGTGCTTGGAACCCCACCCCTGGAGCCGCTTTCACCGTCTTCACCGGTGGCATCCAACAGAACTTCGGCAAGGGCACCGCTGAGACCTATGTTGATCTCCAACGCATTCTCTCCACCAACACCGGTGCCAGTCCGACCGGTGTCGTCGGTGGCGGCACCTACGAAACCACCTTTTCTATCAACAGTCTCGGCCAAGTGGTCTCCGTTCCGGAGCCATCGGCCGCCCTGCTCGCGCTTATCGCTGGTGCCGGAGTAGTTCTCCGCCGCCGTCGTTCCGCCTGATCCCATGACCAGTCAATCCATTCGCATCACCACAAACACACAACCAAACAAACAACACAACTAAATCAAATGAAAATGAAATCAACCATACTGTTCGGAACCCTGGCCCTCATCGCCGGTCAAGCTTCCGCCGACACCAAAGTGTTCAACCTCACAGGAGCCACGGCCTTCCGTGCTTCTTCCCATACTGCCCTCATCGCCGTCCTCGGCGGTGCGGGGACCACTCAGTATGCCTACACCGGAACTAGCGGCATCGCCGGATCCAGCCGCTCGATCTTCGTCGGCACCATGGCTGCCTTCCCGGGTGACACCATTATCGTCCGCTGCTCTTGGTCGGGTTCCACCCAAGGCATCAAGGATGTCGAAGACAACAACTCCATTCAGTTCATCGACGACAACATTCGCCTGAATGGTGTGACCGATATTCCCAACGACCTCACCAACGGCAACCCGGTGACGACCACTGGCTACAACCTCGGCGCTACCGGCAACGAGGTCGCCCAATTCGAAAATGCGGTGGCCCAGTGGTCGTTCTCGGATGTGGACAAGCTCCTTTCCGAGCGCCCGAACGCCTCCCTCGCGGGCGGCCCGGTGGGTGTGGTACCGTTCATGTTCCTTGCTGGCGAAGGTTCCCCTGCCGCCCTCAACAACATGACCGACCAACTGCACAGGGCTCTCTGGGGAGCCGGTCAACTTCCGATCGCGTTTTTCACCGGCAATACCACCGATGACACCACCGTGCTTGCCACCGGTCGTAACAACGGATCCGGCACCCGTGCCACCATCCTTTCGGAAACCGGTTACGGTTCAAACACCGGTGTTACCCAGTTCGGTGCCACCTACCAAGGAACCCGCACGGATCCCTATCCGACCGGTATGCTGCTGACCGTCACTGAATTCGGAAATGGCGGCGGCGCCTCGAACGATGTTGTCCGCGAGTTCCTTACCCGCTCTTCGGTCGGTGTTACCTACGGTGGTTCTCCGGTGGATGTCGTGTTCGTGAGCTACCTCACGATTTCCGACGCGCTCGCCGCCATCACCGAAGGTGCCATCGAAATGAAATACAACGGTGTTAGCTTCTCGGTCGAAAATGTCAAGAAGGGCCTTTACAGCCTCTGGGGCTATCAGCAGTTCTACCTCGACAATGACGCGTCAGGCGATGAAACCAGCTTTGACACGGCTTTCCGTACGGCCATCCCGGGCACGCTCGCTGAGCCGAATGCGATCGCGATCCCCAACATGTCAGTCACCCGCACCGGTGGTGACGGCGGCCCGATCATTAAGAACACCAACTATCCGAATCCCTGATCCGCTTGATCGGCAGATAGGGTAGTAGTCCATCACCCAATCTAACAATCCCGGCCGGGTGGCTGCACCGCAAGGCGATGCCACCCGGCCCAATCTGCAAAGAGGATGAGGAAACTTGTAGTAGCATCGCTTGCGCTGGTGGTGGCCTTGGCGTGCATGTTTTCGCTGCTCCGCCAATCCCAGCAAACGTCACCCGCCACGTCCCGAGTATCTGGTACAGCAATCGTGCCATCTGGTTGCCCGGATAGATCGGTGCCAATTGTCAGCACTGCCGGAACCCGCTCGGAATCCATGCCCTCGGCTCAAGGCATCCGTGTTGCACAGCAAGCCCGATCCAATGGCGGAAATGTTCCGCACGGGGATTCTTCAAATAGCGGTTCACACCACGCGGCGTCCCACAAGGGGACTAGCGAAACCAACGCCAGCCGACCACTCCGCGGACAGGGCGATATAGGACCTTCATTGGCGACCGGAAATACGGGTCACGAATCTTGCGTGATGTTTCAGCCGGGATCCCCCGCACTCTCCACCACGCATCTCGCCGGCCATGCGGCACCACCGGAATCTTCCGTTCCACCCCGGCAGCCGCTCGTCTTGACCGATCCGGGTTCTTTCCTCCCTCCGGAACCGGCGCGTGATGCCATGCTCCAGCAGGAAGCCGAAGAACTTGTGCGGGCCATCAACGAACCCGGCTTTCCCAGTGACAGCCAGGAATACCGCTCCCACTGGGATCAGGTCGTGAGCCAGAGCAACCAACTCATGCGCCAGCGTTATGGTGACTTGGTTTGGCTTGCTCATCACATACACGCATATCACCAGGCCGCCGGCAGAGAGGTCCTGCCACCTTGAGCCTTGTCGGCGATCTTTAGCATTGTTCCCTAATCTTCCTCCAACCACCACACACACTCCAACCACCACACACATTCCAAACCACAAATATGAAACAACAACACAACCAGAAAATCATACTATTCGGGGCCATCGCGCTTTCACTTGGCAACCTGCATTCCGCAGTGTTCAACTATACCGACGGTAATCTCATCCTTGGATTTCAGGCGACCGCTGGTCAGGGATCCAGCCAAAATGTTTTTGTGAGCCTCGGTTCTCCGATCACGCTGCGTGACAACGGCAATGCGGGCACACTCGCCAACATCGGTTCCACCCTCTCCACGGTTTACGGCAGCAATTGGTACACCCGCACCGACCTTTGGTTCGGAGTCGTCGCCAACCTCAACCAACAGCCGACCAGCGGGATCGGTTCGCGCACTCCGGTGAACGGGGATCCATCGCGTACTTTCTATATTTCCCAACCGGCGGCCAGTCCGGGAACGGGTATCATTTTCGCCGCCAACACCTACCCAAGCGACGCACTCGGCCTCGGAGGTAACGCGCTTGCTGGCATGGAGAGGGTTCTCACGCCAGTTGAATCCGGGACCGGTTGGAATTTCACGGACTCGGATCCGCTCAATGACGGCGTGCCCCTAGATGGAATCGCTGGCGTACTCAATCAAACGATCAACCAGCATGCAACGGCATGGACCAATGGCTGGAGTGCTTGGAACCCGGTTTCGGCTGCCGCATTCACTGTCTTCACCGGTGGCATCCAGCAGAACTTCGGCAAGGGCACCGCTCAGACCTATGTCGATCTCCAACGCATTCTCGCCACCAACACCGGCGCAGCGCCGACGGGTGTGGTCGGTGGGGGCACCTATGAAACCACCATCTCCATCTCCTCCACCGGTGTGGTTAGCGCCAATGCCGCGTCGTCTTCCAACTTCACCACATGGATCGGCACTTTCAATCCGCCGCTGACCAATGCTGCGGACCGCACTGAAGGAGCGGATCCTGACAAGGACGGCATTGCCAACGTGTTGGAGTTTGTACTCAACGGCAATCCGGCGGTGTCCAACCAGGCGATCCTGCCGACTCTTGGCGCATCTGGATCGAACTATGTTTTCAGTTTCACCCGTCGTGCCGATTCGGCAGGCGAGGTGACTCAGGTCTTCGAATACAGCACCGATCTGGTCGATTGGACGACCAACACACCGATCGCGATTCCCACGACCCCCGGCACTACCGGGTATGTCACGGTGGGAGCCAGCACCGGCACCCCGCCCAACCAGGTCCAGGCGGTGACCGTCTCGGTTCCCAAAGGCACGCATACCAAGCTGTTCGGTCGCCTCAAGGTGGTGAAGTGAACGGGTCCCCCCCCCACACCGCAGTTCATCAGAGCCCCTTCCCGCCGCGCGGGAAGGGGTTTTTTGAGATCGAAGCGCGTCTGCCCCCGTTGAACCTAAATTCGGGAATGCGAACCACGAAAATCACGAAAAGGCACGAAACTCAGGCGCAATCGTGTGACGATTCCGTTTTATGGCGATATTGTCGCAAACCCGGCATGCCGCGTCGTCTTCGTTATGTGACAAAACCGTCACCAGTACGGGCGTGCGGCGGGCTTGTGGCGGTGGTTGTTTTGTTGTGGATGCCGCTGCGGCTTCCACGCATCAATGAAAATCGAGATAGTGACGGAGACCTTCTTTCCCGATGTGAACGGAGTGGCCATGACCTTGGGGCGCCTGGGCCATGGGCTGCGAACGCGGGGGCACCGGGTGCATGTGATTCATATGCAACAGTACGGGATCGGCGCGTTGCAATCCATCGCTATGGCATATCTCAAACGCTTCCACCAGCGCGCGGATTGCACCATGACCCCGTCCCGCGACATGGTGGACCGGCTGGCGGCGGCGGGACTGCGCAATGTTCATCTGCTAGGCCGCGGGGTGGACACGGCATTGTTCGCACCTTGGGATACGGTCGTCAGCGAATTCGAGCGCCGGCTTGAAACCATCACCACAGGTGACAAGCCGGCTGCGATGGTCCCGCGCAAAAGCGGCAAGCGCCCGAAGTTCTCCTGCCGGACCGTCATTCTATCAGACGTCCATCTGGGCACGCTCAGCAGCAAGGCGGACGAGCTGGTGGAATTTCTCAAGCACCTTCGTTGCGAGAAGTTGATCCTCAACGGCGACATCATCGACGGGTGGGCGCTGAAACGCGGCGGTCGCTGGACTTCACGCCACAGCCGGGTGATCCGCAAGGTGATCAAGCTTACGGAACAGGACGACACCGAGGTGATCTATCTGCGCGGCAATCATGATGATGTCCTGGAGCGCTTCCTGCCGCTGGCCATCGGCCGCATCCGCTTGTGCAAGGAACACATCCACGTCACCGCGGCGGGAATCCGTTATCTGGTTGTGCACGGTGATGGCTTTGACAGCGTCTCTACCCACCACAGATGGCTCGCCGTGCTCGGATCGGTGGGCTATGATTTCCTGCTCCAAGTGAACCGGTTTTACAACCACTATCGGGCGTGGCGTGGCAAGGAGTATTATTCGCTCAGCAAACGGGTGAAGGCCAAGATCAAGTCCGCCGTGTCTTTCGTCGGCCGCTACGAGGAACTTCTCCAGGATCTCGCCCATCACCGGAAATGTGATGGCATTATCTGCGGTCACATCCACACGCCCGAGGACAAACAGGTGGGAACCATCCACTACCTCAATTCCGGGGACTGGGTGGAAAGCCTGACCGCCATCATCGAGCATCACGACGGGCGCATGGAGTTGGTGCGGCACGCCGCGTTTCTAGCAAGTCTGCGGGATGACGGATCCCGGGGCGCAACGCACATCAATTCATGATGACCCCCAAGACAACGCGATTGAGACTCCGGCAGGCAATTCCGCAAGTTCCCATTGTGACCGAATCGTCACATTCAATGGGTTCCCGTCCGGGCATCATTCCCACTACCCTGATCCCGCAATGAAGCGAATTCTGATTGTCGAGGACGAGCGTGACATCGCCGACTTGATTGGCTTCAACCTTGAACGGGCAGGCTTTGAGACCATCAAGAGCTACGACGGGGTGGAAGGCACCAAGGTGGCGCTGCGCGAGCGGCCCGACCTGATTCTTCTTGATCTCATGTTGCCCGGGCGTGATGGCTACTCGGTTTTCCGTGAACTTCGCCGGGATCCGCGCACCGCCAGCACCCCGGTGATCATCCTCACCGCCAAGGCACAAACCAGCGACCGCATTCAAGGTCTGGAGGCCGGTGCCGACGACTATCTCACCAAACCGTTCAGTCCGAAGGAACTCATCCTACGCGTTCAAGCCGTGCTCAAACGCTCGGACAGACCTCCCGGCGTGGTCGAATTCACTTATGGTCCTTTTCGCTTCGATAAGAACTCAATGAAATTCTATCTGGACAACGAGCCTGTCGAGTTAACTTCAATCGAGTTCAAGTTTTTGCTATTCCTGTGTGAGCGTGCGGGAAAAACCCAAGACCGCAACGAGCTTCTGTGCATCATCTGGGGTTACAGCGACGCGACGCAGAGCCGGACACTCGACACGCATGTCAAGCGCTTGCGTCAGAAACTCGGTCTGCGGGAGTCATGGCTCGAAACCGTGCGCGGCATTGGTTATCGCGTTGTGAACCATGAAGCATGACCGATGAACCCCCGGCAACCCCACGCTTTCCGTGCCCATGACAGTCATGATTCCCGTCTGGCACTGCCGCGCCTCAACAAGCTCCCATATCGTGCTCCTTCATCATGGTGACTGAGACTGACGCGCTGCAACTCGAACAAGTCCGCAAGGACTTCGTCGCCAACGCCTCCCACGAGCTGCGCACGCCGCTCGCCATCATCCATGGCTATCTTGAAAACCTGCTGGATGACAATATGATAAATGATCCGGCAATGGCCCGCCGGTTCCTTCTGGTCATGCGGACCCACACCGAGCGTATCTCGCGCATCGTGGAAGACATGCTGGTGATTTCCCGGATGGAGTCGGGCGAGGCCAGCGCTCTCAAAATCGAGCCCTTCCAGTTTCACTCGTGCATCATGGACATTCTTGAGCGGCTCGAATCGTACATCCGCAATCAATGTGCGGAAATGATTGTCACGATGCCCGATGCGGCACTGGTCATACAGGGGGACCGGTTCTATTGGACCCAGGTGCTCTTCAATCTCGTCGAGAACGCGCTCAAACAGAATCCGCATGGCGGGCTGCGTGTCGAGATCGGTTGCGAGCAGATTGGGGAGAACATCCGGATCTGGGTTTCGGACAATGGCGTCGGGATACCTGCCGACGATCTGCCACACATTTTCCTGCGGTTCTTCCGGGTGGCAAAACACCACTCGCAGCAGGAAATCAGAGGAACCGGACTCGGCCTATCCATCGTGAAACGCGCCGTCGAAGCTCATGGTGGCACGATCGGAGTCGTGTCGGAGCCTGGCTGTGAGACCAGGTTTACCATCACGGTACCAGTGGCACACCCTTGAGCCGGTCTTTGACGATGCGTCCGTCCGGGGTCAGCCCCATAAGCGCTAACTTAGCGTAGCAAGGCGCGGAACTGTTGCATCTGGAAGCCACACGCTCTGCGTTTTGATTGACGAGTGACGAGTGTTGAACGCGGTGGGAGCGGTAGCGACTTTGGAAATTGGCGCAGCCCTGACTGGCACAGCCGGAGGCAATTTTGATTTTTGATGTTTCTCTAGGCATTTTCGTCAGCAGTTCTCGTGCTGCTCACGAAAATTGCGATCAGTTCATCGCATTCGGCAATAGCCTCTGGTAAAATCAATCAGTCTTTCTTCAAGAACTTGAGGTGTCATGGCAGAAATTAAATAAATCAGAATTCAACAATCAACAATCGTCAATCGTCAATCAGAAGCGGCGATGGAATAAGCCTTAAAAGGAAAACGAACCACGGATAAACGCGGATGGACACTGATTGTAAGAGACTTGTGAAGAATCCAACTCGCACCCAGCGGGTGAGAGGCCAAGCATTCATAACTCTTTGATTAT
>CAISTY010000276.1 GCA_903888515.1 Akkermansiaceae bacterium | reverse complement strand
CCCTTATGAAAGAACGGGAACTTCTAACCGCATGGACGGAGCTACTCGGTCTTGCCGGGGTCAAGGTGGCGTGGCGGCAGGAGGAGTGCGAACTCCATGAATCGTCCGCCCCGAACCTGGATGTCCGCGAATCCTCCACGAAACCACCGGATATCGCCGGTCTGACGCGCCGGGAGCAGGAAGTCCTCGCATGGCTGTGGGCTGGAAAATCCGCCCCCGAAACCGCCATCATCCTTGGATTGTCAACCCGGTCGGTGGAAA
Source organism: Akkermansiaceae bacterium (assembly GCA_903888515.1). Classification (GTDB taxonomy): domain Bacteria; phylum Verrucomicrobiota; class Verrucomicrobiia; order Verrucomicrobiales; family Akkermansiaceae; genus Luteolibacter. The sequence goes on along the minus strand of CAISTY010000276.1, from coordinate 4,806 downwards.
AACACCGGCAAAACCTCTACAATAAAGCCGACGGGCGACCCGCCTTGCTGAATCAGGAAAAATTATGAAATACCCGGATTTGACAACGAAGGATGGCCGGACTTTCGATGCGCTGGCCCGCAACATGCTGCAAACCAGGCACTGGGCCGAGTGCATGCCTGTGGTGGCCAATGGCATGTCTGCCCTGGTGGATGCTGATTTCTACTTCTGCAGCGAGGCCGACCCTCTGGGCTCCCATTTCACGCGGAGCTGTGTCATCGGCCACGATGAACATCGCATCGCCGCACTCTCTCCCGCCTTCTGCGGCCATTTGGACAACAATCCGATTCTGGCGAACCTCGGTTTTGCCGGCGTTCTCGGCGGTCCGGCCATCCAATACACCGATTTTGTCACCCTGCGCCAGTTCCGCCATCTGGGAACCTATTGCGACTACTACCACAAGCTGAACGTGAACCGCAGCCTCACGGTGGGCCTGGGGGTCTTCGGCGGTGTGCCCGTGCTGGCCTGTGCCAACCGCTCCGGCAGGATCTACTCCGAACGCGAACGCCAGCTCTTTACGGCACTGAAGGAAACCGTTGCCCCCATCTTGAAACAAAAGGCGGACGACGAGATTGCCCGCAAACGTCTGGCCCGCCTGTTCGCGATCATCCGGGAAACAAGCGGCTGTTCAGGAATCGGAGAAATCACCCTGTCCGAACTCACCGTGGCCAAACACATCCTGCGGGGCAAATCCTATCCTCAAACCGCCCTGACGCTGGGCCGCAGCCCGCGCACCATCGAAAAACACGCCGCCTCGCTGCTCGGGCACCTCGGCTTGGAACATCGCACCCAACTTCCCGCCTTTTTCATGGACCTGGCAAAACAACTCCGAAACGTGCGGGAGTCCGCTCCCGAACAACAATCCCATCGGAAACCGTGAAAAATTACGTAGTTCTACCCATCGCCGATCTCACCAAATCATGCGAGATTCACCTGATTTTATCCCAACCAACCCTATAAAAACACCACCACCACCACCACCCCATTCCGCCCGCCGCCTGCTGCGGGCGGCACTCACCACCCTCGCCCTGCTCGCCGGCCTGGGCGCGCCTGAGACCCGTGCCGCCATCAGCAACGTCACCGCCGCACAGATGCCGGACATTGGCAACGGCGCTTTGAATGTGGCCTCGTTCCACATCGGGAAATATGAGGTGACTTGGGGCGAGTGGCAGACGGTGCGCTCCTGGGCTGCCGCCAATGGCTACGACATCGGTAGCGTGGGTGCTGGCAGTGGCAACGACCACCCGGTGCGCGACGTGAACTGGTATCATGTGGTGAAGGTCGGGAATGGCGCGGCGTTCCCGGCGGTGACGGTCAACCCGGCTGCGGGCTGGAGCTTCACCGGTTGGACGCCCGCCGCGCCGTCAACGGTCGCCAGGTGCTGGAGATTCCGGTGCAGGACGCCGCGACCCTGTCTTATGTCGGCTTGCGCGTGCTCGGCAGCACCAACCTCATCGACTGGAGCCTGCCGGTCATCCAGGTCGCAGGGGCCGCCGCCGGGCGCGTGTGGTATCAACTCGACGGCCCGCCGACCGATAAGTCATTCTTCAAAGTGGAGGCGGAGTTGAAGTAGGTCGGCGATGGGGGGGCGAAAATGGTTGCTACCCAGGTCTTATGCGTCAACGCCTCATCAAGATTCACCGATGCGCCTGGAAATAATAACTTGACGTTTGATAGGTGGACCGGTGATCTCCGTAAGCATTGACACGGTCCCCCTCCCCCAATCCCCACCGACTGGAACCATAGAGGATCCCCACCCAACGACAAAACGATGAATCCAAAACACTGGCTGAGAACGATTCTGGCGACGCTGCTGCTCACGGGCGGGGCACCTGCGGAGACCCTGTTGCTTACCGCTCCAGATATGCCGGATTTCTGCACGACCAAAAACCCATACTACGACTACACCTTCAGCGTGCCCGCAACGGTCAATGGATATCAGGCCACGCCGACCGGGTACTACCAATTTGCGGTGGATGTGGGTGCTAACACTGGGGGAACGGCGAACTTCTTTCTTGAAGTCGAGGGTGAGTTTATTTTTGACGACGACTACTTCCAGATCAAAGGTACCGGCCCGTACCGCAAAGGGTTCTATGACGTGAGTTCGTATGTGTCAGCAGGGGACAGGAATATCAGCGTGGGCGTTACCCGCTTCGCTGTATTGCCGGGTGACACCGTCAAGATATATAATGTGTACTTGTACCTCGCCTACACCCGGGGTGCGGACGTGCAGGTACCGGCGGGAACCTTCAGCGTGAGCGACGATGCATCCAAACCGGATGGTAGATATGTCACCATTGCCAATTCGGTCAGTGACAACTCCGGCACCGTGACAAACATGCGCTTCAGCACGGATGGCTCAACCTGGTCGGCATGGGAGAGTTACGCGGCGAGCAAAGCGTATCAATTGCCGTCGCTCGGTTCGTTTACGATTTATGCCCAATACCGCGATGCCGCGGGCAACGTGTTTGCCGCTACAAAACCTTATTCATGTTCGTGGAGTCTTTTGCTTCAATCCACGTTCACGGAAGGCAGCGGTGCGCAGGCCAGCGCGGGACAAATCGTATTGCCAGCACCTGCGTCATCCAACGTGTTGTTCCGCCTTGTCTCGTCCAATCCCCTCGTTTCGGTTCCCGCAGAGGTGACTATTGCCGCAGGCGCGAATTCTGTCGCGTTGGATTTGACCATTGGCGACGATGCCCTGTTGAACGGCACCCGTAGCGGGACGGTTCTTTGCACGAATGTTGCCGACAACTCGACGCTGGTGGGTGCCTTTCAGCTTCACGACAACGAAACGGCGACCCTGACGTTGGAACTGCCTGTCAGCGTCACCGAGAACTCCGGGGTGCTTGTCAACTCCGGAACCGTGCGCGTCTCGCAGGCCGTGGACGCCGATGTGACGGCACAGTTGACCAGCAGCGATACCACCGAACTGACAGTCCCCGCCACGGTGGTCATTCCGGCAGGCGCGACTTCGGCGACCTTTCATTTGACGGTTCCTAACGACACCCTCTACGACGGCACGCAAAGCGCCACCGTGACGGCTACGGTGACCGGTTGGACGACCGGCAGCACGACGCTCAACGTGTTGGACGATGACATGGTGCTCACCCTCACCCTGCCGCAGTATGTCGCCGAGGGCTGGGGCGTTTGCACCAACAGTGGATCCGTCAGTATTCCCTATGCCGCGACCACCGCCTTGACGGTGGCCCTGAGCGCGAACCTGAGCGACAAGTTGCCCCTGCCCGCCACCGTCACCATCCCGGCGGGTGCGACCGCCGTCGCATTCAGCTTCACGCCAGTGGACAACACCACGCGCGACGGCGCGCAGACCGTGACGGTGAACGCCTCCCTGTCCGGATGGAAAACCGCGACGTCATCCATGGTGGTTTACGACGATGAGGACGGCCTGTTCTCCTTCTCGCAAACCAGCGTATCCTACAAGCTCGGCGCGGGTTTTGCCGTTCTAACGGTCACTCGCACCGACGCGGCGAATCCCGCCTCGGTGGGCTACACGACCGCGAACGGCACGCTCCTCGCGGGCACCCATTACCAGGCGGTCTCCGGCATCCTCAACTTCACGGCCGGTCAAACCCAACAGACGCTCCTCGTGCCAATTCTGGGCAGCACCGCCGGGACGCTTTCCGTGAAACTGGAAAATCCCTCAACCTCTGCCGGGCTGGGCCGCAACGCGGTGGCCACGGTCCAGATTACCACTACGGGCACAGCGCCAGGCCGCACCTACACCCCTGCCCGCCTCATTGAAGGAGAAACAGGCACCGTCTGGTTGTGCCTGCCGCAGGCCGCTACGGCGGCTACCAATCTAACGATCACGGCGTCCCATCCCGCGCGTCTCGGCATCCCGGACACGGTGCCGGTCGCCGCCGGCCAGCAGGTTGTATCCTTCGACATCACCGCAGTGGATGACGCCCTGCTCAACGGCTCTCCCACGGTCCAACTCACCCTCGTCTGTGGCACCACGACGGAGTTGTGCAGTCTGCTTGTCCAAGACAACGAAACGGCGACCCTGACGGTGGAACTGCCCGCCAATGTGACCGAAAACGGCGGCGTGCTGGCCAATGCCGGGACGGTGCGTGTGTCGCAGGCCGTGGACACCGATGTGACGGTTGCCTTGGCCAGCAGTGATACCTCCGAACTGACCGTTCCCGCCACGGTTGTCATTCCTGCAGGCGCCACCTCGGCAGCCTTCAATCTAACGGTTCCTAACGACACACTTTACGACGTCACGCAGAGCGCCACCGTGACCGCCACCGTGGCCGCTTGGACGACCGGCAGCTCGACGCTCAACGTGCTGGACGACGACATGGTTCTCACCCTCACGCTGCCCGATCATGTTGCGGAGGGCTGGGGCGTTTGCACCAACGTCGGATCCGTCAGCATACCCTATGCCGCGACCACCGCCCTGACCGTGGCACTGAGCGCCACTCCGGGCACCGAGTTGAGTTTTCCCGCCACCGTCACCATCCCGGTCGGGGTGACCTCCGTCGCCTTCAGCGTGACACCGGTGGACGATACCGCGCGTGATGGCGCGCAAACCGTGACGGTGAGCGCCGCCGCCAGCGGGTGGAAGTCCGCGTCACGGGCACTCGTGGTCCAGGATAACGAGGATGGCCTGTTCTCCTTCGCGCAAACCACCATGTCCTACAAAATCGGCGCGGGTTTTGCCATTCTCACCGTCACTCGCGACAGCGCCACCAACGCGGCTACGGTCGGCTACACGACCGCGAACGGCACGCTCCTCGCTGG